>NZ_KB375270.1:1285454-1606818 GCF_000314735.2 Afipia felis ATCC 53690 | reverse complement strand
GCTGTATGAGGACGCCGCCGCGGCAGACCGGGCCGCGCAGGTCATTGCGCTGACCCATCCGCAATGGTGGGTTCACGCGGGAACACTCGACTAGCTCAGTTCGAACGCGCCAGGCAGAAGGCCACGACCTGTTCGAGCGCGCTTTTCATCGGTGATGACGGGAACAGCGCCAGCGCATCGACGGCCATCGCGCCGTAATGCTGCGCACGCTGCATGGTGTCTTCCAGCGCACGATGTTTGGTCATCAGGCCGATGGCGTGATCGAGATCGGCGTCGGCGACTTCGCCGCGCTCCAGCGTCCTGATCCAGAAATCGCGCTCAACATCGTTGCCGCGGCGGAAGGCCAGCACGACGGGCAGGGTGATCTTGCCTTCGCGGAAGTCGTCGCCGACGTTCTTGCCGAGCTTGGCGGCCTTGCCGCCGTAATCGAGCACGTCGTCGATGAGCTGGAAGGCGATGCCGAGATTCATGCCGAACGAGCGGGATGCGGTCTGCTCCGCCTTCGGCCGGTTCGCGATCACGGGGCCGACCTCGCTCGCGGCGGCGAACAGTTCGGCGGTCTTGCCGCGGATCACCGCGAGATATTCGTCCTCGGTGGTGGCGGTGTTCTTCGCGGCCGCAAGCTGCATCACCTCGCCCTCGGCGATGGTGGCGGCGGCGGATGATAGAATGTCGAGCGCGCGCAGCGAGCCGACCTCGACCATCATGCGGAAGGCCTGGCCGAGCAGGAAGTCGCCGACCAGAACACTCGCCTCATTGCCCCACAACATCCGCGCGGACAGCTTGCCCCGGCGCAGTTCGCTCTCGTCCACGACATCGTCGTGCAGGAGGGTCGCGGTGTGCATGAATTCGACCGCAGCGGCGAGCTTGATGTGGCCGTCGCCGACATAGCCTGCGAGTTGAGCCATCGCCAACGTCAGCATCGGACGCAGCCGCTTGCCACCCGAGGAGATCAGGTGGTTGGCGACTTCCGGGATCATCGTGACTTCGGAGCCGGTTCGCGACAGAATGGTCGTATTGACCCCCGCCATGTCGTCTGCGACGAGCGCAACAAGCCGGTCGATCGATGGGGTAGAATGGCCCTCAAAGGGTACAATAACTGCCACGCAGGGTCTCCCGGTTCTGGCTGGCCGGACAATAGAAACTGCCGCGTCCCACGGCAAGAGCGTCCCCGGTCGGCGGCGAGGAGGAAGCAGGATTGCGCGAGTTATTGAGGACAAACGATATAGTCATGGTGTCGGCGGTGGGCGCCTTGCTCGACGGGGCGAACATCAGGCACCTGCTGCTGGATGCCAATATGAGCGTGCTGGAAGGGTCGGCTGGGGCGATTCCCCGACGTATTCTCGTGCATGAAAGCGATGATGCCGCCGCGCGCCGCCTGTTGACCGAGGCCGGGCTTGGACACGAATTGCGCGATGGGAACTGATCCGCTCCCACCCTCCGATCTGACCGAAGATGCGTTTCTCGCGGGGAGACTTCGCCTTCGTCAGTTCAGGCGGGGCCATCGCTCGGGCCATGATGCGATCCTTTTGGCGGCGGCTGTCCCGGCGCATGCGGGCGACCATGCCATTGAATTCGGGGCAGGCGCGGGGGCTGCGGGTCTTGCACTGGCGCGTCGGGTCGAAGGCATAAACCTTACTCTGGTGGAAATCGATCCAGCGCTCGTTGATCTCGCGCAAACCAATGCGCAAGCGAACGACATCGCGGCGCGAACCATCCTGCTCGACATCTGTGCGAATGCGGCGGCGTTTGTGGATGCGGGCTTGCCGCCGGACCATGCCGATCACGTGATGATGAACCCGCCGTTTCATGCGGCGGATCGTCACCGTGCCTCACCCGACGAGGCGAAGCGCGCAGCACATCTCGATGCGGGCGAGACGCTCGATGTCTGGATCAAGGCTGCGCGTCGTATCCTTAAGCCGGGCGGTTGCCTGACCTTGATCTGGCGAGCGGATGAATTGGATCGTGTGCTGAACGTTCTCCAGCGCGGCTTCGGCGCGGTCGAGGTGGTTCCGATCTATCCGAAGCCGGGTACGGCGGCGATCCGCGTTCTGGTGCGTGCGATCAAGGGAAGCCGGGGGCCGTTACAGATTTTGCCTGGACTGGTTCTGAACGACCGGCAGGGTCGTCCCACGACTGCGGCGGAGCATGTGCTGCAAGGGGGTGCGCTCGGTTCCGGACCTTGCGGCGAAACGGCACGCGAGATGCTTGAAAAATAGGCGCCTTGCTTACTGCGGAAGCGAGTTCGGGTTCTTATCTTGGACCGCAGTGAAACGGATAGCCGTGAAAAGTGCGCTTATCATCAACACCATCAGATAGATTTTCATCGAAGCACCTTTCGGCTGGCCTTAGCCGGAAGCTCGGGGCGAAGGCGTTGTCTCGGTATGCAATGCAAGTGGCGTACCGGATCGCGCCTGAGTGCCATTTCAGGGATAATAAGGCGTTAATGCGAAAGGCGTTGCATGACGAATGAGGATCACGATCACAATGCGCTGAATGACGGGTGGACCCGTTTCCTGCCCGAGCGTTTCCGCGGGGCAGTCGTTCCCGTCGTTCGCCTGAGCGGCACTATCGGCACGGTCACGCCGCTGCGCCCGGGCCTGACACTGTCGGGCGTGAGCAAGTTGCTTGAGAAGGCGTTCGAGACCAAGCGGGCCAAAGCGGTTGCGCTGGTGATCAATTCGCCGGGCGGTTCGCCTGTCCAGTCGCATCAGATCTACAACCGCATTCGTCAGCTTGCGGAGGCGAAGAAGATTCCCGTGCTGGTCTTCGTCGAGGATGTTGCAGCCTCGGGCGGCTACATGATCGCCTGCGCGGGCGACGAGATTTTCTGCGATCCGTCCTCGATCCTGGGATCGATCGGAGTCATTGGCGGCACATTCGGGTTTCAGGATCTTATCAAGAAGGTCGGCATCGAGCGCCGGATTTACACCTCGGGCGAGCACAAGAGCAGCCTCGATCCGTTCCTGCCGGAGAGTCCGGACGATGTTGCGCGGCTGAAGGCGATCCAGCGCGATATCCATGACAGCTTCATCGACCTCGTGAAAAGGAGTCGCGGTGCACGGCTTCAGGGTGAGGAGGCTTTTCTGTTCTCCGGCGAATACTGGGCGGGCGAACGCTCGGTGAAACTCGGGCTCGCGGATAGAATCGGCGATCTGCGCAGCGTTCTTCGCACGCGTTACGGCGAGCGGGTTCGCATGCCGGTGATTGCGCCGAAGAGCGGACTGCTGTCGAGTCTCGCAGGCAGAAAGCCGGGTGCGGGTGCGGTGATCGGCACGGGCTTTGCCGACGATCTGATTTCCGCCCTGGAGACGCGCGCATTATGGGCGCGCTACGGGTTGTGAGCGTGAGGGATAGATGCCGCCGCTGGTTCTGATTGCATTAGGCGTGATGGGCGGGGCCGCATTGTTGCGGCTCGCGATGAAGGAGGGCCGCCGGGTCAACCGCGAACTCGACGAGATTCGCGAGCAGGCAGCTTCCGACCAGAAGGATGCTGTCAGGCTTCGACGCGACCCGCAGACGGGCACATACCGTCCGCACTAGACATGTGTGGCATTCGCACCGTCTGATTCCATGATAAAGGCCGTTTTCTGCGGGCTCTCCTTGATTCCTGCCCCCCGCGCCGATACGGTCCGCCGCGCCCGCCCGGCTTTGCCGCCCTTGAACTGATTGCAGAATATCCGATGGAAACGCTTCCGCCGCACATGCGCCCCGAAAAATCGTTTCAGGGCCTGATCCTGACATTGCAGCGTTATTGGGCCGATTACGGCTGCGTGATTCTGCAGCCTTACGACATGGAAGTAGGCGCGGGCACGTTCCATCCGGCGACGACGCTACGCGCGCTTGGGCCGAAGCGCTGGAACGCTGCCTACGTGCAGCCCTCGCGCCGCCCGAAGGACGGCCGCTACGGTGAGAACCCGAACCGTTTGCAGCACTATTATCAGTTTCAGGTGATCCTGAAGCCGTCGCCATCCGACATTCAGGACCTCTATCTGAAATCACTGGCCGCCATCGGTGTCGATGCTGCGCTTCATGACATCCGCTTTGTCGAGGACGATTGGGAAAGTCCGACGCTCGGCGCATGGGGTCTTGGCTGGGAATGCTGGTGCGACGGCATGGAAGTCTCGCAGTTCACTTACTTCCAGCAGGTCGCGGGCGTCGAATGTGCGCCGGTCGCGGGCGAGCTCACCTACGGCCTCGAGCGGCTTGCGATGTATGTGCAGGGCGTGGACCGCGTCTACGATCTCAACTTTAACGGCCGCGAGGGTGCCGAGAAGGTGACCTATGGCGACGTGTTCCTTCAGGCCGAGCAGGAATATTCGCGGCACAATTTCGAACATTCCGACACCGCGATGCTGTTCGAGCAGTTCAAGATGGCTGAAGGCGCGTGCAAAAAATACCTCGACGCTGGATGGGCTGATGGGAAGAAGGAGCGCCACCTGATGGCGCTGCCCGCCTACGACCAATGCATCAAGGCGAGCCACGTCTTCAACCTGCTCGATGCGCGCGGCGTGATCTCGGTCACCGAACGGCAGAGCTACATCCTGCGCGTCCGCGAGCTTGCTAAAGCCTGCGGCGAGGCATGGATCGCCACCGAAGCAGGTGGAGCGTAATCATGCCCGATCTTCTGTTTGAGCTGTTCTCCGAAGAAATTCCCGCGCGCATGCAGGCGAAGGCGGCGGACGATCTGCGCCGCATGGTGACGGACAAGCTCGTTGCCGAGGGCCTTGTCTATGAAGGCGCGAAAGCGTTCGCCACGCCGCGCCGCCTTGCGCTCACCGTTCATGGTCTTCCCGCGCGTCAGCCGGATTTGAAGGAAGAACGCAAGGGACCAAAGGTCGGTGCGCCGGATGCTGCCGTGCAGGGCTTCCTCAAGGCCACCGGTCTGAACTCGCTGGATGAAGCCAAAATCCAGAAGGACCCGAAGAAGGGCGACTTCTACATCGCGTTGATCGAGAAGCCGGGCCGTCCTGCGATCGACGTGATCGCGGAAATCCTGCCGCTCGTGGTGCGCACCTTCCCGTGGCCGAAGCAGATGCGCTGGGGCGAACGCTCCGCGAAGCCGGGCGCGCTGACCTGGGTGCGGCCGTTGCATTCGATCATCGCGACGTTTGGGCCCGAGACCGAAGACCCGGAAGTGGTGAAGTTCGATGTCAGCGGCATCGAAGCGGGGCAGGTGACGCGCGGCCATCGGTTCATGGCACCGGCGGAGTTTTCCGTGCGCCGCTTCGACGATTATGTCTCGAAGCTGGAAGCGGCCAAGGTCGTGCTCGATCCTGACCGCCGCAAGAACATCATTCGTGAGGACGCCAAGGAACTGGCTTTCGCGCAGGGTTATGAACTCGTCGAGGACGAGGCGCTGCTGGAGGAAGTGGCGGGACTCGTCGAATGGCCGGTCGTGTTGATGGGCTCGTTCGATCCGGAATTCCTGTCGATCCCCGGCGAAGTGATCCGTGCCACCATCCGTAACAACCAGAAATGTTTCGTGGTGCGCGACCCGAAGACGGGAAAGCTCGCGCCGAAATTCATTCTGGTTTCGAATATCGAGGCAAGCGACGGCGGCGCCGCCATCGTCGCGGGCAACGAGCGGGTCATCCGCGCACGGTTGTCGGACGCGAAATTCTTCTACGAGACAGACCTCAAGACCAAGCTCGAAGCGCGGCTGTCGAAGTTCGAGCACATCGTGTTCCACGAGAAGCTCGGTACGCAGGCTGAGCGCATCGCGCGCATCGAGCGCTTGGCTGCGGAGCTTGCGCCTCTGGTGGGCGCGGATGTCGAGAAGGTGAAGCGCGCGGCGAAACTCGCCAAGGCGGATTTGCTGACCGAGGTCGTCGGCGAATTTCCCGAAGTGCAGGGCCTGATGGGCAAGTACTACGCGCAGGCTCAGGGCGAGGATGCTTCCGTCGCAGCGGCCATCGAAGATCATTACAAGCCGCAAGGCCCGAACGACCGCGTGCCGAATGATCCGGTGGCGATTGCGGTGGCGCTCGCTGACAAAATCGACATTCTCACAGGCTTCTGGGCGATTAACGAGAAGCCGACGGGTTCGAAGGACCCCTTTGCGCTACGTCGTGCGGCGTTGGGCGCAATTCGGCTTATCGTCGATAACGGCACTCGTCTGCCGCTGCTGGGGACATTTGCGAAGGCCGCTAAACCGCATGACGGAAAGGATTTGCTCTCCTTCTTCGCTGACCGCCTCAAAGTGCAGTTGCGCGAGCAGGGCGCGCGGCACGATCTCGTCGACGCCGTGTTCGCCCTTGAAGGGCAGGACGATCTGTTGATGGTCGTGCGCCGTGTCGAGGCGCTCGGCAAATTCCTCGACACCGACGACGGCAAGAACCTGCTCGCGGGCACCAAGCGTGCCTCGAACATCCTCGCCATCGAGGAGAAGAAGGACAAGCGCACCTTCACCGGCGCACCGGACGAGAAGCTCTACAGGCTGGATGAGGAAAAGAAACTCGCGGCCGCCATCGATCAGGTGAAGGCCGAGGCGGGTGCTGCCGTCGCGAAAGAAGATTTCGCTGCGGCCATGACCGCATTGGCGAAGCTGCGACCCGTTGTCGATGCCTTCTTCGACAAGGTGAAGGTCAACGACGACGACAAGGCGGTGCGTGAAAATCGTCTGAAGCTCCTCAATGAAATCCGCGAAGCGACGCACGCGGTCGCGGACTTCTCGAAGATCCAGGATTGAGTTTTACGACCCTGTGGATCGCCTATCACGAAGCCGTCCAGCATTCACTGGACGGCTTCGCCATTTTTGGAGCGTCGGCTTACTCGATGACCTGAATGACCCGTCGCGTCGAAGGATCGACAAGAACGTATTCATTATTCACCCGGGTGTAGCGATAGCGGTGCGCGCCGTATTGCTGCGGCACATCGTAGTATGACACGCCCATCTCCGGCAGCGTCACGCCCACCATCACCTGGCCGGGCACGGTGTAGTTCGGGACGTTTTCCTGCACGATGTATTCACGGAAGCGCGGTTGCAGGTCGGGTGCAATACCACCGTCGTCCACGACCATGCCGGTTGTCGCGCCGTCGCGCACGATGATGCCCTGCGCCTGCACGGCGGCCGGTACCGCCGCGGTACCGGCAAGGACGGCAAGAACAAGTGCTGACTTACGCATGGTCTATCTCCTCTCAAAACGAAGGCCGCATACTGCGGCCGATGCCAGACAATCCATGGAGGAGACGAGCGTTCCTGCGCCACTCGTGGCTTCATTGGGGTCTTTTTGTGCGCGGCGGGAACCGATGGCTTTCAGAATCGTCGTTGATCGTCTATCGCGCTCACGACAATGCGCTCGCGACGATTTCCCCTTCATTCTCAGGAGACGATGCAATGACGATCTCAGGAATTGCCCACCTTCAGCCGGTTGTTGCGCTTATCGCGGGCATCCTCATCCTCATCATGCCGCGCCTTCTGAATTTCATTGTCGCGATCTACTTGATTTTTGTCGGGATCGTGGGTTTGGGTATTCTTCGCTGAACTAGCCGAAAGTCGGTATTCCAGCACCCAGCTATGCATTAGGCGCGCCTTGCATCACGCCTTGAAACCGTGGTGTAACGCGCCTGCTTTCCAATTCCATCCAGCGACTGGCGGTCATGGCAAAAGCTCTCTCCCGGGTCAAAAAATCCTCTGCAAAAGCAAAGTCTTCAGTAAAGCGCGCAGCGTCAGTGCCGGCGCGTAAGAAGGTCGGCAAGGCGCCGCCTCGAAAGGCTCCCAAAAAGGCCGCCGCAAAGGCCAAGGTAGCCACCAAGGCAGCCAAGGCCGTAACCAAGGCCAAGGCGCTGAAATCCTCAGCCGCCAAGCGCGTGGCGAGTCCCAAGACCGCCGTGAAGGCCGGAAAGTGGGTTTACCTCTTCGGCGACGGCAAGGCCGAAGGCAAAGCGGGCATGCGCGAACTGCTCGGCGGTAAGGGTGCCAACCTCGCCGAGATGTGCAATCTCGGCCTTCCGGTACCGCCCGGCTTCACCATTCCGACCGCGGTTTGCACCTACTTCTACGCTAACAACAAGAGCTACCCGAAGGAGCTGAAGGCGCAGGTCGAGAAGGCGCTGGAATCGGTCGGCAAGATCGTCGGCAAGAAGTTCGGCGATGCCAAGAACCCGCTCCTGGTTTCGGTGCGCTCGGGCGCGCGGGCCTCGATGCCGGGCATGATGGACACCGTCCTCAACCTCGGCCTCAACGACACGACGGTCGAGGCGCTGGCGGCGAATGCGAACGATCGCCGCTTCGCCTATGACAGCTACCGCCGTTTCATCACCATGTACTCGAACGTGGTGCTCGGCTTCGAGCATCATCACTTCGAGGATGTGCTCGACAGCTACAAGGACAGCAAGGGTTACTCGCTCGACACCGATCTCACCGCCGACGACTGGCAGACGATCGTCGGCCGCTACAAGGAAACGATCGCGCGCGAGACCGGCAAGGACTTCCCGCAGGACCCGCACGAGCAGCTCTGGGGCGCGATCGGCGCGGTGTTCGGCTCGTGGATGACGGCGCGCGCCGTCACCTATCGCCGCCTGCACGATATCCCTGAGTCGTGGGGTACCGCGGTCAACGTGCAATCGATGGTGTTCGGCAACATGGGCGACACCTCGGCGACCGGCGTTGCGTTCACGCGCAACCCCTCGACCGGCGAGCGCAAGCTGTATGGCGAATTCCTCATCAACGCGCAGGGCGAGGACGTCGTCGCCGGCATCCGCACGCCGCAGGAAATCACCGAATCCGCACGCAAGGAGTCGGGCTCCGATAAACCGTCGATGGAATCCGAAATGCCGGATGCCTTCGCGGAGCTGACGCGCATCTACCAGAAGCTCGAAAAGCACTACCGTGACATGCAGGACATGGAATTCACGGTCGAGCAGGGCAAACTGTGGATGCTGCAGACCCGCAACGGCAAGCGCACCACCAAGGCTGCGCTGCGCATCGCGGTCGAACTCGCCAACGAAGGCCTGATTTCGAAGAAGGATGCCGTCGCCCGCATCGAGCCCGCCTCGCTCGATCAGTTGCTGCATCCGACCATCGATCCCAACGCCAAGCGCGATGTCGTGGCGACCGGTCTTCCGGCCTCGCCCGGTGCTGCATCGGGCGAGATCGTGTTCTCCTCGGACGAGGCTGCGAAGCTGCACGCCGATGGCCGCAAGGTCGTGCTGGTGCGCGTCGAAACCTCGCCTGAAGACATTCACGGCATGCACGCTTCCCAGGGCATTCTCACCACGCGCGGCGGCATGACGTCGCACGCTGCCGTGGTTGCGCGCGGTATGGGCAAGCCCTGCGTCTCCGGCGCGGGCAGCATCCGTGTCGATTACGGCCGCGGCACAATGTCGATCGGCAACCGCACCTTCAAGGCGGGCGACATCATCACCATCGATGGTTCGCTCGGTCAGGTGCTGGCCGGGCAGATGCCGATGATCGAGCCGGAACTGTCCGGCGAGTTCGGCACGTTGATGGGCTGGGCCGATCAGTTCCGCAAGCTCAAGATCCGCGCCAACGCCGATACTCCGGCGGACGCGCGCACCGCGCTCAAGTTCGGCACCGAAGGCATCGGCCTGTGCCGCACCGAGCACATGTTCTTTGAGGAAACGCGCATCCGTGCCGTTCGCGAGATGATCGTGGCCGAAGACGAGCAGGCCCGCCGCGCGGCGCTCGCGAAGCTTCTGCCGATGCAGCGCGCCGACTTCGTCGAACTGTTCGAGATCATGAAGGGTTTGCCCGTCACGATCCGTCTACTTGATCCGCCACTGCACGAGTTCCTGCCGCATACGCAGAACGAAATCGAGGAAGTGGCGCGTGTTCTCAACACCGATCCGCACAAGATCGCGGACCGCGTGCGGGAGCTCGCCGAATTCAACCCGATGCTCGGCTTCCGTGGCTGCCGTCTCGCGATCGCCTATCCGGAGATCGCGGAAATGCAGGCGCGCGCCATCTTCGAGGCGGCCGTCGAGGCTGCCAAGCGCACCGGCAAGCCGCCGGTGATCGAAGTGATGGTGCCGTTGATCGCCACCCGCGCCGAGTTCGACATCGTGCGCGAGCGCATCGATGCGATGGCGCAGGCAGTGATCAAGGAAACCGGTGGCAAGCTGAACTATCAGGTCGGCACCATGATCGAGTTGCCGCGTGCGTGCCTCAAGGCGGACGATATCGCCACCACGGCGGAGTTCTTCTCCTTCGGTACCAATGACCTGACGCAGACGAGCTTCGGCATCAGCCGTGACGACGCGGCCTCGTTCCTCGGCCCGTATGTCGCCAAGGGCATCCTGGAGACGGACCCCTTCATCTCGCTCGATCGTGACGGTGTCGGTGAACTGGTGCGGATCGGTGCGCAGCGCGGCCGCAAGGTGCGCGCGAACCTGAAGATGGGCATCTGCGGCGAGCACGGCGGTGATCCGGCGTCGGTGGTGTTCTGCCACGAGGTCGGGCTCGACTACGTATCCTGCTCGCCCTACCGCGTGCCGATCGCGCGCCTTGCCGCGGCGCAGGCCGCACTCGGCATGACGGTCGCCAGCCAGGCCTAAGCCGCTCTGCAATTCTACGATTTTAAGGCCGCGCCTTCATCAAGAAGGCGCGGCCTTAAGTTTTTGTACGTTGACTGATTGTTTACCACACTGTGGAAGTCGCCGTTTACCAAGCATTACGGCGTGATCGCCAAAACGGCGCGATGATATTGCGTGTTGCGCGGCTGCACCGCGATTAACCCAGCGGCAACTTTAATTCGATAACACCAAAAACGATCAAATTGCACTGAATGTGCGAGGAGATCGCGTGTGTGTAGTGTTGTTGCGTGAGCGTAATGATGGTTATGTTGCGTAACAGACTGAAGGGCGCATATCTTGCGCCCTTCAGTTTTGTTTTCTGCCTCCTTGCGATGGCGCCGACCGAAATCGGCTATCAGGACATCGCCTCGCAGCTCGTGCACCAGCCGGGCGTCGCGCAGCGCTGGCAGCAGCATCTGTTTGCGATGCCGCGCAATTCGCTGCGGATCGCCTCCTTCAATTTCGTCCGCCCGATCGGTACCGATGTGCCTGATGCGGCTTCCGTGACGCTCGTGAGCCTTGGTTCGAATCCTGGCCGTGGTTCGGACATCACCGGCTCGCTTGGCAGCAATCCGTTCGCTCCGGCGGTGCGTCCGCTGCAATCGTCCGACTATCCCGCCGTGATGCGCGCCGCGAAGGGCGATCGCTTGCCGATGGCGGTGCCGCCTGTGCATTCGGTCTCGCCTGCGTCGCAGAACGCACCGGCGCCGAACGGGGATGAAAAGGCCACTGCGGAGAACGCTTCTTCAAGCGAACCGCTCGATCAGGAACTGCAGGAAGCGCTGAACTCGCCGCGCCTGCCGCAATACGATACGGCCAAGCCCGATGACAGCACGCTGGATGAGAGCGCGCTGGCCGTGCTTCACGCCACATCCAGTCATGCGGTCGCGCCGCGTGATCCGTTCTCGATCAAGACGGCGACCTTGTTCTTCGGTAGCTCCGCGCTGGGCGACAGCGGCGGAGCGCTGGAGCGCTGGCAGCCTGGTGAAGAACCTGTCGTCATTATGCCCGGCGGTGATCCGGATCTGAAACAACAGGTCTTGCTGACTCCCAACGCAGATCTGTCAGCGGGTGGTGAATCGATTGCGCCCAAGGGCGAGGTAAATAAGGAATCCCCGGCACAGCGGCTTCGTCTCGATGCGAAGGCCCGAGCCAAGGGGGAGAAGTGCCTTGCGGAGGCGGTGTATTTCGAAGCGCGCGGCGAAGCCGTGCGCGGCCAGATCGCCGTGGCGCAGGTGGTAATGAACCGTGTGTTCTCGGGCTTCTATCCGACCACGATTTGCGGGGTCGTCTACCAGAACAAGGGCCGCCATCTCGCCTGCCAGTTCACCTTCGCCTGCGACAATGTCCGTGACGTCATCAACGAGCCGGACATGTGGGAGCGTGCGAAGCGGATCGCCAAAGCGACGCTCGACGGCAAGCTGTGGCTGCCGGAAGTCGGCAAGTCCACGCATTATCATGCTTACTGGGTGCGCCCGTCATGGGTGCATGAGATGAAGAAGATGTACCGCTTTGGCGTCCATACCTTCTATAGACCGAAGGCGTGGGGCGACGGCAAGGATGCGCCGAGCTGGGGCAATGCCGCACAGACGGCGGAAATCTCCAAGGAATTGCTCCAGGAAGCGAAAAGCTCGGCCGAGTTGGAAGCCAAGCGCTAGTCGCTGCGCTTACACCTCGATATCCAGCGCGACGTCGAAGTTCGGCGCCGAATGGGTCAGTGCGCCGGATGAGGCATAGTCGACGCCGGTCTTCGCGATCTCGGCAATGCGGTCCACGGTAACGCCGCCCGACACTTCCAGCACCACACGGCCCGCCGCGAGTGCAACCGCTTCGCGCAGGGTTGGGATGTCCATGTTGTCGAGCAACACGACATCGGCAAGGCCTGTCGCAAGGACCTCACGCAACTGATCGAGCGTGTCGACTTCGATCTCCACCTTGACCAGATGCCCCACGACCGCTCGCGCGCGTTTCAGCACAGCTGTGATGCTGCCTGCAACTGCGATGTGGTTGTCCTTGATGAGGATGGCGTCGTCGAGGCCGAAGCGGTGGTTGAAGCCGCCGCCGCAGCGCACGGCGTATTTCTCCAGCGCGCGCAGTCCCGGCGTGGTCTTGCGCGTGCAGCAAATGCGCAGCTTCGTGCCTGCGGTCTCTTTCACATAGCTCGCTGTCAGCGTGGCGATGCCGGACAGACGACCAACGAAATTGAGCGCGACGCGTTCGGCGGACAGAACAGCGCGGGCAGGGCCGGTGATGGTAAGCAGTGATTTGCCTTGGACAACAGGGGCGCCGTCGCGGGCATGGGCTTCAATTTTGATATCGGGTGCAAGCTGCTGAAATGTTTCTACCGCCAGCGGCAGGCCCGCGATCACGCCGGGCTGTCGCGCAACCATGATTGCGCGGGCAGGCGTCGTTTCTGGAATCGTTGCGATAGAGGTGATGTCGCCGGCTCGACCGAGGTCTTCCGCGAGTGCGTGCCGCACGGTCTCCGCGATGGTCGGCTGTGCCAGAAAGCCATCGGGAAACATCAGCGAAACGGGAGATGTCGTTGTCGTCATACCAGGCTTCCAATCACTTCGGCGACTGACGGCATGCGCACGAGCTCTGCCGCGATGTGCTGCGCGGCGGACAGTGTCGTCATGGTGCGCCGGGCGAAGTCGGGACTGGCCTCGGGGAAGTCGGAGCGGAAATGCGCGCCACGGCTTTCCTCGCGGACATAGGCACATGTCGCGACGAGCAGTGCCGTCGTCGCCATATTGCGCAGCGCGATGCTGTTCGACGCGGTTTTGATCTCGCCGAAAATGCCGATGGCCTTTGCAAGACCCTCGGCGTCGCGGATGACGCCGACATGCGTGCTCATCGTCTCGCGCAATCTGGTCTCGAGATCCTTTTCGAGTGCAGCCGAGAGTTCTTTTCCGATGGATGCGATCGGGTCCGGTGCCTGCCAGTGCAGACTACGGATGTCGTCGGCAATGCGCGCGGCATAGACCACGGCTTCCAGCAGGGAATTGGAGGCGAGGCGGTTGGCGCCGTGCGCTCCGGTGGAGGAGACTTCGCCCGCGGCCCACAGGCCGAGGATGGACGAGCGTCCGTGACCATCCACCGCGATGCCACCCATGTGGTAATGCGCGGCGGGCGCGATCGGGATCGGCTGTGTCGCGGCATCGATTCCGCCCGCAAGGCAGCTTTCATAAACGGTCGGAAATTTTTGGGCGAATGCCGCGCCGACAGCCTTGGTGGCGTCGAGGAACGCACCGCGCCCAGCGGCGATCTCCGCGAACACCCCGCGCGCGACGATGTCGCGTGGCGCAAGCTCGGCGAGGGGATCGATCTTGAGCATGAAGCGCTCGCCGTCGCCATTGATGAGCGTCGCGCCTTCGCCGCGCAGCGCCTCGGTCGCGAGCGGGGCAGGGTCTTTACCAATCATCACGGCGGTGGGGTGGAATTGCACGAATTCCGGATCAGCGATCACCGCGCCCGCGCGGGCGGCGATGGCAAGGCCGCCGCCATATGATTCCGCAGGGTTGGTGGTGACGGCATAAAGATGACCGATGCCGCCGGTCGCGAGCACCACGGCACGCGCGGGCAGTGCGAGTGCCTCCCGGCTTGCGGTGTTGCGTAAGCGCAGACCGGTCACTGCGCCGTCTTTGACCAGCAATTCCTCGGCGCTGTAGCCTTCGATGATCTTGATCGATGGCGTCTTGCGCACTGTTTCGATCAACGCGGTGATGATGGCCTTGCCCGCACGGTCGCCCTGAACATGGACGATGCGTCGGGCGGAATGCGCGGCTTCACGGCCGACTGCAAGTCTGCCTTCGAGATCGCGGTCGAATGGCACGCCGTAGCGCAGAAGGTCGTTGATGCGTTCAGCGGCTTCGCTGGCGAGCCGATGCGCCACCGCTTCATCGACGATGCCGCCACCCACCGCGATGGTGTCGCGTGCATGCGATTCCGGTGTGTCGCCTTCGCCGACGGCTGCGGCGATGCCGCCCTGCGCCCAGACGCTGGATGCGCCTTCGCCGAGCGAGGCGGCGGAGATGACGGTGACGGGGCGCGGCGCGAGTTTCAGCGCGCAAAACAACCCGGCGAGGCCTGCGCCGACGATGACGACATGATCGGGCGCTTGTACCTGCGCGACTTCCTTCTGTCTCATGTCGTTTGCCTTTGATGTGCCGGCCGGCGGTCGGCGTTGGCCGCCGGCTTTCCGGCTTCTGGTCAGTTTTTCAGATTGACCATCCGCTCGACGGAGCGACGGGCCTTGTCCGCGATCATCGGATCGATCACGATTTCCTCACGCATGTAGAGCAGACTGTCGAGAATCTTCGGCAGCGTGATGCGCTTCATGTGCGGGCAGAGATTGCACGGCTTGACGAAGTTAATCTCCGGCAACTCGGCCTGCACGTTGTCGGCCATCGAGCATTCGGTGACCATGACGACGCGTTTCGGCTTGTTGTTGCGGACCCAGTCGATCATGTGCGCGGTCGAGCCGGTGAAGTCCGCTTCCTTGATAACGTCAGGCGGGCACTCCGGATGCGCGATAATCTGCACATCGGGGTCGGCGGCGCGATAGCTGCGCAGTTCATCGCCGGTGAAGCGCTCGTGCACTTCGCACGCGCCCTTCCAGGCAATGATCTTCACCTTGGTTTTCGAGGCGACATATTTCGCCAGATACTGGTCCGGCAGCATGATGACGGTGTCGCTGCCGAGGCTCTCGACGACCTGAACGGCGTTCGAGGAGGTGCAGCAGATATCGACTTCCGCCTTTACGTCGGCCGAGGTGTTCACATAGGCGACCACCGGCACGCCGGGGAAGC
Organism: Afipia felis ATCC 53690; assembly: GCF_000314735.2. Classification (NCBI taxonomy): domain Bacteria; kingdom Pseudomonadati; phylum Pseudomonadota; class Alphaproteobacteria; order Hyphomicrobiales; family Nitrobacteraceae; genus Afipia; species Afipia felis. The sequence continues at coordinate 1,591,471 of NZ_KB375270.1, read as the reverse complement.
GCTCGCGCAGCAGGCGCACGTCCTCACCGGTGATCGAGGAGGCGAGCGAGCAGCCCGCGCGCGAATCCGGGATCAGTACGGTCTTGGCGGGGTTCAGAATCTTCGAGGTCTCGGCCATGAAGTGTACGCCGCATTGGACGATGACGTCGGCCTTTACCTTCGTCGCCTCGATGGCGAGCTTCAGCGAGTCGCCGCCGACGTCGCCGACGCAGTGGAAGATTTCTGGAGTCTGATAGTTATGCGCAAGGATTACGGCGTTGCGCTCGCGCTTCAATTCATTGATCGCCTTGATGTACGGCGCCATGAACGGCCACTCGACCGGCGGGATGACCTCTTTCACGCGTTCGTAGAGATGCGCGGTCGCACGCTCGACCTCGGGAGTCCATTCCAGCGAGGGCGCGGGAAGCGAAGCGAATCGCTCGCGTGACGGACAGCGGGCAGCCACCGGGTTCTTGGAGGTGGCGGGAGCGCCAAAGTCTTCGGGGCCAAACAGTCCAGTCAGCGGCATTGTTATCTCCTATATACTCGAATTGAGCATATATGGCGTCTGAGAAAACCGGCGAACGCCGGTGCATTAGCTCCTACTGAGCGCATCGCTGGTATGGCGATCAGTTGTTCTCAATCGGAGCAAAACAAATATAACAGGTCTTTGACGCTCTCGCCAGACCTTCCCGCAAATTTATTCGGCCGGGAATAGGAGAGCTTCTGCATAACACCATCGTCGATTTGACGCCCCGTTCCTCGCTACTACTGTTCGCCTGCACGAATGAGGGAGCAAATTGTGGGAACGTTCAAAGCCGTCCGCATCGACAAAGCCGACAAAGGCACCGTCGCGTCGCTGACGCAGTTCGACGAAAGCGAGTGGATGGAGGGCGACGTCGTCGTGGCCGTCGAATGGTCCACCCTCAATTACAAGGACGGCCTCGCACTCACCGGCAAAGGCCCGGTGGTGCGGCGCTTCCCGATGATCGCCGGAATCGACTTTGCCGGCACCGTGATCTCCTCTGAGCACGCGAAGTGGAAGGCGGGCGACAAGGTGATCGGCACGGGCTGGGGCATGGGCGAAACCCATCTCGGTGCCTATGCGGAGAAGACCCGCGTCAAGGGCGACTGGCTGGTGCGGCTGCCCGAAGGCATGAGCGCGCGTGAGGCGATGGCGATCGGCACTGCGGGTTTCACCGCCATGCTGTCGGTGCTCGCGCTGGAGAAGCACGGCATCACGCCGAAGGACGGCGCGGCGATCGTGACCGGCGCGGTAGGCGGTGTCGGTTCGGTCGCGGTCAGCCTGCTGGCGAAGGCCGGCTTCCATGTGATCGCCTCGACCGGCCGCGCCAGCGAAAGTGCCTATCTCAAGGATCTCGGCGCGGCGGAGATCATCGGCCGCGACGAACTGTCGGGTCCAGCCAAGCCGCTCGCCAAGGAGCGCTGGGCGGCAGGTGTCGACAGTGTCGGCTCGACCACGCTGGCCAACGTTCTGTCGATGACCAAGGCTCATGGTGCTATCGCCGCCTGCGGACTTGCCGCCGGCATGGATCTGCCGGCGACGGTCGCACCCTTCATTTTGCGTGGAGTGTGCCTTTTGGGCATCGACTCCGTGATGTGCCCGCTGCCCTTGCGGGAAACTGCCTGGGCCCGGCTGGCCAAGGACCTGGACAAGGGAAAACTCGCTGAAATAACACGGGAAATCTCGCTCGACGAGGTGATCGCCGCCGGTTCCGACATTCTCGCCGGCAAGGTTCGCGGTCGCGTGGTGGTGAAAATAGCCTGAGGATGTTCAGGCTTTGCAAACCATAGTGCTCCATTGTTGCCATGGTTGATATGGTAATCAGGGACTTAAGATCGGCATTTGTCGCGGTCTCATCCCGAATGTCACGAGTTGGAGTGGTTCGCATGTTCGCGCGATTGGCTTTTGGTGTTGCACTTGCCGGGTGTGCAGTCGCGCCCGCTTTCGCCGAGCAGATGGATGCTGGTCAGGCGCGCAAGTTCGTCGCCAACAAATTGTTCTCCTTCACCTGCTTCGACGGCACCAAAGGCGCCGGACGCATTTACGAGGATGGCTCTGCGGCCGGATCGGTGCAGTTCAGCGGCACGGGTCCGCTGCGCCATATGCGGTTGCCGAGCAACACGCTTCAGGTTCGCAACGGATCGGTCTGCGCTTCGGTGAAGGGCCTGCCATTCGAGCCGTGCTTCAATTTGAACAAATACGATGAGGTCAGCTTCCGCGGCTCCGTGTCTGGCCTCGGCTTCGCCTATTGCGATTTCCACCGCCAGGGCAATGTCCGCACCTTCCTGACGCGGATGATCCGCAAGCCGCGCTCGCTGCACGCGCCGCACAGAACCGAAGCGCGTGCGGAAGCCGCGCGCGCCGAGGTGCATTCCGAGCCTGTTGCGGAACTGCGCAAGAGCACCGACTAAGTATTATCTAATTTCGACGCGTTTCTTCACGCGAGGCGGTATCCACTTCGCTTGAAGACGCTATGGACTCTCACTGATCGTGCGAGATGTGGTGCTTGCGAATGCGCCGCACGGTCGTCCAGATCGCCAGTGCCGCGACCGGAATGAACGCCGCGATCATGTACGCTGGCTCGATGTGGATGTAGCCGGTCTCGTGGGCTGCCTTGGCGACGTAGCCGAACAGGCTCACCACATAATAGGTGATCGCAGCAACAGACAGGCCTTCGACCGTGGTCTGCAGCCTGAGCTGCATGCGCGTGCGCTCGTTCATCGATTTCAGCAGTTCCTGGTTCTGCTTTTCCAGTTCGACATTGACGCGGGTGCGCAGCAGGTCGGCGGCGCGTGACAGCTTGAGCGACAACTCGCTCTGCCGCGCCTCGGTCGTGGTGCAGGTGCGGATCGCGGGCGCCATGCGCCGGGCGAGAAACGAACTCCAGGTCGGCAAACCGCCCATCTTGCGCTCGCCGATGGTCTCGAGGCGCTGATGGATGATCTCGTCATAGGCGCGTGTCGCACCGAAGCGGAATACGCTGGCGGCGGCACCGGCCTCCAGATCGGCGGCGAGTGCTGCGAGTTCGTCGAGGAGCTGGCGGTTGCTGCCGAGGTCGTTGGCCTCGCGCATCTTCTGCGTGACGTCCGCGAGTTTCTGTTCGATCTTGCTGATCGATGGCGACAGCCGCTGCGCTTCCGGCAGGCCCAGTAGTGCAAAAGCCCTGTAGGTCTCGATCTCGAGCACGCGCTGCACGATAGCGCCGGCACGCTCGCTGCTGAGGCCGTTGTCGGTAATGAGAATGCGGACAAAACCCGAGGGATCGAGCCGGAAGTCGCTCGCGTAGGAGGCGCTGCCATCGGTGTTCTCGGCGCTTGCGAGGCTTGCGCGATCGAAAATCTGTTCGACCGGAATGTGGTCCGGATTTTTTGGCAGGATATGCAGGTCGATTGCGACCAGCAGCGGGCCGGGCTGCGAAATGGCGCGAGTCTGCGGCTCCAGCACCGCGACGCTCGGCGTAAACGGCGGGTCGGTGAGCGCGGATGGCATCTCCCAGGTGTAGGTGGTGAATTCGGAGTGCTGCTCCCAGCGCAGCGCGGTCGCGCCAAGCGAAACGCGGTAATGCTTCTCCGACGGCAGCGGGCCGGGAAGGCCACGCGCGATGCAAAAGGCGAGCAGGTTTTGCCGGTCGATTTGTGCGGCGGTCTCGTTGGTGTGAAAGCCGAAATGAAGGACGCGTCGTGGCACCGGCAGCGCGGTGAAGGGGCGGGCATGCAGTTCGTTGAGAATGGCCGCGCGTAACCGGTGCGGCACCAGGGGAGCCAGCGTTGCCGGCTCGTTAGGCCGCTCGGCGGTCTTTGCTTTATCAGTCAACGGCATCTACCTCGTCGCCATGGGTTTGCAGCCGCATGGCTGATCGGAAAATCATTATCACGGCAATATCTGAAGCCGATAAATTTTCGAGCGCCTGGGGCGCGGTGTAAAGCCCTTTAAGCAGGCTTGGTTTATCTGCGCGTACGCACCCGCAGGCCCGGAGCAGGGCGCTCCTGCAAAACTTCGCGGCGAAACCGGAAAAGAGCCGCAGGGCGGCCGCCCGTTCGCGTCGACATCTCGCCGGTGGGTTCTGTCAGTGCTCCCGCTTCGACAAGGCGACGGAAGTTCTGCTTGTGCAGATGGCGGCCGGAGATTGCCTCCACCGTGTGCTGCAATTCCGTCAGCGTAAATTCAGGCGGCAGCAATTCGAACACCACGGGGCGGTATTTCAGCTTGGAACGCAGCCGTGCGATGGCGGTCGCGAGAATGCGGCGATGGTCGAAGCGCATAGCGACGCCGAGCGGAGGCAGTGATTTGCGTGCCAGTGCCGCCGAGCGGCCATCGCGCATGGCCTCTTCGACGAGGCCTGCTTCATAAAGAAGCTCGTAGCGGTCGAGGACATGTTCCTCGTCCCAATGGGTGCCTTCGGCGCCAAAGTAAAGCCGCACGCGGTCCGCACGCCCAAGTGCGCGGTTGGCGTTGGGTGCCTCCGATGCCGCCGCCCATGCCTGCAACGCGGGCAGGATTTCGCGATCGATCATCGTGGGTTTGGCGATGCGCCAGTCCTCCCACGGGAAATAGCGGTACCACGGCTCGAATGTCGCGCCCGGCACCTGTGGCGTGGAATCGCCGTCCGCCGAACGCGTCAGCGCAAGATAGCCGATGGACGCGACATGGACGCCGGTGTGATCGGTGGTGTGCCGGCCGCGGTCGCCGAAGGTATAGAGCTGCTCGACATAGCCGAGTTGCAGGCCGGTCTGTTCGGCAACCCAGGCCCGCAGGCCGATCTCGAAGGTGCGATGGCTGACCGCGTCAAACGGACCGAACGGCAGGCCCGCGAGTTCATCCTGTCCGGTGCCAGGCGCCGTGAGGATCAGAGGCTCATTGTCGTTGATCGATACGATAGCGGCGGTGAGGCCGATCTCGATGGGGGTCAGCGACTTCTCTGCCATCGCCTCACTCAAGATTAATCTGGAATGGGCGGCCTTGGAGCACGGCGGCGCCAGGGCCAATGCGCTCGACGGCGCGAATCATGCGGCCCTCGCGTCCGAGCGCGCGATCGGCGAGCTGGACGATCAGCCTGTTTGGGCTGGCGCTCGGAGAGGCGGCGCGAATGGCGTTCGCGATATCGTTTTCGTCGCGCTCGGGATTGAGGGCGCAGACAGCCATGAATGCGGTGGCGGTCGATCGGCTGATCCCGGCGAAGCAATGGACGACAAGTGGTGCGCGGCGATCCCAGCGCCGCACGAAATCGAGCGTGGTGTTGATATGCGCGGCGGCGGGAGGCGTGAAGCCGTCGGCGGCCTCAGTGATGTCGTCCATCGACACGCGCAAATGGTTGGCGTCGAGCACGGAGACAGGCGTCACCGCTCTCTCGACCTTGCCTAGCACGGTGATGATATGGCTCGCACCAACGGCGGCGACGGTCGGATGAAGTTCAGCGAGCGAGCAGACGTGGATCATTATGGCCTCTGGACTGTGCCCTCTATACGTCAGGGCGCAGCGCTGCGAAAGCGCACAAAAACCGGAACAATTATGCCATCAGCGACTGGCAGCGCGCGAGAAACTGCCTTTCCGCCTTGGTGGCGGACCACGGCGTGAGATAATTCTCGATGGTCGCGGGGGTGAGCTTGGGATCGCGGCCAAACAGGCGCTTTGCCTCGGCCTGGCTGAAACCCGCAAGCGAGGTCGCCTCGAGATAGGCTGCACCCATGTCAGCGGTCTTGATGAGAGCCTCGATGTCCGCGGGCAGGACAGCGGGCAGGCCGAAATGCAGATGGATCGCCGCGAGCAGCCGCTTCTCTACCGCCTTGTAAGAGCCGCCGATCACCGCCTTGAACGGCGAGATCATGTCGCCGATCACGTATTCGGGCGCGTCGTGCAGCATCGCCGCAAGCCGCACGCGGCGGTCGATGCGCGGTGAACGTGTGCGCAGTACTTCCTCGACCAGCAGCGTGTGCTGTGCAACCGAGAAGATATGCGCGCCATGAGTTTGCCCGTTCCAGCGCGCGACGCGGGCGAGGCCATGCGCGACGTCGGTGACCTCAACATCCAGCGGCGAGGGATCGAGCAGATCGAGCCGCCGTCCCGACAGCATGCGTTGCCACGCGCGGGCGGCGGGTTTTGCGGGGGGATGTTTCGCGGTCATTTGGTCTTGCGCGCGCGTTTGGGCTTGCCGCAGGTTGCGTGGCAATGGCACGTGACCATGTGATCGTTGACCATGCCGGTAGCCTGCATGAAGGCATAGACAATGGTGGGACCCACGAACTTGAAGCCGCGCTTCACGAGTTCCTTTGACATCGCAATCGATTCCGGAGTCGATGTCGGCACCTGACCTCTGCTGCGGAAACGGTTCACCTTCGGCTCGCCGTCGACGAAGCTCCACAGCAGCTTGGAGAAGCCGGGGCCTTCGTCCATGATGACGAGGTATGCCTGCGCGCTTTTCACCGCGCCTTCGATTTTCGCGCGATTGCGTACGATGCCCGCGTCGTTCATCAGCGCGGCGATTTTCTTCGCGTCGTAACGTGCGATTTTTTTGGGATCGAAATTGTCGAAGGCTCTGCGGAAATTGTCGCGCTTGCGCAGAATGGTGATCCACGACAGTCCGGCCTGGAAGCCATCAAGGAGCAGTTTCTCGAACAGCGCGCGGTCGTCATATTCCGGCACGCCCCATTCCTCGTCGTGATAGGCGACATAGAGAGGATCTTCGCCCGGCCACGCGCAGCGTGAAACCTTGGCTGCCTTCGTTTGTGCGGCGTTCATGCGGAGGCCTTCTTCGGCGGCTGGATGTCCTGCGGCACGACGAAGGAGAGCGGATGACCGGCCGCAAGAACGGGCGTGCCTGCCTCCACCGCATCGGCGACACGATCGATGCGCAACAGCGCGAGACCGCGTTCGCCCGCGGATGAACCAAGCGTACCCAGCGTTTTGTCGCCCGCCGTCACCGGCGTTCCCGCCGCAACAGACCCGTCGAGTCCGACGCGGACGATCCGGGTGCGCGCGGTGCCGCGATGTTGCATGCGGGAGACGACTTCCTGGCCGATATAGCAGCCCTTGTCGAAATCGACGCCATGCAGCCGGTCCATGTTGGCATCGTGCGGGAAGGCGTCGCTATAGGCGAAGTCGATGCCTCCACGCGGCGCGCCGCATCTGATGCGATGCGCTTCGTACTCGCTTTCGTCGACCATCTCCGCGCCGATCGCGGTGGCGGCTTTGTCCGCCAACTCCGCGGGCACCAGCACGCGCCAGCCGAGCGCCTCGTTACGCGGATCGGGAAAGGCGAGGTCAGGCGTCATCTGCGGCTGTCCGTCCCAGACCGCGAGCACACCGAAAGCATCCGACAGGTTCTCGATCGCGACCTTGGCGCGCAGCTTGTAGATGCCAAGGCGCGCGGCGAGCGGTTGCGCCAGCGATTTCGGGCAATCGAGCAGAAAGCCGCCGCCGTGACCCGCTGGTACTTCGGTGACCAGAAAATCGGCGATGATCTTGCCTTGCGGCGTCAGCAGCGCGCCGAAACGCCCGAGACCCGGCTGGATCAGGTCAACATTGGTGGTGACAAGGCCGTTGAGAAAGTGGCGGGCATCTTCGCCGCTGACTTTGACTACGCCCCGATCGGTGAGAAATGCGGATTTCATGGGATACTTGATCGGCGAGTTCTTGATCGAGAGGCTTTGACCGGCAGAAGTTTTGCGAAGAATCGCGCATCGCCGATATCGCTGCGAAACGTAAGGCTGTAAGGTGCGCGCAACAAGCCCCGTGCCGGTCCGCGCGGGGTAAATTGTGGCGTCTCAGCATTTGCGGCAATCAGGATAATGGCTCAAACCTTCGATCTCCTTCTCAAATCCGGAACCGTGGTCAATCAGGACGGGGAGGGCGTGCGCAATATCGGTGTGACGGCAGGCAGGATAGCCGCGCTGGATGTGCCGGATAATGCCAGCGCAGGCGAGGTGATCGACTGCAAGGGCCTGCACATCCTGCCCGGCGTGATCGACACGCAGGTGCATTTTCGCGAACCTGGCCTGACCCACAAGGAAGATTTGGAGACCGGTTCACGCAGCGCGGTGATGGGCGGTGTGACGGCGGTGTTTGAGATGCCGAACACCAGTCCGCTGACGATCACGGAGGAAACCTTCACCGCCAAGGTCAGGGCTGGCCATCACCGCATGCATTGCGATTTTGCCTTCTTCATCGGTGGTACCCGCGAGAATTATCGCGATTTGCCGGAGCTGGAGCGCGCACCGGGCTGTTCGGGCGTCAAGGTGTTCATCGGCTCGTCGACCGGCAGCCTGTTGGTTGAGGACGATGACGGTCTGCGCAAAATCCTCGGCGTGATCCGCCGCCGCGCCGCATTCCATGCCGAGGACGAATATCGCCTCAACGAGCGGAAGAATTTGCGGATCGAAGGCGACCCTCGCTCGCATCCGGTGTGGCGCGATGTAGAGGCCGCATTGATCGCGACGCAACGACTCGTCGGCATCGCGCGCGAATACGGCAAGCGGATCCACGTCCTGCATATCTCCACCAAAGAGGAGATCGACTATCTGCGCGACCACAAGGATGTCGCGACCTGCGAGGCGACGCCGCATCATCTCACGTTGGCTGGGCCCGAATGTTATGAGCGGCTCGGTACCCGTGCGCAGATGAATCCGCCGGTGCGCGATGCGAGCCATCGCGACGGAATCTGGCGCGGCATTTCGCAGGGTATCATCGACGTGCTCGGCTCCGATCACGCACCGCATACGCTGGATGAAAAATCGAAGACCTATCCGGCGTCGCCGTCCGGCATGACCGGTGTGCAGACACTGGTGCCGATCATGCTCGACCATGTGAACGCAGGGCGGCTGTCGCTCGCGCGGTTTGTCGATTTGTCGAGCGCGGGGCCTGCGCGCATCTACAACATCGCCTGTAAGGGCCGCATCGCCGCCGGTTATGACGCGGATTTCACCGTGGTCGACATGAAGCGCAGCGAGACCATCACCAACGAGTGGACGGCCTCACGCGCGGGCTGGACGCCTTACGATGGCATGAAGGTGAAAGGCTGGCCGGTCGGCACGTTCGTGCGCGGACAGCGGGTGATGTGGCAGGGTGAGCTAGCGACGCCGTCGCAGGGCGAGCCGGTGCGCTTCATGGAAACACTGAAGCCGTAAGAGGAGGCGAGGTGAAAGCCTCGCCGGAACAGTTCGTTACTGCTTGAACGTCACCAGCGAAAACTCGCCGCTGCGTACGCGCGCTGGCAGGCCCTCGACGAATTTCGCGACCGCGTCTTCGCCATAGGTATTCACCAGTTCGGCGAAGGCCGCGAACAGGCTCGCCTGCGCGAGGCAGTCGCCGTCGATGCCATCATGGAGCGCCTCGGCCCATGCCTCGTTCAGGTAGGTTAGCGCGGCCTGCTTCTGCTCCCGGTCGGGGAGAGGAGCGCGGGAAGGGGCAAGAGGCGAATGCGACATGAAAGAAGACAATCCGGAATCGGGCGCACAAGCGCCGTGGCAATGTTCCCGAGCTTTAACATGCAGAGCGGGCCATCCCAGCGAGTTCTTGCGAAAAGGTTAATTTAAAGGGGAGGGCTGTCGATAACTTTTAGTTCGCGTAGCGCGAGGTCAGGTTCCGGGAAATGTCGGCGCCTTCGGTGAGATACCGGCGGATCACCAGATGGGCGGCCGGGGTGCAGGTCCGGTAGGTCTGCCGGAAACCGTTATAGCCGCGGTTGAAACTCGCGATCATCCGGGTGCGACGGTCGCCGGAGGGCGTTTCGGCCTCGATCAGGGCCTGCATCTCGGTCCGCCATTTCTGGCCGTCGTTGGTTCCGCAGATGCCGCGCAGGTAGTGCAGCGCACCGAGGATTTCGGCCAGCCGCTGCAGGTCGGCGTCGAATGGCGCGGCTGCGTCCTCTGCGCGGGCAGCCGCCGGCAGCAGGATCGAACAGGTCAGGAGCACGGCAAGGAAACGGCGCAGCATGGCGGCTGGTCTTAGCCTTCCGGATATGGCGGGGGCAAGGCGGTGCAACACCGATTCAGATGCCTACGACCCGGCGTGCGGTGGCGATCACCTCATGCAGGCCGTCGGTGACCATCAGGTCGGTGGTCTCGTTCGGGTCGAACCAGCAAGCTTCCTCAAGCTCGTCGTTGAGCGTGACCTCGCCGGATACCCAACGCGCCGCGAACGGCAGGATGATGAAATGCCCATGTCCAGATTGTTTGTGCAGCATTTCGCGAACCCCGGCCGATCCGGCGATCTCGATGGTCAGTCCGGTTTCCTCGAGGATTTCGCGCTTGAGCGCCTCGGCGATGGTTTCTTCGAACTCGATGCGGCCGCCGGGGAACGTCCAGAGCGATCCCTTCGGATTGTTGGCCCGGCGCGTCAGGAGGATCTTGCCGTCGCGGAAAATGCCTGCGCTGACCGCAACCTGCGGTCTTGCGGCGATGGAGTCGGTCACGTCTTCAGGCTTCCATGATGCTGTCGATGTCGGTTCCGTCCGGCACACCGTGGATCAAAGCGCCGGCCATCGCAAGCAGAGGCTGGATCCAGCCGATGGCCTCGGTGGCGAGCTTGATGCGGGTTGCGTCCTGTTTTGTACGGCGCATGCCTTCGCTTACGGCGACCAGAATATCCCGCATCGAGCCAATCACCCGGTCGAATTCGGTTTTCAGGGCGAGGTCGGCCTGCTCATAGGCTTGGATTGCGAGTTCCTTCGCCTTGAGGTTTGAGGCCTCGAAATGCTGGCGATAGGTGAGCGGCCGCCAACTCAGGAAATCCTCGGTGCATTCGGGCATGTCCGGGATCATTTCCAGAAGCATGATCGCTTCGTTGAAATGGTTGAGGTAGTCGGTGGCGAGGCCCGTACGCGGATTGATGTTGTTGTCCTTCAACAACTGACGCCGTGCCGCCTGGGCGGCATCGGGTGGGTTCGTCGAGGTTGTCGTTCGGGATAACGTCATCGGAGGCTTTGAAGGATCGTAGCAGACCGACTAACACTACCGGGCGGCAATTAATGATCGGTATCCTGTTAAAGGGGGAGGCATGTGCGGGCGATTTACGCTGACGTCGGCTCCGGCGATCCTGCGGCATGCATTCAATTATACCGAACAGCCGAATTTCCCGCCCCGATACAATATCGCGCCGACCCAACCCATCGGTGTGGTTTTTGGAGAGCAGAGCGGGCGGCATTTCCAGCTGATGCGCTGGGGCTTCATCCCGGCATGGGTGAAAGACCCAAAGACGTTCTCTCTCGTCATCAACGCCCGCTCCGAGACCGTGCTGGAGAAGCCAGCCTTCCGCAACGCCATCAGGCGGCGGCGCTGCCTCGTGCCCGCCGACGGTTACTACGAGTGGCAGAATGCGAATGGCCGCAAGCAGCCTTTCTTCATTCATCCGCGTGACGACGCGCCGATGGGATTTGCCGCGCTCGCTGAAACCTGGGTTGGTCCAAATGGAGAAGAACAGGACACCGTAGCGATCGTGACAACCGCCGCCCGACAGGAGATGGCGCATCTGCATGCACGTGTGCCGGTGGTGATTGCACCGCGCGACTATGACTGTTGGCTTGAGGGAGAGGTCGCCACACAACAGGCGATCGCATTGCTACAGCCGCCTCCGACAGGGAGTCTTGCGTGGCATCCGGTCTCGAGCGAGGTCAATCGCGTTGCGAACGATCATGCAGGATTGCTGTTGCCAGTTGATCCGTCGGAGGCTGCAGAGCCGGAGAAGGTGGAAACCTCGCCGCGACGCGCTGCGCGTGCGGTGGATGAGAGGCAAGGTTCGCTGTTCTAGTCAGACGAGCCTGCCGTCAGACCACTTTACCCGGATTGAGGATGTTGAGTGGATCGAGCGTGCGCTTGAGCGTGCGCATCAGGTCGAGCGCAACCGGATCCTTCACGCGCGGCAGCTCATCGCGTTTGAGAAGGCCGATGCCATGCTCGGCGGAAATCGAGCCGCCGTGCTTGCGCACGATCGCATGGACGACATCGTTCACTTCGTGCCAGCGCGCAACGAAAGCATTCTTGTCGGCATCCAGCGGCTGGCTGACATTGTAGTGGATGTTGCCGTCGCCGAGATGGCCGAATGCCACAACCCGTGCGCCGGGAATGAGTTTCGTCACCGCCGCGTCGGCTTCGGCGATGAATTGCGGGACCGCCGCCACCGGCACCGAGACGTCGTGCTTGATCGAGCCGCCCTCGGGCTTCTGCGCTGGCGAGATCACTTCGCGCAGCGTCCAGAACGCCTGGCGCTGGTCGAGATTGGCGGCAATCACGGCGTCGTCGACAAGGCCCGCTTCCATCGCCGCTTCCAGGGTGTTCTCGATCAGCGCGCGCGCGTCGTCGCGCGGCGAGGAGATTTCCATCAGCACATACCACGGATGCGAGTCCGACAGCGGTGCGCGCAATCCGGGGCCGTGTTTGAGCGCGAACTGGACAGCGATATCGGCGATCAGCTCAAAACTCGTCAGCGTAGGGCCTGCGGAAGATTGCGACAGCTCCAGAAGCTTCAGCGCTGCTTCGGGCGAGGCGAGGCCGACGAATGCCGTTTCCACCGTGCGCGGCTTCGGCATCAGTTTCAGCACCGCGGCGGTGATGATGCCGAGCGTGCCTTCCGCGCCGATGAAAAGATTGCGCAGGTCGTAGCCGGTGTTGTCCTTCTTCAGTTTCGACAGGCCGTTCAGGATGCGGCCGTCGGCGAGCACGACTTCAAGCCCGAGTACGAGATCGCGCGCCACGCCGTAAGACAACGCGGCGATGCCGCCCGCATTGGTGGAAAGATTGCCACCGATGGTGCAGCTTCCCTCCGAGCCGAGCCACAGCGGGAAGATGCGGTCGGCTTTCTCCGCCGCGACATGCGCGTTGGCGAGAATGACGCCGGATTCGCAGATCATGGTGTTGGAGGACGGATCGACCTCGCGAACTTTGTCGAGGCGGCGCAGCGAGAGCAGGATTTCGCCGTGGTGAGGAATCTGTCCGCCGACGAGGCCGGTGTTGCCGCCCTGCGGTACCAATGGTGTTCGGGTTTCGCTGGCGAGCTTGCAGATCGCGGCGACTTCGTCCGTCGTACCCGGACGCAGGATCACCGGCGAGCGGCCCTGATAGAGGCCGCGCTCCTCGATGAGGTAGGGCGTCTTCTCGTCGCCGTCCGCGATGGCATGCCTGTCGCCGACGATGGCGGAAAAGCGCGCCAGCAGATCTGGGGAGAGAGAAGAGGCTGTCATCATGCTGGCCTGTCGGCTGCGGCGCGGCGCAGGCGATCGTTGATCGCCTCACCAAGGCCATGTGCAGGAATGGGCATCACCGCGATCGTCTGCGCGCCGGTTTCATCCAGTGCGCGAAGATGACCGAACAGATTGGCTGCCGCCTCGATCAGGTCACCGCGTGGCGAGAGGTTGAGCATGCGCTCGGGTCGCGCGCCTGGCAGCGGTGCGCCGAAGGCGAGCAGCGCTTCGTTGGTATCGAGCGTTGTTGCGGCGAGCCGGACGGCGGCTTTGGGCGCATAATGCGATTCCAGCATGCCAGGTGCGAGCGGGCTGTCATGTCCCGGCGCGGTTTCGATTCGGCCGAGCGTCACGCCGAGCACGGCTTCGATATCCGCGCGCGGCGCGCCGCCGGGCCGCAGCAGGGTGGGTGCGCCGATGCAGCCGACGATGGTGGATTCGAGGCCTACGCTGACCGGCCCGCCGTCGACGATCATGTCGATTCGGCCGTCGAGGTCGTGACGCACATGCGCGGCCGTGGTCGGCGAGACATGGCCCGAGCGGTTGGCGGATGGGGCGACGATGGGGGCACCGAGTGCCTGCAGGATGGCCTGGGCGACCGGGTGGGCCGGGATCCGTACCGCGACGGTATCGAGGCCCGCCGTGGCAAGGCTTGCGACCGGGCATCCGTGTGCCTTGGGCAGCACCAGTGTCAACGGTCCCGGCCAGAAAGCCCGGGCGAGTTTGAGGGCGATTTCGTTGAAGATGGCGACGTGCTTGGCGGCTTCCAGCGTCGGAACATGGGCAATGAGCGGGTTGAAGGAGGGCCGTCCCTTGGCCTCGTAGAGCCGTGCGATCGCCTCGCCGTTGGTCCCGTCAGCGCCGAGGCCGTAGACGGTCTCGGTCGGGAAGGCGACGAGCCCGCCAGCGGCGAGGCATTCGGCCGCCGGGCGTGCCGCGGCGGCTGCGGGAAGGGTTTTTGTGGTCAAAATCAGGGCCATCGGCCCTTTTATGGGCGTTGGAAGGGGCGGCGTCAAAGTGCTTCTCAGGTGCCTTGCAGGGACCGGGAGGCACGGTTATAAGACCGGCCTCACGTCGGAGTATAGCGCAGCCCGGTAGCGCACCTGCTTCGGGAGCAGGGGGTCGCAGGTTCGAATCCTGCTACTCCGACCATTCCGCCCGTCCCCGCTTCATTCCGGTCATTTTATGAGCGCCTCGCACATGGCTGCGGGCGTGATTGCCGATTCCGGGCCGGGTAGGCCGCCATCGTCGATGGTCTTCTCCCCGAACGCTCCACCCAAGGACGGGCGTTGCCTTTAACGGCTTGGGCGCTGAAGCGTGAGCGAGATATCGCGGCACGATGATCGTCAGTCAGTATTTTGCTGGATGACGTTCGACACCGTTGATCGAGAAATATTCCTCGGCTTCTAAAAATTCTAGCAGCACAAATTTCTTTGCGAGCCTTGAATTCGTTTGCAAGGAATGACCTCGGCTGATTTTGCAGTGCGTTGTCTTTATCGCAACGCGATATGCAAAACAGAAAGGCATCCGAAAGCGTCGTCGAACTGAGACGAAAGTTTTCCATCACGTTCTCGACATGAGGCGATATCTGGATTTTAATTTTGCATTCTTTGAGCCAGCATTGGCGTCATAAAAAAATTCAAAATCAAAAAATGAGCGCGGCCTAAAGCAAAAAAGATCACATCTGGGAGGACGATTTATGAGTTCGAAGTTCGAATTGCCGAAATTGAGCCGTCGCTCTTTGTTGAAAGCAACCGCGCTGGCGGGTGTTTCGCAGGTTGCTTCCCCCTTTGTCGTTACGTCGTGGGCCGCCGACACCGTCAAAATTGGTCTCGACAATCCGCTGACCGGTACCTACGCCGCGACCGGCAAGAACGAGATGATCGGCGCGCAGCTTGCTGTCGAACAGATCAACGCCAAGGGCGGCATTCTCGGCCGCAAGGTTGAACTGCTGGTAGAGGATTCAACGAGCGGCGACGCCGGCACCGCGGTGCAGAAGGCGCGTAAGCTGATCGACCGTGACCAAGTGAATTTTCTGCTCGGCAACGTCAACTCGGCGCTGGCGCAGGCGATGGCGAACGTCGCCTATGAGAAGAAGATTCTTCATGTCGTTCCGGGTGGTCACACCGATACGATCACCGGTTCGAACTGCCACTGGAATGTTTTCCGCGTCTGCAACACCACTCGCATGCAGACCAACTCGATCTCGAAGGTGTTGTTCGAGAAGTACGGCAAGAAGTGGTACTTCATCACGCCGGATTATGCCTTCGGCCACACGCTTCAGCAGGGCTTTGAGGCCAGCTTGAAGGAATTTGGTGGAACGAAGGTGGGTGGCGATCTCGTGCCGCTGCAGACCACCGATTTCTCGTCATATCTGATCAAGGCGCAGGCAGCCAATCCTGAAGTCATCATCGTGCTGACGTCGGGCGAGGACATGGTGAACACGCTGAAGCAGGCTGTGCAGTTCGGCCTCGACAAGCGTTTCCATATTGCGGGCGCCCAGCAGGAGCTCGAAGCACTTAACGGCCTGCCGCCGGAAGCGCGAATCGGAAGCTGGGTGTTCGAGTGGTACTGGAAGCAGCCGAACGTGCCGCATGTCGCTGAGTTCGTGGCCGACATCCGCAAGAAGACCGGTGGCCACGTGCCGACCGCGCGTACGTGGTTCGGTTTCGCATCGGCCTGGACCTGCGCTCTCGCTGCCGCAAACGCCAAGTCGCTCGATACGGTGAAGATGGCCAAGGCGCTGCAGGGCTTCAAGTTACCGCCGGAAATTGCGTTGATGCCGAAAGACACGGTTTATCGTGAGGGCGACAATCAGCTCATGCCGACGCTGTATGTCGGACACGCGCAAGCGAAGGGTAAGGACGATCCCGAAGATCTCTTCGTCGTCGACATGGAAGTGGATGGCAGCAAAGCTGCTCCGTCAGTCGCTGACACCGGCTGCAAGATGACGTGGCCTGCCTGATCCGGCCTGCCTGATTGGAAGCGATCCGGGCCGTGTCCTCGCGGTTCGGATCGTCCAAGGGTGTGTCGATATCGTCCTCGCGGGTTTGCATACTGCCGCTTTGACGAGCGGAGTTGTGGACAGGCCAACGGCATTTTCCTGACATGACGCAACTTGTTCTTTTCAACATCTTCAACGGGCTTATCGTCGGCGCGTTCTACGCACTCATGGCGCTCGGCCTGTCGCTGATCCTCAATCTCTCCGGGACGATCAATTTCGCACATGGCGGATTTCTCGCGCTCGGCGGCTACATCGCCTATACGTTGATCCCCTATATCGGCTTCTGGGGTGGGCTCATCGTTGCACCTGTGCTCACCGCGGTTTTGGGGTTGATCGTCGAGCGAGTCCTGATCCGCAGGGTCTATGGACGTGATCCGCTCTACAGCCTGCTGCTGACATTCGGCCTTGCCTTCATCTTGGAGGATGGGGCGCGGTTCATCTGGGGCGCGCAGAGCCTGCCGTTTCAGGTGCCGGGCTGGCTCGTGACGCCACTCAGCCAGGATTATTTCTTTCTCACCGGCTATCGGCTGTTCATGGTGCTGATCGTTGCAATCGCGGTCGCCGGGATATTCCTGATCCTGCGCTACACGCGGCTTGGCATCCGCATCCGTGCCGGCACGCATGACCTCGAAACGGTGTCGGTTCTTGGCGTTAATGTGCGTATCCTGCGCAATCTCAATTTCGGCATCGGCGTTTATCTCGCAGGCCTAGCCGGCGTGCTTGCGGTCGGCCAGCTCGGCCTGCAGCCGACCATCGGCAGTTCGCTCATCATGCCGAGCTTCGTGGCGATCATTGTCGGCGGTCTCGGCAGTCTGCCGGGAACGCTGCTCGGCGGCTTGCTGATCGGCGTCGCATCCGGTCTCGCCACGGTTTTCTTTCCTTCTGCAACGGAAGCGATCATGTACGTGATGATGGCAGCGGTGCTGCTGGTCCGGCCACGCGGCCTTCTCGGCGAGGAGGGGCGTTTCTGATGGACACCCTCGATCGCAACAAACTGCTTGCGAACATCGTCGTCTGGGTTGCGTTGGTGGCAATGCCATACTGGCTTCCGGCCATCGGCGGCTACACCGAACTCGGTACCCGCGTCGTCATCCTCGGCCTTGCGGCCATGTCGCTGAACTTCCTGCTCGGCTACACCGGCGTTCTCTCCTTCGGTCATGCCGCATATTTCGGCCTCGGCGCTTACGGCGCGGGTCTGATGCTGCGTTATCTCTATCCGAGCACAGGCCTTGCGATCATCTTCGGCGTGCTGATCGGCGCGTTCGCGGCTGCCATCATCGGCCCGATGATCATTCGCCTGCGTGGTGTCTATTTCGCCATGGTCACCATCGCGTTTGGGCAGGTGTTCTACTTCATCGCGTTCCGTTGGCATTCGGTGACGGGCGGTGACGACGGCCTGACCGGATGGGGGCGCCTGCCGATCGACCTTGGGTTCACCACGCTCGACATTCAGGGCAATTCGCGGCTGTTCTATTTCTTCGTGCTCGCGATCTTCGCGATCGCGGTCGCGGTGATGGCATGGGTGTTGCGTTCGCCCTTCGGACATACGCTGATCGCCATCCGCGAGAACGAACGGCGAGCGCGCTTCCTCGGCATTCCGATCGACCGGCATATCTGGATGTCGTGGACGATTTCCTGCGCCTTCGTCAGTCTCGCGGGCGCGCTCTACGCGCTGCTCAACAACTTCGTCGATCCACGCGCGCTGTACTGGACCCAATCCGGTGACTTCGTGATCATGGCGGTGCTGGGCGGTATGCGGTCGTTCTGGGGGCCGTTGATTGGCGCTGCGATCTTCGTCGTGCTGCAGGATTATCTGTCGAGCCAGACCGAGAACTGGATGTCGTTCGTCGGCGTATTCTTCGTGCTGATCGTGCTGTTCTTCCCGCGCGGTGTGCTTGGCGCGCTGAAACGGAGGGCCACGTCATGAGCATCCTGCGCATCGAGGGAGTCTCGAAACGGTTCGGCAGTCTGGTGGCGGTCGACAATGTCTCGTTGAACGTGCAGCCGGGCGAGTTGCGCGCGGTGATCGGCCCCAACGGAGCCGGCAAGACGACGTTCTTCAACATGATCAGCGGCTTTCTGAGCCCGAGTGCCGGCAAGATCACGTTCAATGAAACCGATGTGACGGATATGCCGCCTGTGCAGCGCGTGTGGAGCGGCATGGCGCGCACCTTCCAGATCACGGAGATATTTCCGGAGCTGTCGGTTTACGAGAACATCCGGGTCGCCGTCGAAGTGGCGGAAGGGTATCGCCTCACATTCCGAATGCCGGCCGAGGGAGGCGAAAAGGTGGCCGCGCGGGTCGCCGATCTCATGAGAATGGGCGGGCTCACCAACAAGGCCGATCGTATCGCAGGCGAACTCTCGCATGGCGACCAGCGCGCGACCGAGATCATGATGGCGATTGCGCTCAACCCGAAGCTGCTGCTGCTCGACGAGCCAACCGCAGGCATGGGCGATCAGGAAACCTACGATGTCACTCAGTTGATCCGGAAACTGCATCGCGACGAGAAGCTCACCATCGTGCTGATCGAGCACGACATGCGTGTCGTCTTCCATCTGGCCGACCGCATCACCGTACTGGCCGAAGGCAAGATGCTGGCGGAAGGCACGCCGCCGGAGATCGCTGCCAACGAGGTTGTGCAGGCAGCCTATCTCGGAAAGGGCGCGGCATGACCAGCGTAGTGCTCGAGGCCGAAGGGCTTCACACCTATTATGGCAAGAGTCACATCCTGCGCGGCGTCAGTCTCGAGGTGAGGGAAGGCGAGATCGTGTCGCTGCTCGGCCGCAACGGTGCGGGCAAAAGCACCACCATGCGTAGCCTGATGGGCCTGACGAAGGCGCGCGAGGGAACGGTGCGGATTTTCGGCCAGACCACGACGCAGTTCAATCCCTATCGCATCGCGGCACTGGGGGTGGGGTTCGTGCCAGAGGGGCGAAAGATCTTCCCGAACCTGACGGTCGAGGAAAATCTGAAAGTGCCCGCCGAGCGGCCCGGCCCGTGGACGATCGAGCGCGTGTTCGAGTTGTTCCCGCGGCTTGCGGAACGCAAGGCCAACAAGGGCGGGCAGCTCTCGGGCGGCGAGCAGGAGATGCTGGCCATTGCGCGCGCGCTGCTGCTCAATCCGAAATTGATCCTGCTCGACGAGCCGTCGCAGGGGCTTGCGCCTTTGATCGTGCAGGAAGTCTTTCGGGTGATCCAGAGCGCGCGGGAGCAGGGCATCTCGGTGCTGCTGGTCGAGCAGAACGTGCGTGCGGCTGTCGAGATTTCAGACCGCGCTTACGTGCTCGATGATGGCCGCGTGGTGTATTCGGGAATAGCCTCGGAGTTCGCCCGCGACGAAGAACGGGTCCGGGCGCTGGCCGGTGCGAGCGCGGAGAACTGGGAACCGCAGCCCGGCACGTAATTCTGCGGGCCAAACCGCAGAAGGAGGGACGGCTTAGTTGCCGACCTTGCTCCAGGTTTCGCCGCCGCACAGTGCGCCGACGCAACCCTCCACGCGCAGCCGCGTCGGACCCTCCTGCATGACCTTGCTGGCGTAGAACTGGCCGTCTTCCGCATTGTAGATGCGGCCCGCCCAACTGGCGGGGCCGGTCGCGCGCATGTCGTTGAAGAGATTGAGCCCGATGACCGGGCGCTGGGCGAGGGCCGGGTTCGGATTTTTATTGTCGGTCGCGGGTTTGCCGGTTTCCGGGTCGGTCGGTTCGCGTAAGGCGATGACCTTGCCGCAAATACCGGCGCCGCAGGTCGTGATCCGAACCCTAGCATCGCCCTTTTCCGTGACCCAGATTCCGGTCACGGCGTTTTTATCCTGCGCCTTGCCGGGAAGCGAGGTGGCGGCGATCGTGACAATGCTTGCGAGACCGGCGAGCAGAAGTCGAGTGACGGGCAGAGTCATGAGGTTCGCGCAGATGACCGATGATTTAAAGGAATGAGCTGCGGCGAAAGCGGCCGAGCTTCTGTTCTGGATATGAGCGATCGGACGCCGATGTTCAATGCGTCAAATGGTAGGCTGTGAACAGAGTCTATGAAAAATCTACGGAATTCCAATTGTACCATTCGAACCGGATGGGTAAGGATTCGTTGATACGCAGCCGTTGCGCGAGGCGTCAGGGTGCGTCATACGATCCATCGAATCGCGCCAGAGAACCGTAAAATGCCGAATTCCATTCCCGAAGTCCTGAAGGCTTTTGCCGCGGGTGAGATCGTTGTGGTGACCGACGATGAAGATCGTGAGGGCGAGGGCGATCTGATCGTCGCCGCCAGCCTCTGCACTTCGGAAAAGATGGCGTTCATCATCCGCCACACCTCGGGCATCGTCTGTGCGCCGTTGACGGTCGAGGATGCGCGACGGCTGCGGCTCGATCCGATGGTCGCCCATAACGACTCCAATCACACCACGGCCTTTACGGTCTCCATCGACTACAAGCCTGGCATGACGACCGGCATTTCCGCCGACGAGCGGGTTGCGTGTTGCCGTGCATTGGCCAATCCGAACGCGGGCGCAGCCGACTTCGCGCGGCCGGGGCATATTTTTCCGTTGATCGCGCGCGAGGGCGGAGTGCTGCTGCGCTCCGGTCACACCGAAGCGGCCGTCGACCTGTGCAAGCTCACCGACCTGCCGCCTGTCGGCGTCATCAGCGAACTGATGAACGACGACGGCACGGTGATGAAGGGCCAGCAGGTGGCGGACTTTGCCAGGAAGCATAACCTGAAACACGTCACCATCGCGGACATGATTGCTTATCGGCAGGCGCGCGAGAAGCTGATCGAGCGGGTGTCGACCTTCACGACGGATTCTCCGATCGGTCCCCTGAAGGGTTACGCCTATCGTTCGCCGTTCGATCCCGTCTATCACGCGGCGTTCGTCTATAACGGGGTTGGCGACGGCAAGGGCGTGCTCACCCGCATTCACAAGCCGAACGTCATCAAGGATATTTTCTTTAGTTCCCGTCGCCTGGAGAAGGTGCTGGAGCGGTTCAAGGCGAATGGCAGCGGCGTTCTCGTTTATCTGCGCGACGGCGTCGTCGGCGTGCCGGTGGCACCACTGGAGCAGCAGCATCACTCCACCGAGGAGGATCGGCATCGCCAGTGGCGCGAAGTCGGCATCGGTGCGCAAATCCTGCGCGATCTCGGGGTAACGTCGATCCGTCATCTGACGTCGGCGGTCCATGCCTACAAGGGCCTGTCGGGCTACGGCATCGAAATCGTCGGCAACGAGCCGTTCGAGAGCTGACGACTATATCGTAGAGCTGCCGGTATACGGCCGGCGCAATGGCATGCTAGAATTTTCAGGACCATAGAGACGAGAGATCGATCATGAGCGCGCGTTCCCAGGCGAAGGACAAACCCGTATTCAAATGGGACGATCCGTTTCTGCTCGACGATCAATTGACCGAAGACGAGCGGATGATCCGCGATACCGCGCATGCCTACGCGCAGGAAAAACTGTTGCCGCGCGTGCGCGAGGCTTACGAAG
Organism: Afipia felis ATCC 53690; assembly: GCF_000314735.2. Classification (NCBI taxonomy): domain Bacteria; kingdom Pseudomonadati; phylum Pseudomonadota; class Alphaproteobacteria; order Hyphomicrobiales; family Nitrobacteraceae; genus Afipia; species Afipia felis. The sequence continues at coordinate 1,569,815 of NZ_KB375270.1, read as the reverse complement.
GCGAGACGGCGGATCGCGATATCTTCCGCGAGATGGGCGAGCTTGGTTTGATTGGCATTACGCTGCCTGAGGAATATGGCTGCGCCAATGCGAGTTATGTCGCCTACGGTCTTGTCGCCCGCGAGGTTGAGCGGGTCGACTCCGGCTATCGCTCGATGAACAGCGTGCAGTCGTCGCTGGTGATGTATCCAATCTATGCCTACGGCGACGAGGCGCAGCGCAAGAAGTATCTGCCGAAGCTCGCGAGCGGCGAGTGGGTCGGCTGCTTCGGTCTCACCGAGCCTGACGCCGGGTCCGACGTCGACAGCATGAAGACGCGCGCCGAGAAAGTGTCGGACGGTTATCGGCTCACCGGCTCGAAGATGTGGATTTCCAACGCGCCGATCGCCGATGTGTTCGTGATCTGGGCGAAGTCGCAGGCGCACGACAACAAGATCCGCGGCTTTATTCTCGAAAAGGGAATGAAGGGTCTGTCGGCGCCGAAGATTTCCGGCAAGCTGTCGCTGCGCGCCTCGATCACCGGCGAAGTCGTGATGGACGGCGTGGTGGTGCCGGAAAGCGCGCTCCTGCCCAACGTCTCAGGTCTTTCCGGCCCGTTCGGTTGCCTCAATCGTGCGCGCTACGGCATTTCGTGGGGCGTGATGGGCGCGGCTGAGGATTGCTTCCAGCGCGCTCGCCAATATGTCCTCGACCGCAAGCAGTTCGGCCGGCCGCTCGCCGCCACCCAGTTGATGCAAAAGAAGCTTGCAGACATGGAAACCGAGATCACGCTCGGCCTGCAAGGCTCATTGCGGGTCGGTCGCCTGATGGATGAGGGCAAGTTCGCGCCTGAAATGATTTCGCTCATGAAGCGCAACAATTGCGGCAAGGCGCTCGACATCGCCCGCGTCGCGCGCGACATGCACGGAGGCAACGGCATTTCCAGCGAATTCCATGTCATGCGCCATGCGCAGAATCTGGAAAGCGTGAATACGTATGAGGGCACGCACGACGTACACGCGTTGATCCTGGGCCGCGCAATCACCGGCATTCAGGCCTTCATGTAAGGCGGGCAGCGGTCAACGCGCATGTCCGCCGATGACGACATTCTGTTCAATCGCAACTTTCCGCTGAAACCCGGAATTGTCGATCGCCCCGTGTCGGGTGTGCGGCGCGTGTTGTGCAATAATCCCGGTCCTTTCACCTTCACCGGCACGGTGAGCTACATCGTGGGCGAGGGGCGTGTCGCGATCATCGATCCGGGGCCAGACGATGACGCGCATGTTGCCGCACTTCTCGATGCGGTTCGCGGCGAGACCGTGACGCATATTTTTGTCACCCACACCCATCGCGACCACTCTCCCGCCGTGCCGCGGCTCAAGCAGGCGACCGGCGCCACGGTCTATGCGGAAGGGCCGCATCGCCCCGCGCGTCCGATGCATGAAGGCGAGCCGCCCCGCAAGGAATCCAACGATGTGGATTTCTGCCCCGATGTTCAATTGAAGGACGGCGAGACGGTTCAGGGTGCCGGATGGGCCTTGCAGGCCGTTGCCACGCCGGGTCACACCGCGAACCACATGGCATTCGCCTGGCGCGAACGATCGCTCATGTTCGTCGGCGATCACGTCATGGGCTGGTCCACCACTATCGTTGTTCCGCCGGACGGTGCAATGATCGATTATATGGCATCGCTTGAGAAACTCGCGGCGCGGCCGGAGCAGCTTTATCTTCCGGGGCACGGACCTGAAATTCCCGAAGGTCCGCGTTTCACCGAGTTTATGTTCCGACACCGCAGGGCGCGCGAAGCATCGATCCTGCATCGTCTTGCGAAGGGCGAAGCGGACATTCCGAGTATCGTGCGCGCGAGCTATATCGGCATCGATCCGCGGCTCGTGAATGCGGCAGGCTATTCGGTGCTGGCGCATCTGGAGGACTTGGTCGAGCGTGGCATCGTTGCGACCGACGGCGCGCCAACTATCGACAAGACTTATCGCCTCTTGGTGCCCTTGGGCTGAGGCTGCTGCTTGGCCGGCGCGAAAATCTTTTTTTCAGGCTTGGCGTTGTCGGCTGCGTCGTTGAGGTCGCTCGCGAAGGCGCTGATGCGCGCGGCGTTGCTGCCGAAATCGTGCTCGAAATAGCGTGAGGACGAGCGCATATCGACACGCGATCCATCGTCGTCGGGCGTGATGCGGATCGATACGTCCTCGCGCAGCCCCATGACGAGCGTGCGCGCCACGGCTTCGATCCGTCCGATCCGCTGCGGCGGCACGGGTGGACGGTCGTCGATAATCAGCCACTTACGGCGCGTGACGAGGTGCAACGCCATCTCGTAGGCCCGCTGCGGCGATAAATCGAGCAGGATCGGCTCGATGTTTGGGTAGGCCTTGCGCTGCTGTTCGGCGGAATAGAGCCCGGCATAGGCAGCGGGATTAGCGCCGTCGGCCGCGCGCAGGCGGGCAAGCGCATCGAAGCGGGGCGGATCGATCGGATCGGTCGAGATGTCGTAAAGGCGCGGCAGGCGTTGATACTGGATTGCGAGATAGGCCGGGTAGGCCAGGATCAGGGCGTTGATCAGCAGCGCTAACAAAACGCGCGTCATGCCGCGCGATCCGTTCTGCCAGATGGCGGCGAACGCGGCGAAGCACAGAAGAATGGAAATACCGGCGAGCGCGAGCGCCCCGAAGAAGGTAGCGAGCGCCGGACGGAAATCGAGAAAGCCGAAACGCACCACCAACACCGAAGCGAGGGTAGCGACCAGAGAGAAGATCGCCATCCGCCGCGCCCAGGAGGCGAGGGCGGAGATCGGCTCCTTCTGATAGGCGGCGGAAAAGCGGCGGGCCATTCGACGATCCACGGGCGCTAGGGGATGCGCCGATGGCCTGACCTAGCGCATTTCCGTGCGGTGAGGGAAGCCGCAGAACGGCGAATTCACGCCGCAAATACCGCATTCCAGATCATGGTCAGGCCCGAGATCAGCATCAGTCCGTCCATGATATGGCGGAAGGTATCCGGCGAGAGGCGCAGCACGAACGGTTTGGCGATGAACGTGCCTGCCATGATCGAAAAGCCGGTGATGAGCCCCTTCAGCGCGAGGTCCCACGGCAGCGCGCCGCTTGTCTGGAAGGTCAGCACCTTGACGACGTAGATCACAAGCGAGGAGGCGGCCTCCGTCGCGAGAAAGGCCCCCTTCACCAGCCCGTAGCCGAGGAACACCGGAACGGAAATCGGCCCGGTGGAGACCACGATCCCGGTCAGGAAACCGATCACCGCACCCGCGATCGCCAGGTGCCACAGCTTCAGCCGGATCATGCGTTTGGCGAGCCAGTGCCGGATCGGAATCATCGAGATCAGGAACAGTCCGATGGTGAGATCGACGGCGCGGCTCGGCAGGATCAGCAGCGTCTGCGCGCCGAAATATGCAGCCGGTCCGCCGGTGATGCCGTAGGCGGTGAAGGCACGCCAATCGACCGTGCGCCACCACACCAGAATGCGGGAGAGATTCGCCATCAACGCCGCGACGGCCATGATCGGAACGGCCGCCTTCGGGCCGTAGATCGTGGCTAGAACCGGCACCAGCATGATGGAGGAGCCGGTTCCGACGGTCCCGCTGAGGATACCGGCCGCGAGCCCCACGATAAGAACAAGAATCAGCCCCATGCTGCCGTTCTATCGTATCGATGCGGCGGCCGGAATTGGTAGCGGCCGCATAGCATTCTATGCTTGTGTGAAAGGGCGCGGTTGCGCCGCCGTTTTTATCGTTCTGCAGGAATTCGAATTCCGGAATGCCTTGCCCGCCGATGCCGTATTGCCGAAGTCATCGCGCGGGACTGCGCTGGAGCGCAGGCGTTGCGGTTCTTACGTTAGGCCTGTCGTGCGCCATTTCAAATGAAGCAATGGCGTCCACGCCATTGCCGCGGCCCCGCCCTGCGGAGGCTCCAGCAGCCGAAGTACCGAACGCTGCGCCCACTCCGGAGCAGGACAAGACCGTCACTCCCGCACCGCCGTCCGCACCTGAGCTCTCGGCTTGCCGTCGCGCATTGACCGATGACATTGCCATCGCACCGTCGATCGCGCCGATTCATGAGGCCAGTGGATGTGGTGGCGACGATCTGGTGAAACTCGAGGCGGTGGTGTTGCGAGGCGGCCAGCGCGTCAGCCTCAAACCGGCGGCGACGCTACGCTGTGAGATGGCGAAGGCTGTGGCGGACTGGGTGCGCGACGATGCCGCGCCGCTTGCGGAAGGGCTCGGCTCCATTCTCAGCGGCCTCGACAATTTCGATTCCTACGAGTGCCGCGGGCGCAACCGGGTAAAGGGAGCCAAGCTGTCGGAGCACGGCAAGGCGAATGCGATTGATGTCCGCAGCCTCGACCTTGCCAATGGCACCAAGCTGTCACTGACTGACCGCACACTGTCGCGCGAGATTCGCGAGAAGGTGCTGTGGTCGGTGTGTACCCGCTTCACCACCGTGCTTGGGCCGGGCTCAGACTGGTATCACGAGGACCACATCCACCTCGACCTCGCCCAGCGCCGTAACAATTTCAAGCTGTGTCAGTGGAATGTGTACGATCCGCTGCCGGAGACGTCACCGCTGCTCCCTGCGGAGCGGCCCGAGGAAGCGCCGCGTGCCGAAGGGCAGGGACAGGGCGCTGCGGCTTCCGGTGATGCTGCGGAAAAACAGAGCGACACGCCCGCGCGTTAGCGGCCATGTACGCCCAATGAAAAACGCCGCCCGTGGGGCGGCGTTTTGTTCTTCGGATGGATTGCAGGACTTACTGGTAAGTCGAACCGCCGCCCTGCAGCGCCATCTTCGAATTGTAAGGCGAGTCGCCCTGCTTGGGATCGAGCACGACGACGATCGCACCCATCTTGACCTTGTTGTACAGGTCGATGACGTCCTCGTTGGTCATGCGGATGCAGCCTGAGGAAATCGACGCTCCGATATATTCCGGCTGGTTGGTGCCGTGAATGCGGAACAGCGTGTCCTTGCCGCCGGAGTACAGATAGATCGCGCGCGAACCCATCGGATTGTCCGGGCCGCCCTTGACGAAGGTCGGAACGCCGAGGCGCTTGATCTCGCCCGGCGTGGGGTGCCAATCCGGCCATTCGGTCATGGCGCCGACCTTGGCAATGCCGGACCAGGCCATGGCTTCCTCGCCGACAGTGATGCCGTAGCGGATCGCCTTGCCGCCATCGAGGACGTAATAAAGGTAGTGGTTGTCGGAATCGACCACGATGGAACCGGGCGCTTCCTTGCGGTGGTATTCAACGATGGCGCGGCGGAACGGCTCAGCGACCGGCGTTTTGACGTAGGAAACCTTGGCCAGATATTCCTTGTCGCGCGGCTTGAGCAGGTTTTCGTTCATAGCCTCGTAATGGGCTGTCTGCATGCAGCCCGCCAGCATCAGGCCGGCGGCGAGGACGGCAAACTTGGAAACGATCGACGGCATCGATGTAAATCCCGGTGGCGGCGAAAGATCAAAAACGGCTCTAAGGAGCGACGCGCCGCCGCAGTATCGCTTCAGTTTATAAACATCAGGTTTTCGCCCAATTCCAGAGATTCGGCGCGCGTTTTGCTACGCAGCATCCGACCTGTGACATTGGTGCCGCACTTCTGTGCGACAAGCATCCTTGAGGGGCGCTCCCTAATCACGGAATTGGCATTTCCCGGGCCTTTCGCTTCTCCCCGGCTTGCCCGAATCGAACGAATTTGCGTTCTGGCGAGGTGACATCCCGCCGCAGCCAGGGGCCATTTTTATGCTGTCCGTATTCGCACCTTCGGCAGGCTCGCTGAAAAAACTGGACACCGTCGACCTCGCTGCGCTGCCCGAAAATGCCGTCTGGCTGGACCTCAAGGCGCCGGTTCCCGGTGAGGACAAGGCGGTGGAGAAGCTGGTCGGCATCGAAATCCCGACCCGCGAGGATATGCAGGAGATCGAAATCTCCTCGCGTCTCTATGTCGAGAACGGCGCGCGTTACATGACTGCGACCCTGATGTGCGGCACGGATGGCAGCAATCCGCGCACCGCGCCGGTGTCGTTCATCCTGACCGCGCATCGTCTTGTCACCGTGCGCTACGACGAACCGAAGCCTTTCATGCTGGTAGCTGCCAAGCTCGGACGATCATGTCCGTCCGGTATTACGGGCGACACCATCTTGCTCGATCTGCTGGATGCGATCATCGATCGCTCCGCCGATATTCTCGAACGCCTCGGATCGGACGTCGATACCGTGAGCAACGATATTTTCGAGCCCTCGGCGGATCGCGGCCACGCCCGCAAATACTCCCAGATCCTTCTGACCATCGGTCGCAAGGGTGATTTGACCTCGAAGGTTCGCGAAAGCCTGGTTTCGATCGGGCGCGTCATTTCCTTTGTCACCGTCGAACTCGATCAGAACGGGCGCTGGAGCAAGGAGCAGAAGGCGCAGTTCAAGACCATGCAGCGTGACGTGCAGTCGCTCACCGACCATGCGTCCTATTTGTCCAACAAGATCACCTTCGTGCTCGACGCAATGCTCGGCGTCGTCAACCTCGAGCAGAACAACATCATCAAGCTGTTCTCGGTGATGGCGGTGGTGCTGATGCCGCCAACGCTGATCGCCTCGATCTACGGCATGAATTTCAAGATCATGCCGGAACTGGAATGGCAGCACGGCTATTCGCTGGCGCTGATTGCGATGTTGTTCGCCGCGGTGTTGCCTTACATGTTCTTCAAGTGGAAGAAGTGGCTGTAGCTTCGAGACGTTGAGCGCGATTTGCGATGACCAACAACGTTTGCATCGTGATGACCACTGTGGCCGGCGCGGAGCAGGCGAAAGAGCTAGCGCGAGCTGTGATCGAGGCTCGTCTCGCAGCCTGCGCGCAGACTCTTCCGATCTCGAGTTGCTATCGCTGGGAGGGCAAGATCGTCGAGGATGGCGAACAGATGATCCTGTTCAAGACGCTGGCCGCTCAATATTCCGCGCTCGAAACGTTTCTTCTCGATCATCACCCTTACGATACGCCGGAGATCGTCCGGCTGCCGGTCGATGGTGTCAGTGGGAAATATCGAGATTGGCTCCTGCGCGAAGTCGGCTAGCTTACCTTCCGATCTTTTTGATTGCGCTTTTGAGCGAGCGTGCGGCGCGATCGTAATCCGCCCAGGCTTTGGATTTTTTCACAAGTGGCGGCACGGTGCGCAGCCTGAATTTCACCGGGTCGAGACCGGGGCGCACTTGCGTCCATGTCAGCGGCATCGAAACCGGTGCAAATTTTCTCCCACGCGGCGAGAACGGCGCGACCGCTGTCGACATCCGATCGTTGCGCAGATAGTCGAGGAAGATCCTTCCCTCGCGCTTCGCCTTCGACATGTTGAGCAGATAGCGTTTCGGATCGTCCGCGGCCATTGCCTGACAGACCGCCTGCGCGAACGCCTTCGCCGTTTTCCAGTCGATGCGATCTTTCTTTGTGTCTTTCAGCGGCGCGACGACGTGCAGTCCCTTGCCGCCGGTGGTCTTGCAGAAACTCTCAAGCCCGAGCGACGAGAGACGATCATGCATGTCGCGCGCGGCCTTGATAACTTCGGTGAAGGCGACATCGGGGGCGGGATCGAGATCGAACACGAGACGGCCCGGCACTTCGGGTTCGCCTTCTGCACAATTCCAGGGGTGAAACTCGACGCCGCCGATCTGGGCTGCGGCCACAAGTCCTTCAATGCGGTCGATCTGGATATACGGCTTTCTGTCGCCGGAGACGCGGACCTCGTCGATCAGGTTCGACATTCCGGCCATGGCGTGACGCTGGAAGAATGTCTCGCCGTCGATGCCGTCCGGTGCGCGGATGATGGAGCAGGGCCGCCCCTCGATATGCGGCAGCAGATGCTCGCCGATGTCTTCCATGTAGCGGGCAAGATCGAGCTTGGTGATCGGCTCGCCCTTGCCGTCGTCGGGCCATAGCGGTTTGTCCGGCTTTGAGATGGTCAGGCCCATCACGACGGCGTTGCTTTTCGACGATACTGCGCTGCCTTTCGATGATGTGCTGGCTGATTTTTTCGCGCGGGTCTTGCGTGGCGCGGGTTCGGCGACTGTTGTGGCGAACGGCTCGTCCACTTGCACTTCGCCCGCCGACTTGTCCTTGCGAAGTCCCTTGAACGCGGCCTGACGCACCATGTTGTCGCCGGTCCAGCCGGCGAATTCGATCTCGGCGACGAGTTCGGGCTTCACCCAATGTATGCCGGTCGTTTTCCTAGGCGCGTTCTTGCCGCCGAATGGATTGGTCGTCGAGGCGACTTTCTTCAACTCCGGCATGATCTGCTTGACGACAATCTGACCATATCCCGTGCCGACGATGCCAACATAGGCGAGGTGGTTATCATGCGGCACGCCGACCATCAGCGAGCGGAATTTGCCGGCAGTGGTCTTCCAGCCGCCGATGACGACTTCATGCCCAGAACGGCACTTGGCCTTCACCCAGCTTTCGGCGCGGCCGGAATGATAAAGTGCATCGGTGCGTTTTGAGATAATTCCTTCCAACGATAAGCGACAGGCCGACTTCAGAACCGCGTCGCCTCCCGTCTCGAAGTGTTCGACGTAGCGGATCACGCCGTTGCCGGTGCTGTTATTCAGGAGTGATTTCAGGCGTACTTTGCGTTCGCTCAAAGGAAGTCGCCGCAAATCAGCATCTCCTTCGAACAGGAGATCGAATGCAAAGAAGATCAAATGGTCAGTGGCGCCATCGGACAACGCAGCCTGCAGCGATGCGAAGCTCGGATGGCCGTTGTGATCGAGCGCCACGATCTCGCCGTCGAGGATGCCGTTGGGTAGTTTGGCGGCGGCGTTGGCGATGGCCGGGAATTTATCCGTCCAGTCAAGACCCTTGCGCGTGCGCAGCGTAGCTTCCTTGTCTTCTATGCGCAGTTGCATCCGGTAGCCATCGAATTTGATTTCGTGAATCCATTCGCTGCCATTGGGAGGGCGAGAGACGGATTTGCACAGTTGCGGTGCGATGAAGTCGGGCAGGCGCTCGACCCTACGTGCAGCTTTCGCCTGCGTTCCGCGTTTGGATGGCGTGAGCGTTTTCGTTTCGGACCTGGCCCGCAGGTTCGCGGCCATGCCGTGGTTCGATTGCCAGACACGGTCGGCCTTCGCGCGGCCGGATTTGGCTATCATGAATGGCGTCGGTCCGCGCCCCTTGCCTTGCGCGATCTGCGCCATCGTGCGGCCGGAGGCAACCGATCGATCTTCATCGAGGATGTCGTTCTCATCTCCTTCACGCGCATAGTCGTCGCGGTGCTTGATGAGAAGCCAGTTGGTGCGTTTGCCGCCACTGCGATCATGACGCATGCGCACCAGCACCCACTCGCCATGCAGCTTCTCACCCTCAAGCGCGAATTTGAGATCGCCTTTCCTGAAGCCTGCTTCCGGATCGTCGCTGTACCAATAGCCGCGATCCCACAGCATCACCGTGCCGCCGCCGTATTGCCCTTTCGGGATCGTGCCTTCGAAATCGCCGTAGTCGAGCGGATGATCTTCGACCTCGACGGCAAGGCGTTTGTCTTTCGGGTCGAGCGAAGGGCCGCGCGTCACGGCCCAAGACTTGAAAACGCCGTCGAACTCGAGCCGCAAATCATAATGCAGCCGGGTCGCATCATGCTTCTGGACGACGAAGCGCGGCAATTTTCCACGCGCGACTTTCGCAGCACCGCTTGGCTCCGCGGTTTTCGTGAAGTCGCGTTTGGTGCGATAAACCGAGAGCTTTTTGCGTGCCACGGGGAGCGCCTTGCGAGGGATGAGGACAAACCCGCAAGGCCGCGTTCAGGTTCCCGCGCTAGACGTGCTGTCCGCCGTTGATGTGGATTTCCGCGCCGTTCACGTAGGATGAGGTCTCGGTGCACAGCACGTAGATGATCTTCGCCACTTCGTCGGGCGTGCCGAGCCGCTGCAGCGGGATTTGCTGCTCGACGATCTTTTCCGTGCCAGGCGAAAGGATCGAGGTATCAATCTCGCCGGGTGCGATGGCGTTGACGCGCACCCCGACCTTGCCGAAATCGTACGCCATCTCGCGAGTCAGCGCGGCGAGTGCTGCCTTCGATGTCGCATAGGCCGCGCCGGCAAACGGATGCACGCGCGAGCCAGCAATCGAGGTGACGTTCACCACCGAACCCTTGGTGGCTTTCAATTCCTCGATCAAGCCGCGCGCGAGAAATACCGGCGCGAGAAAATTCACGCGGAAGACCTTCGCCCAGGTCTCGTTGTCGGTCTTGATGGTGCCGAGCCGGCCGCCGCCCTCGGCCTTCGGGGAGATTGCCGCGTTGTTCACCAGCGCATGGAGCTGGCCGCCTTCCAGACGGCTGCGGATTTCCTGAATCGCGCGCTCGGTGTCGGCGACATCGGAAAGATCGACCTGAATGTGATCTTCAGGTCCGGCGTCCCACGGGCACTGCTCGGGAAACGGATGGCGCGAACAGGTGATGACCCGCCAGCCTGCGCTGGAGAAGCGGATGACGGTTGCATGGCCGATGCCACGGCTCGCGCCGGTGAGCAGCAGTGTCCGGCGTGGCTGATTGGAAGTTGGTGCGGTCATGACAGGATTGTTCACTTACAAAAAGAGAGACGCCAGTGGAATCGTTCAAGGATAGAGCCGGGTCTTGATCCAGCCGTTACCTTCGCGCTGGAACACGATGCGGTCGTGCAGGCGGAAGGGACGGTCGTGCCAGAACTCGATCGTTTGCGGGACGATCCGCCATCCGCTCCAGCCCGGCGGACGAGGGACTTCACCGATCGCATATTTCGCCGCATTGAGCGCAATAGCCTTCTCGAAGGCGAGGCGGCTCTCGAGCGGCTGGCTTTGCTTGCTCGCCCACGCGCCGATCTGCGCCTGCTTCGGACGAGTGGCGAAATAGGTGTCGGCCTCAGCATCGCTGACGGGGCTGACAGGCCCACGGACGCGCACCTGCCGGCGTAGCGATTTCCAGTGAAACAGCAAAGCTGCGTTCGGGTTTGCGGCCAGCTCGCGCCCCTTGGCACTGTTGATGTGGCTGTAGAACACAAACCCCTCGGGGCTGATGCCGTTCATCAGCACCATGCGGACGTCCGGTATCCCGTCCGCGTCGGCAGTGGCCAGCGCCATAGCATTGGGATCGTTGGGCTCAGAGGCTCTCGCCTCCTGAAACCAGGCCGAAAAAAGCTCAAAAGGCTCCGTGCTTTCCGTAAAATCACCGGATGTTAACGGAGTTTGTTGTTGGATGCTGTCTGGACCGTTCATGTCTGGAGTACCGCGTTGCGTCCGACCGCGCTTTTCGATTGCGCGCCCAATCCCCCTTATACGGCATGCCGTCGCGGGGGGATATCGCCGATCCGCCGGATCGCGGTAGTGGTGCTATTGGCCGGATTCGGCACTTGCGCGGCAGGATGCAGCTACCGGCTCGGCGATATGTTCGGGGGCGACAAGGCGAAGGAAACGCCTGTGGTGGCCGCCGACGACATCACCGGCTCGATTGTCCCGATCCGTCTGACAGACGACACCAATCTGACCGACGGTGACCTCGCCGCTGCGCGCAATGCCGCCTCTGACGTGCTGACGCGCGGCACCAAGGATGCGAGCCAGCCGTGGGAAAATCCGCAGACCGGCGCGCGCGGTTCGGTGACACCTTTGGCATCCGCCTATACCGGTGAGGGAGGCCGCACCTGCCGGGATTTCCTCGCAAGCTATGTCCGCGGCACCAATGAGGGCTGGCTGCAGGGCGAAGCTTGCAAATCCACCGCGGGGGCGTGGGAAATCCGTAACATGAAGCCCTGGAAGCGGTCATAAAACGGTTGCAACGGGGCTGGAGCGTTCCCATTTAATAACCGGGCCGTTCGGCCCGATCGTATTGCTCAAAGGAGAGACCACGGATGCGCGACCCCTATGAGGTCCTGGGGGTGCAGCGAAGCGCAAGCGCTGCCGAGATCAAAAGCGCATTTCGCAAGCTCGCCAAGAAACACCATCCCGACGCCAACAAGAACGACGCGAAAGCGGCGGCGCGTTTTGCCGAGATCAATTCGGCGAACGAGATTTTGGGCGACGAGACCAAGCGCAAGCAGTTTGACCGTGGCGAGATCGACGCCGAAGGCAAACAACGTTTTCAAGGCTTCGAAGGTGCAGGGTCGCCGTTCGGTGCGCGCGGCGCTCAGGGGCGCGCGGGGCCCGGTGGGTTCGAATACTCCTTCACCGGCGGTGGCCCCGGCGGCGCTGCAGGCGCGAACAGTTTCGAGGATATTCTCTCCAGCATGTTCGGCGGTCGCGCCGGTGCTGCCGGCATGGGCGGAGGTCCGCGCGGCGGCCGCGGCGGCTTTGAATTCGATTCCGGTGTCGGCGTCGATCTCGATGTCGCGGCCACAATGAGCGTGTCGCTGGAAGAAGCCGCAAACGGCGCCAACAAGCGCATTCGTTTGCCAAACGGCAAAGAACTCAACGTCAAGATTCCGGCAGGCGTCACGTCAGGCCAACAGATCCGGTTGAAGGGGCAGGGCGACACTGCACCCGGTCATCCGCCCGGTGATGTGCTGCTGACGATCAACATCGCGCCGCATCCGTTCTTCAAGATTGAAGGTAACGATCTGCGTGTGGAGTTGCCGGTCACGCTGTATGAAGCGGTGCTTGGCGGCAAGGTGCGCGTACCGACGCTGAAGGGCGCGGTCGAACTGACGATTCCGAAGAACACCTCCAGCGGCCGCACATTCCGGCTGAAGGGCAAGGGTTTGCCGGCCAAGGGGGCCGGCGGCGATCTCTATGTCACGGTTCGTATCGTGCTGCCGGATGGCAACGACGCGGAACTTGAAGCGTTGATGGAAAAGTGGCGCACCAGCCACGTCTACAATCCGCGCAGCGGGCTCGGCTAAAGCCGTTTTCCAAAAAAGGCAAAAATGAGTCTTTTGTCGTCCCGCCACGGGTGGAAACCTGTGGGTTCCTCCCTATATTCAAGGGATGAGCAAAACAGCCAAATCCCAAACTCCCGAACAGATCGCCCGCGCGGAGAAGCAGCGCATCGCCCGCATCGAGGGTGACAAGGCGCTCGCCGATTTCGAACGCGAGGCAATTGCCGTCCGAAAGAACATGGAAAGGCTGCGTGCCTTGCGCCTCGCGAAGGAAGCCGAGGAGGCCGCGAGCGCTCCGCCGGTCGTGAAGAAGACGAAAGCGAAGGCCGTGAAGGACACGCGCAGCAAGGCGCAGAAGTTGTCCGATTTTCTCGCGGCTCAGCGCGAAGCGGGACGTAGCACTTAAAACGAGTGCAGCCTGCAAAACAGCAATTTGTCATCGTCATTGATGCATCATGGCCGGAGCCTGCTCCGGCCATGATGCATTTTGTCACCTCCACGAGGTTGGAACCACGCTGCCGGTGCGGGCATTAACTCATTGTTGTGACAAGGAGTATTGGCCATGCCGACCGACCTCAACCGTTCGACATCGACGTTGATCGGGAGCGACCGCGTACAGGGTACGTCGGTGTTCGATGCCAATTGCGAAAAGATCGGTGTGATCGAGCGCGTGATGATCGAGAAGGTCAGCGGCCGCGTTTCGTTTACGGTCCTGAGCTTCGGTGGCTTTCTCGGCATCGGCGATGAGCATTATCCGCTGCCGTGGCCTGCGCTGAAGTACAACGTCGAGCTTGGCGGCTATCAGATCATGATCCCGGTCGAGAAGTTGAAGGCCGGGCCGAAATACGAGGCAGGCACCGAATGGGATTGGGCAGCGGGCACCAAGTCCGTCGGTGAGTATTACGGGGCGTGACGAATTAATTTAAATCGTCGTCATTGCGAGGAGGCAGGGCCGACGAAGCAATCCAGCTTTGAGACTTCTGGAGTGCTTCGCTGTGCTCGCAATGACGTTTGATTAAAGCTTCTGTCCCGCCGGGTCCGTCTGGTCGAACACGAGACGTGCGACCTGCGTCAGCTTCTGCTTGTCGACCGGCCCCGCTACCACATAGCCGACGCCCTTGTCGGCCCAGTACATCGCGCCATCCTTATCCTTGGCCGCATAACGCATGTTGGTGGTCTCGTCGGTCGCGCGCGAGGCGTAGATCGTGAAGCGCTCGCCCGCCGCATTCTCGTACATGAAGAACGAAGCCGGACCGGTGGGGCCGGGGAGCAGCCGTCCGCCGACGAGTTTCAGTCCCTGCGCATCGAGTTCGGGCGCGCGCACCTGCCACCCGCAGCGATTGGTCAGCCATTGCTGCAGATGGGCGCGTTCGCTGGCCTGAATTTCGACCGGATGACGCACATCCACCACGTAAAGCCGGTGCGCCTCCAGCGCGTCGCCGGTGAGGCTCGCGACGGCAGACGGCTGCGCGGTGAGGCCCCGCAGCGCATAGCCCGCGCCGCCGCCGATAACGAACGCAGCGAGCGTTGCGGCGACGGCCATAGAAATCCATTGTCGCGGGCGGGTATCGAGCCGGTCGAGATTGAGGCGCGCGGGAATCGGCTCGTCGACAACGCCGTCATATTTCTCATGCAGCATGTCGCTCATCACGCGCCACTGATAGACTCGCGCAGCATCGTCGGGGTGCGCGTTAAGCCACGCTTCCACGGCCTCACGCCGTTCGGGCGGCAGTTCGCCGTCCACATAGGCGTGGAGTTCGTCTTCGGTGATGGGAGTATCGTGAATCATTGCTGTGTCTTTTCCACGAGGTTCATTTGACGCGGCGAAGCACGGGGCGTTCGCCTTCAAGGATGGATCGGATCTGGGCGCGGGCGCGGGCGAGGCGTGACATCACGGTGCCCATCGGCACGCCCTGGATGTCGGCCACATCGCGATAGCTCAGGCCCTCCAGCGCGACCAAAAGCAAAACCGCGCGCTGTTCTTCCGGCAGCGTCGCAAGCGCGCGGGCGATGTCGCGGCCCTCCGCCTCGGTGCCGGACGGCTCGGGTGTATCATGCAACTCGGTCAGAACCGGCCGGCGCGCCAGCGAGCGGCGGCGGTTGCGGTTGAGGTTTGTCAGGATCGTATAGAGCCACGCACGCAGGTCGCCGCCCAGAAACAATTTCTCCGAGCGCAGCGCCCGCACCAGCGTGTCCTGCACGAGGTCATCGGCCATATCGGTGTCGCGCGTCAGGGCGCGCGCATAGCGGCGCAGCGCGGGGATCATGGTTTCGACGCTGTCGCGGAAGCTGGTCATGTGAAGCTGGTCATGGACCTGTCTTGGGCCTGCAAGCGGTTCGCCGGGCAGCAGAATTGCGTTGTCAGCTATAACACCGTGAAAACACGTCTATTCCCGCCCCGTCGGCCGGGAATGAAGGCGTGGGCGTGAACCGCCAGCCGTGCCCCAGTCTGGCCGATTCCCGCCTTGCCCGGCCAGACCGCCTATGCCAAGACGGGCCTCCATTTTTTCAGCCAAAACGGACAGCTTTCATGGCGGACAATATCGGCCTGATGCGCGGCAAGCGGGGGATTATCCTTGGCGTCGCCAACAATCGCTCGATTGCCTACGGCATCGCCAAATCCTGCCGCGACCAGGGCGCGGAGCTTGCGCTGACCTGGCAGGGCGACGCGTTGAAGAAGCGCGTCGAACCGCTCGCCAAGGAGCTTGGCGCGATCACGCTCGGCCATTGCGACGTGACCGATGGCGCGAGCATCGACGCCGTGTTCGCCGAGGCCAAGAAGCAATGGGGCAAGATCGATTTCGTCGTCCATGCCATCGCGTTTTCCGACAAGGATGAACTCGACGGCCGCTACCTCGACACGAGCGAAGCGAACTTCTCGAAGTCGATGCTGATCTCCTGCTACTCGCTGACCGCGATCGCCCAACGCGCCGAACACCTGATGACCGAGGGCGGCTCTATCCTGACGCTGTCCTATTACGGCGCCGAGAAGTGGATGCCGCACTACAACGTCATGGGTGTGGCGAAGGCCGCGCTCGAGGCGAGCGTGCGCTATCTCGCCGCCGACCTCGGTGAGAAGAACATCCGCGTCAACGCGATTTCCGCCGGGCCGATCAAGACGCTTGCCGCATCGGGCATCGGCGATTTCCGCTACATCCTGAAGTGGAACGAATACAATTCACCACTGCGCCGGACCGTGACGCAGGAGGAGGTCGGTGACAGCGCGATGTATCTGCTGTCCGACTTGTCGCGCGGTGTTACCGGCGAGATTCATCATGTCGATTCCGGCTATAATGTCGTCGGTATGAAGCGGCCGGATGCGCCGGACATTTCGCTCGCGAAGGAATAAGCCGGAACGGGATGTCATGCGCGGACTTGATTCGTGCATCCATCCTTTACAAATCATCTTTGATGGATCGCCGGAGCAAAAGGGCGTTCACGCCCGTTTTTGACAGGCTATGCCCGGCGATGCCCTTTTTGGAAACCGATCTTTCGATGCCCAACCCCGTCATCTACTTCATCCGTCATGGCCAGACCGAATGGAATGCCACCGGCCGCTTTCAGGGCACGCAAGACATTCCGCTGAACGAGCTCGGGAAGGAACAGGCAGTTCGTGCCGGTGAATTGTTGACCGGAATTCTGGCCGCGGATTCTCATCATCCCGAGCGGATTCCGTTCGTGTCCTCGCCGCTCGGCCGGGCGCGCCAGACCATGGAGCTTGTGCGCGGAGAGATCGGCGTGCCACCGCACGGTTACGAACTCGACGATCGGCTGCGTGAAGTTGGCTACGGCCACTGGGAGGGTTCGACCCTGATCGAGATGGAGCAATCTCATCCCGAACTGTTCGCGCAGCGTCAGGCCGACAAATGGGGCGTCCCGCCGCCGGGCGGCGAAAGCTATGCCTCCGTCGCGCTGCGGATGCGCGACTGGTACGATTCACTGTTGCAAGACACCGTCGCGGTCTCGCACGGCGGCTCCTGCCGTGCGCTGATGGCCGCGCTGGAGGTCGAGACGCCCATCAACGCCGCCGAGATCTATGTCGAGCAGGGTGTGGTCTACGTTTTCAAGGACGGCAAGATCACCAAACATAGTTAAGGCCGGTGCTGTACGCGTCTATTCTCCTCTGATGCGATTGCGTATTTGCGATTCTCGCGAGTTCTCGCTACGAAACGTAGCGATATTCGCTACATTACGTAGCGAATGCGGCCCGGATTAACCTCATGTCCTTCAACACCTTCGGTCACATGTTCCGCGTCACCACCTTTGGCGAGAGCCACGGGGTGGCGCTCGGCTGCGTGGTTGACGGCTGCCCGCCGCGCATTCCGCTGACCGCCGCGGACATTCAGGACGACCTCGACCGTCGCAAGCCCGGCCAGTCGCGCTTCACCACGCAGCGGCAGGAGCCCGATCAGGTCAAGATACTCTCCGGCGTGATGGAGACCGAGCGCGGGCAGGTGACGACCGGCGCACCAATCGCGCTGATGATCGAGAACACTGACCAGCGCTCGAAGGACTATTCCGACATCAAGGACAAATATCGTCCGGGCCACGCCGATTACACCTACGACGCCAAATACGGCATCCGAGATTATCGCGGCGGCGGCCGTTCGTCGGCGCGCGAAACTGCGGCGCGGGTCGCGGCGGGCGCGGTAGCGCGCAAGGTCGTTCCTGACGTGAAGGTGCGCGCGGCGCTGGTCCAGATGGGTCCGCACAAGATCGACCGCGCCAACTGGAATTGGGACGAAGTCGCGCGCAATCCGTTCTTCTGTCCCGATCCGGTGAAGGCGAAATTCTTCGAGGAATATCTCGACGACATCCGCAAGAGCGGCTCGTCGATCGGTGCAGTGATCGAAGTGGTCGCGGAGAATGTTCCGGCCGGATGGGGCGCGCCGATCTACGGCAAGCTCGACGGCGACATCGCGGCCGCGATGATGAGCATCAACGCGGTGAAGGGCGTCGAGATCGGCGCCGGTTTTGGCGCGGCCGAACTACGCGGTGAAGACAACGCCGATGAGATGCGTCACGGCAATAACGGTCCGGTGTTCCTGTCGAACCACGCCGGTGGCATTCTCGGCGGTATCTCGACCGGGCAGGCGGTGGTGGCGCGCTTCGCGGTGAAGCCGACATCGTCGATCCTCACGCCGCGTCGCACAGTCGATCGCTCCGGCGCCGAGACGGAGATCGTCACCAAGGGACGTCATGATCCTTGCGTCGGTATCCGCGCCGTGCCGGTAGGCGAGGCGATGATGGCCTGTGTGCTGGCCGACCACTTCCTGCGCCATCGCGGTCAGAACGGCTAAATCTTCGCGGTTCCTGTTCACGGATTACTGATGCTTTTCTGCGTCGCGCGCGGGAAAGAAAAGGTGCTTGGCACATTATCTCCACGGTTACGGAAGGTGGAGATCGACGATGTTCAGAAAAATTCTGATGGGAACGGCGCTGCTCGCCGCGGTGGCGGCGTTCGATCCCGGTGCTGCGCTGGCGCAGGGCCACGGCGGTCATGGTGGTGGAGGCGGTGGCGGCCACATGGGTGGCGGCGGCGGTGCTCACTTCGGTGGCGGTGGCGGCTTTGCGCGCGGCGGGGGTGGTGGCTTCAACAGCTTCGCGAGTGGCGGCGGGATGCGTAACAGCTTTGCGGCGGTCAATCCCGGCATGACGCGCAATGCAGTCCACGGGCCGAGTAACAATGCGATGATTTACCGTCAGTGGAATCAGGGCGGCAACTGGCATGGCCACCACGGCCATCATGGTCGGGTCCCGGTGTTCGCCTTCGGTTACGGCTATGGCGGCTATTACGACGACTGGCCGTATGACAGCGCCTACTACGATGACGACTATTACGGCGATGATTATGCCTACAACGATTACAGCCAGTGCTATCAGCTTCAGCGCTACCACACGAGGAGCGGCTGGCATGCGAGGACTGTGAACGTCTGTCAGTAGGAAATGCTGACAGCAAAATAAAAACGGCGGCCGATCGGCCGCCGTTTTGTTTGCAAGCTCCGTGCTGCTTTATGCGGCGCGGATCTGGTTGATGAAGCCCTGCACCTCGACTTCCAGCCGGGTGCTTTCCTGCGCCAGCGACTGCGCGGCGGAGAACACCTGCGAGGAGGCTGCGCCGGTTTCGCTGTTGCCGCGGCTGACGTCGTCGATGTTGACGGCGACCTGCGAGCAGAGCTCGGCGGCCTGACGCACGTTGCGGGCGATTTCCTGCGTCGCCGCACCCTGTTCCTCGACGGCGGCGGCGATGGCGGAGGAGATTTCCGAGATCTGGTCGATTGTCGCGCTGATCTCCTTGATGGTGGTCACCGAGTCGTCGGTCGCAGCCTGCATGCCGGCAATCTGCGCACCGATTTCGTCGGTCGCCTTCGCGGTCTGTGACGCGAGCGCCTTCACCTCGGAAGCCACGACCGCGAACCCGCGACCGGCTTCACCGGCGCGCGCCGCCTCGATGGTGGCGTTGAGTGCGAGCAGATTGGTCTGCTCCGCGATCGCGGTGATCAGCTTGACGACGTCACCGATACGTGCGGCCGCCGCCGACAATTCGCTGATGCTGGAGTTGGTCTTCTCGGCCTGCTGCACGGCGCGCTGCGCCACGCGGCTCGATTCCATGACCTGACGGCCGATCTCAGCGACGGAGGAGGTGATCTCCTCGGTCGCGGCTGCGGTCGACTGGATGCTTTCCGACACCGTACGCGAGCCATTGGCAGCTGAGGTCGATAGCTGCTGGGTGACGTCGGCCGCCTTGGTCAGCGTTCCGGCCGACGATTCCATTTCGGTGGACGCAGAGGCGAGAGACGCCACCAGTTCGCCGATCATGCTCTCGAACTTGCGGGTGACGCCGTCGACGGTCTCGGCGCGTTGCATCTTGGCGGTTGCTTCGTTAGCGGAGACGATGTCGGCGGCCTTCTTGGCGATCAGCGCGTCCTTGAATACCTGAAGCGTGGCGGAGATCTTGCCGATTTCGGTCTTCGCGCCCTGATGCGGGATTTCCGGAGAGAGATCGCCCTGCGCCAGCAACTGCATCGGCTGAACGACCGAGGCGATGCCCTTGGCAACGTCGCGCACGATCAGGAAAGCGGCGCCTGCGCCGATCACGATCAGAAGGGCGAGCCCGCCGAGCACGACGACGAAGGCCCGATTGTAATCATGTGCCGCACGATCGCCAGCGTCGTCGGCACCCTTGTCATTCAGCGCCACGATCTTCGAGAGAGCGCCGTCCATGGCGCGGCCGACTTTCACAACCTTGGTGGCGTTCAGCTCGCGCGCCTGCGCAAAATCGTATTTCCGCGCTGCGGCGACGACTTCGTCGGAGCCGGCCTTGAAGTTCTTCCATTCATTTCCGAGGTCTTTGTACATCGCCTGTTCTTCAGGCGACTTAGTCATTTTGCCGTAGCTTTCGAAGGCTTTGATGAAGTCGTGTGCCCGCGCGTCAAGGTTCTTCTGAATATCGATCATCACGGTCTCGTCGGGCCCGGTCAGGTAATCGCGCAGCACCGCGCGGTAGCGTGCGGCCTGGGTGCGCATTTCGCCGAGAAGGCGGATGCTGGGCAGCCAGTTCGTCTGGATTTCCTGGGTCGATTTGTTGATCGTGTGCATCTCGCTGACGGAAAAGGTGCCGAGAGCGGCGAGCGAGACCAGGAGAACGGAAACAAGGGCGATGAGTTTGGCGCTGATCGAGAGCCTGGAAAGCATGATTGGAGTCCTTAGACTGAGCCTTAAATACGCAAAGGAGACGTAAGGGCCGGATCGCCCTCAAAATGGGCTGGCGCGGCAGGAATAATGGCAAGTTCCAGTCGGACCGGCCGCCTCGCGATGAGGCGGGTCCGCGCGTCGAAAGGTATATTGTTAGTGTGAAGTGTTGGTAAATTTTGATCGATTCACGACAGTTCGACGACGGTTTGCCATCGTCCGAACGGCTCCGCTGAGAAATCCAGCCTAGCGCGTGAACTCGGCGACGACCTCGGCATGGGGCGTGTGCCGGAATTGGTCCACCGGGACCACCTTGCCGAGTTTGAAGCCGCCGCCGAGCAGGATTTTCGCATCGCGCGCGAAGGTCGCGGGATTGCAGGAGACCGCGACGACATGCGTCAGCCTGCTGGCCGCAAGCTGGCGGCTTTGCGCCTCCGCGCCCTGGCGGGGCGGATCGAACACCACGGCGTCGAAGTCCCGCAGCTCCTGCGGCACCAGCGGGCGGCGGAACAGGTCGCGGGCCTCGCCTGCGAGAGGCTTCAGGCCCTGCGTGATACGCACGGCGTCGTTCAGCGCGGCGACCGCCTTGGCGTCGCTGTCGAACGCCGAGACGCGGAATTTTTCCGCAAGGCGCAGCGAGAACGGTCCGAAGCCGCAGAACAAATCGGCGATCCTTTTCGCACCCTTGCATCGCTCCGTAACGAGCGTGGCGAGCGTTTCCTCGCCCGCCTGTGTCGGTTGCATGAAGGAGGCGGGTGGTAGCGTCACGGTCGCGCGACCCACGCGGATGGTGGGCGGCGCCTGAAGCAGCACGAGTTCGCCATGTCGCGTCAGGCGGGCGAGGCGGTGCTGTTTCGCCAACCCAGAGAGTTTCGAGAGCATCGCAGTGTCGAGCGGGCCGGAGCCACGTATGTCGACATCGAGGCCGTTCTCGGTGGCGCTGATCTGGATATCGAGCGGTTTGCCGACCGGCTTCAAGAGTTCGGCAAGGGCATTGGCCACGCCGATAGCACCGTCCATCGCCGGATCGAGAATAGGGCAATGGGTGATCGGCACGATTTCGTGGCGACCGGCGGCCGCGAAGCCGACGCGCAGCGCACCCGATCCTTGCCGCGCGTGAAACGTGGCGCGGCGGCGACCGGTGCCGTGCGCATCGACCAGCGTGCCGACCTCGCTCGCAATTCCCGCCTGCTTCAGCGTGTCCACGACAAGTTGTCGCTTCCAGTTGCGATAGGCATCGGTCTGCCAATGCTGGATCGCGCAGCCGCCGCAGACACTGAAATACTCGCAGAACGGTGCAATCCGCTCTGGGCTTGGAGTGATGACCTCCACAAGATCACGCCGGTCCGCGGATCGTTCGGACGCGGCGGTGACCTCGACGGTTTCGCCGCCGAGCGTGTAGGGCACGTAGATATTGCGCGCGCCATCGAGGGCGATGCCGTCGCCCTGCTGGCCGACATGATCGATGGTGAGGCGTTCCATCGACATCAGCCGCGCCGGGCGCCGATAAAAAATTCGCGATTGCCGTCGCCGCCTTCGATAGAAGAGGGAAACACCTCGATATCGGTGCAGCCTTGTGCGGCGGCGAATGCCGCGATGTCGTCGCAGATCGTGCGATGAACGGCCTCGTCGCGGACGATACCTTTCTTCACCTGTGCGCGTCCGGCTTCGAATTGCGGTTTGATGAGCGCGAGCATCTGCAGCGGAGCGGCGGCGAACGAGAACACAGCAGGCAGCACGAGCTTCAGCGAAATGAAGCTCGTATCGATCACCGCGACATCCGGCCGCCTTTCGAGGCGGTGGCCTTCGAGCGATCGGATGTCGGTATTCTCCATCGAGATCACGCGCGGATTGCCGCGCAGACTCGGATGCAGCTGCGCGGTGCCGACATCGATGGCGAAGACGAGGCTCGCGCCATTCGCGAGCAGCACTTCGGTGAAGCCGCCGGTCGAGGCGCCGACATCGACGCAGACATGATCCTCGATATCGAGGGGATAGTGCTCCAGCGCCGCCGCGAGCTTGACGCCGCCGCGCGATACCCACGGATGCGCGGGTTCGGCGCTGATGTCTGCGTCGACGAGTATCGGTTCCGAAGCCTTGGTGATGACCTTGCCGTTGGCGGTGACAGAACCCGCCTCGATGGCCGCCTGCGCGCGAGCGCGGCTTTCGAACAGGCAGCGTTCGACCAGAAGAACGTCAGCGCGTTTGCGTTCGGTCATGGCCATCCTGTCCGTCCCGTTGTCGTCATTGCCGGACTAGACCCGGCAATCCATCAAAAGGCAGATGCCCAGGTCATAAGGGCGTTCACGCCCGTCTTCGACGGGCTATGCCCGGGCATGACGATATCGGATTCTTACGCCAGTTTGGTGGACGCCGCACCTTTGCCGAGTGCCTCGAACACCTTGGCGACGATGGCTTTGGCATCGAGCCCGGCCTGTTCGTACATCTTCGCCGGGCTGTCCTGATCGATGAAAATGTCGGGCAGCACCATCGAGCGAATCTTCAGACCCTTGTCGAGCGCGCCGTGATCGGCGAGCGCCTGAATGACATGGGTGCCGAAGCCGCCGATCGAACCTTCTTCGACCGTAATCAGGACCTCGTGCGAGCGGGCGAGTTTCAGCGTCAGTTCGATATCGAGCGGCTTGAGGAAGCGCGCGTCGGCCACCGTCGTCGACAGGCCCTGGGCTTCCAGTTCATCGGCGGCCTTCAGGCATTCACCGAGGCGCGTGCCAAACGAGAACAACGCGACCTTCGTGCCTTGGCGCAGTACGCGGCCCTTGCCGATTTCGAGCGGCACGCCGACATCCGGCAATTCAAGGCCCAGGCCTTCGCCACGTGGATAACGCAGCGCGCTCGGCGCGTTGTCGATTGCAACCTGCGTTGCGACCATGTGGACGAGATCGGCTTCGTCGCCGGCCGCCATGATGATGAGGTTCGGCAGGCAGCCGAGATAGGTATTATCGAACGAGCCCGCATGGGTCGGACCGTCCGCGCCGACAAGGCCCGCGCGGTCGATCGCAAAGCGAACCGGAAGATTCTGGATCGCGACGTCGTGCACCACCTGATCGTAGCCGCGCTGCAGGAAGGTCGAATACAGCGCGCAGAACGGCTTGTAGCCTTCGGTTGCGAGGCCTGCGGCGAACGTCACCGCATGCTGCTCGGCGATGCCGACATCGAAGGTGCGTTCGGGGAAGGATTTCGCGAAGATATCGACGCCGGTGCCGCCGGGCATCGCGCCGGTGATGGCGACGATCTTGTCGTCCTTTTGCGCTTCCTTGGTGAGGCTGTTGCCGAACACCGAAGTGTAGGAGGGCGCATTCGACTTCGTCTTGAACTGCTTGCCGGTGGCGACGTCGAATTTCACCACGCCATGATACTTGTCGTCGGATTCCTCCGCCGGTGCGTAGCCCTTGCCCTTTTTGGTGACGACATGGATGAGCACGGGACCGGTGCCGTTGTCGCGGACGTTGGTGAGCACGGGCAGAAGATGATCGAGGTTATGGCCGTCAATCGGACCGACATAAAACATGCCGAGTTCTTCGAACAGCATGCCGCCCGCGACCATGCCGCGCGCGTATTCCTCCGCGCGCAACGTGCGATCCTGGAAGAATTTTGGCATCCGGTGGGCGATGTTTTTCAGGATCTCGCGCGCGGTGCCGTAGGTCTCGCTCGAAATCAGCCGCGCCAGATAGGCGGACATCGCGCCCACGGGTGGCGCGATCGACATGTCGTTGTCGTTGAGGATGACGATCAGCCGCGAGTTCAGCGCGCCCGCATTGTTCATCGCCTCATAGGCCATGCCCGCCGACATCGAGCCATCGCCGATGACGGCGATAACGTTGTTGTTGCCCTGTTGCAGGTCGCGCGCCACCGCCATGCCGAGACCGGCCGAGATCGAGGTGGAAGAATGCGCGGTGCCGAATGCATCGTATTCGCTCTCGGCGCGCTTCGGAAAACCGGACAGGCCGCCGCCCTGACGCAGGGTGCGGATGCGGTCGCGGCGTCCGGTAAGAATCTTGTGCGGATAGGCCTGATGGCCGACATCCCAGATGATGCGGTCGTCGGGCGTGTTGAACACGTAGTGCAGGGCGACGGTCAGTTCGACCACGCCGAGACCCGCGCCGAGATGCCCACCGGTGACGGACACGGCATCGACCATTTCGCGGCGCAGTTCGTCCGCGACCTGCGGCAACTGCTCGGGCGTCAAGGCGCGCAGTTTGTCTGGGGTCGGGATGGTATCGAGCAACGGGGTCGTGCTGGTCTGGGACACGGTCAAGCCTTGCTGAAAATAAAGGGAGACGGCCGTCTGGCCTGTGGCCGCGCCGTGGGTGCCGAGGCTTTATACCAATTCCAAAGTCATGCCAATGTGCCCGCAGGCCGGAAAATGGCGCAATGCGGCATGCCGGTCCTGCGGCTGGCGGGAGCCAATATGGAGGGTTTCGCTCGCCCTAAAGGGGCTCAGCGCACGTCGAGCGGCTCGGTGCCCACGGGCGCGCCGGTGGCGTCCGTGGTGATCTTGTCCACGCGTGCCTCGGCGAGCCGCAACAGTTCCTCACAGCGGCGCTTCAGCGTTTCGCCACGCTCGTAAATCGCGACCGATTCTTCCAGCGGCACCTTGCCGTCTTCCAGACGCTTGACGATGGTTTCGAGTTCCTCGATTGCGCGCTCGAACGTCATCGTCTTGATGTCGGCTTGGGTGTTGGTGGCCATAGAGTGTTCCCCGGTCGATCCTGTGGCGCTTGGAAGCGTAGGTTTGATTTGCGGACGCAATGTGGCGCGTTCAGTGCCCCATCAGGGCGCTGACATGCTCGACGATCGAATCGTGCAGACCCTGCAGATCGTAGCCGCCTTCAAGCACGGAGACGATTCGTCCGCCTGCGCTCTTGTCGGCGACGTCCATCAATTTCTTCGTCACCCACCCGAAATCCTTTTCGTCGAGCTGGATGTTGGCGAGCGGATCGCGCCAGTGCGCGTCGAAGCCTGCGGAGATGATGATGAGTTCGGGCGAGAATTTCTGAAGCTGCGGCAGGATCACGCCCTCGAATGCCTGACGGAATATCGTGCCACCGTCGCCCGGATGCATCGGCGCGTTGACGATGGTGTCGTGCTCGCCGCGCTCCTGTGTTGCGCCTGTGCCGGGAAACAGCGGCATCTGGTGCGTAGAACAGTACATCACGGTGGGGTCGGCCCAGAAGATGTCCTGCGAACCGTTGCCGTGGTGCACGTCGAAATCGACCACGGCGACGCGGCCGATGCCATGCTTGGTCTGCGCATAGCGCGCAGCGATCGCGGCCTGATCGAAGATGCAGAAGCCCATTGCGCGGTTGCGTTCGGCATGATGACCGCAGGGGCGGGTGCCGACGAAGACGTTCTGTGCCTTGCCGCTGACGACAGCATCGACGCCGGCATTGGCGCCGCCGACGCCGCGCATTGCTGCTTCCCAGGTGCCGGGCGACATCATGGTGTCGCCGTCGATATAGACGATGCCCTGTTTCGGCGACATCTCGCGGATTTCGTCGACATAGCTTTCATCGTGGCACAGCTTCACGGTCTCGATGTCGCCCATCGGCGCCTCTTCGCGCACTAAGGGCTTGAAGATGTCCTGGCTCAGCGCCTTCTCCATCGCGCGGATGCGGTCGGGACGCTCCGGATGGCCTTCGCTCACCTTGTGATTGAGGGAGGAAGCGGTATGCGTGAGCAAAAGAGTAGACATGGACAATCCTTGCAGTGGAACGGGTACAAACCTGCGGGTGCGAACCTGAGTTTATTTACGCGCGAAAAATGCTGCGAATGCGGCAACAGCCTCCGGCGAGGAGAGCCGCTCGCCGAACAGATGACTCTCCTGATCGATCCGGCGCAAGAGTTCTTCCGACGGCGGCCGCAATAATTTTCGCGAGGTCGCCAGCGCCTCGGCGGGCAGCGCGCAGATATCGCGCGCGACCTTGAGCGCCTCGACCTCGGCATGGCCGGGCGCGACGACGTCGTTGACGAAGCCTGCCCGTTCGGCGTCCTCGGCGCTGACGGGGCGGCCCATCAGCAGCATTGAAAACGCGCGCTGATAGCCCATCGTCATCGGTGCGAGCAGGCTCGACGCACCTTCGGGGACGAGCCCGAGATGAATGAAGGGAGTCGAGAACGACGCTGCGGTGCTCGCGACCACATAGTCGCAATGGAACATCATTGTTGTGCCGATGCCGATCGCGATGCCGTCGACGGCGGCGACGATAGGCTTGGTGTTCTGCACCAGCGAGTACATGAATTTGACGGCGCTGATCGGTCGCGGCTGGCCCGCGCCCGCTTTCTGGAAATCCTCGAGATCATTGCCGGCGGTGAAGACGCCGGCACCGCCTGTGAACACCATGCAGCGGATATCCGGATTGTTCTGCGCGGTGTCGATGGCATGACGCATCGCGTCGTACATGCCTTGCGTGAGCGCGTTCTTTTTTTCCGGCCGCCGCAGCTTGATGATGCGAATCGATTCCTCGTCAGTGACAACGATGTGGTCGGGCATGCGAATCCTTGGCCTTGGGCGGGCGGTTATTTCGATCTTACCTTATATCATCCGCTCGGTGGCCCATATGGGCAAGCGCCGGTTTTGCCGAATGATTTGGGGAGATCGATGCCGCGAGCGTAGGCGAAAAATGTCTGGAAAAATCGTGCAAACTGCCTAATCCGCGAGCGTCATATCGGCGTCATTGATCGCGCCGCTGCCTCGGACGATGGCCTGCTCCAGCGCCGGAGCCTGCACCACCAGGTTCTCGGCAAGGAAACGCGCGAGCGGCGTGCGGCGTAAGGCGCGCTCGCGCAGGGTCTCATCGGCACGTCCGTCGAGCACTTCGCGCGCGAGCATGCAGCCACCGGTCGCAAGCGAAAGCAAGCGGAGATAAGGTGTCGCACCCGCGAGCGCTTCGTTCGGCGCGCTGCCCAATCTTTCCAGCAGCCATTCGCTGGCGCGCGCGGCCGAGCCGAGCGCCTCGCGCAGGATTGCGCCGGTCGCGCCGAACGTTGGATCGTTCGATGCTTCGACCCGTGCGACGATCTGCCCGAGTTCGTCGAGCAGGTCTCGCACCGCCGCGCCCTTGTCGGCGCCGAGCTTGCGCATCACGAGATCGTTGGCCTGAATGCCGTTGGTGCCCTCATAAATGGTGAGGATGCGGGCATCGCGCACGTATTGCGCGGCACCCGTTTCCTCGATGAAGCCCGCGCCACCATGCACCTGCACGCCGAGCGCCGCGACCTCGTTGGCGATATCGGTGGAGAAGGCCTTTGCGAGCGGCGTGAGCAGACCTGCGCGACCATCGGCTTTCTCGCGCACCGCTTCGTTTTGAGCCTGATGCGAGACGTCGATCGCGACCGCCGTCGCGTAACAGATCGTGCGCGCGGCGGCGGTGAGGGCGCGCATCGTCAGCAGGTTGCGCTTTACGTCGGGATACACGGCGATGAGATCGGGTTCGCCGCTTTTGTGGCCGAGCGCACGGCCCTGCCTGCGCTCATGGGCATAGGCGAGCGCCTGCTGCGTGGCGCGCTCCGCGATGCCGACGCCTTCTAAACCGACGCCGAGGCGTGCCTGGTTCATCATCGTGAACATGCAGGCCATGCCGTTGTTCTCTTCGCCGAGCAGATAGCCGACCGCGCCGCCCTTGTCGCCCATCGTCATGGTGCAGGTCGGCGAGCCGTGAATGCCGAGCTTGTGTTCGAGGCCGCTGGCATAGATGTCGTTGCGCGCGCCGAGCGTGCCGTCCGCGTTGACCAGAAATTTCGGCACCACGAACAGCGAGATTCCCTTGGTGCCGTCCGGCGCGCCGGGCAGGCGGGCGAGCACGAGATGCACAATGTTCCCGGTCATGTCGTGGTCGCCATAGGTGATGAAGATTTTCGTGCCAGAGAGCCGATAGCTGCCGTCGGATTGTTTCTCTGCGCGGGTGCGCAGCGCACCGACATCGGACCCGGCCTGCGGTTCGGTGAGTTGCATGGTGCCGGTCCACTCGCCCGAAACGAGTTTCGCGAGATAGGTTTGCTTGAGATCGTCAGCACCGTGGACGCAGATGGCCTCGATCGCGCCCGCCGTGAGCAGCGGGCACAACCCGAACGCCATGTTCGCCGCGCTCCAGATGTCGCTGCAGGCGGCGTGCAGCACGATCGGCAGACCCTGACCGCCGAATTCTTCCGGGCCGGTGAGGGAATTCCAGCCAGCCTCGGTCCAGCCTCTGTAAGCGTCGCGCCATCCGGGCGACGTGGTGACTTTCTTATCCGAGAGCGTCGCGCCGTGTTCATCGCCGACGCGGTTAAGGGGCGCGAGCACCTCGCTTGCGAATTTTCCGGATTCTTCGATCACCGCGCCCGCGGTTTCGGGATCGTAGTTCTGGTAATGCCCGGCGCGGATCGCCTCATTCAGCGCGGCGCCGTAGTTGAGAGCGAGCAGGATGTCCTCGACGGGCGCGCGATAGGTCATGACCGAATCTTCCCTCGACTGGATTATCCTTCAAGCACCCTTTTACGTGATCATAGCCTCATTGAAAATCGCGCGCGGCATTTCGCCGGGTGTGATCGTGGGCGTCTTAGCGGCGGGCGAACAGGCGCATGAAGCTGATGAACGAGCCTATCGAGGCAACTACGGCGCCGAGGCCCAGGGCGTAGGCCGCTCCCTGATGATCGAACAGCGAAAAGCACAGGGCGGCAAGCGCCGCGCCGAGAGTCTGCCCGAACAGCCGGGCTGTCGCCAGTGCGCCCGACGCCGAACCGCTGCGCGTGGCGGGTGCGCTGCTCATGATCGCCTTCATGTTTGGCGTCTGGAAGAAGCCAAAGCCGCAGCCGCAGACCAGCATGCGCCAGATGATGTCGGGAACGGTCGGAGATTCCGGAATCGTCGCCAGCAGCACCATGCCGAGACCGAGAACGAGCAGGCCGCCACCGCAGAGATACGCCGCCTGGAATCGTTCGACCAGCCGTCCGCCGATCGGGGCCATGACGGTGACGATCAAGGACCATGGCGTGATGAAGAATCCGGTTTCGACCGCCGTTCGGTTCAGCACGGTCTCGAAGTAGAAGGGCAGCGCGACGAAGGCGAGGCTTTGGGCCATGAAGGCGGCCGTTGCCGTTGCCGTGGACAATGAAAACATCGGTCGCTTGAACAAATCGAAGGGAAGAATCGGCGCTGGGTGCCCGGCCTGCCTGCGCGCGAGGAAGACACCGAGCGCGATGGTAACGGCCAGTTCAATGGCAACGTAGATCGGATCGGTTCGATGCGCGGCACTGCTGAGAGCAAAAATGAAAAGTCCGGTGCAACTTCCGGCCAGCAACGCGCTGGAAAGTTCGAACTTATGGGGAGCACGGGGCGTCTTCGGAAGAACCTTGAGCCCGGCGATCAGAATAATGATGCCGATCGGCACGTTCACGCCGAACAGCCACGGCCACGATGCGAAGGACAGGATCGCGGACGCCACCGTTGGGCCGAGCGTAAACGACACGCCGACCACCATCGCATTCAATCCGTAACCGCGGCTGACGAGACTGCGCGGGTAGACGAAGCTGACGAGCGCGATGTTGGCCGCCGAGATCGCGCCGCTTCCCAATCCCTGCAGCCCCCGCGCGATCAACAGCTCCGGCAGGGTCGATGCGCAGGCGCATCCGAGCGAGGAAGCGGTGAAGAGCAGCAGCCCTCCGAGATAGACGCGCTCCAGTCCTATGATTTCACCGAGAGCCGCGAGCGGCAGCAAGGCTACGACCAGCGCGATCTGATAGACATTCACGACCCAGACGACGTCGGCGGGTGTCGTGTGCAGGTCGGCCGTGATGGTGGGCAGGGCAATATTGGCGATCGCGGTGTCGAGCGCCGACATCGCAATCGCAATAAAGATCACGGCGGCGGCCCAGCGGCGTTGTGCGGGCGGCAGGCCGTCGGGCACACAAGGCTCGTATGGCGGAAGCACGGCTTTCGTCATGCGCAAAGAATCTCTTTCATACGACCTATTTAACGGGAGCGCCCGGGCGGCAGCACTGGTGCTGCAGGAAGGGGTGCATGCATGCCGCGCGGAGCGACCGGAACGCAAGTCGACAAAATGTGATTGCAAATCCGCCCGTCGCTGCGCGGTTTGGCGTTAGCCTGCGAGAGCGGCGCGCCTGTCTGGTTCTGGCGCCCGCTCCAACAAAAAATCATCCGGGAGAGAACCATGAAACTGTGGCTAGCCGTTTTACTGGTATTGTCGACCTCGGCTTCATTCGCGCAGGACAACCCGCCGGTCATTCCGTTCAATTCGGTGCCGAATCCGCTTCGCTTGCCGGACAATATGTATTTCGGGGAAGTCTCCGGCGTTGCGGTCAACTCCAAGGGCCATGTCTTCGTTCTGTCACGCGGCAATACGACCGGACCCGCCTATGCGGCAGCTGCGACGCAGCTTCTGGAGTTCGATGCCAACGGCAAATACATCCGCGAGATCGGCAAGAATCTCTACGCGTGGTCGTTCGCTCACACGGTCAAGGTCGACCCGCAGGACAACATCTGGGTCACCGACAAAGGCTCGGACATGGTCATCAAGTTCAGCCCCGAAGGACGGGTGCTGATGGTGTTCGGCCGCAAACAGGAAGCCTCCGATGAGGAGACCGGCCCGCTGAAGCATCCCAATCCGCCGCTTCCGGCTGAGGACGGACGTTTCCGGCAGGTCACCGATGTCGCATGGGATGCGGCCGGCAACACCTACATCAGCGACGGCTATATCAATTCGCGCGTGGCGAAGGTCGACAAGGACGGCAACTGGATCAAATCATGGGGAGAGAAAGGCAGCGAGCCGGGTCAATTCAATACGCCGCACAGCATCGCGACCGATGCCAAGGGCAACGTCTATGTTGCGGATCGTGGCAATGCCCGCATTCAGGTGTTCGACGGCGACGGCAAATTCCTGCGGCAGATGAAAATCGATGTGCCTGTGCCGGCCGATGCCAAGCCCGCGATCGGCAACATTCCTGACGAGGCCACGATCAAGAAAGGCACGTTTGCGCCGGATTCACCCTGGGCCATCTGCATCACGCCCGGTCCCAATCAGGTGCTTTATGCTTCCGATGCGTGGCCGGGACGGATCTACAAGATGACGCTGGACGGAAAGTTGCTCGGCGTCCTCGGCAAGTCGGGCAAGCAGTTGAAGCAGTTCGGGTGGGTTCATGCGATCGCGTGCCCGTCGGAGAATACGCTTTATGTCGCGGAGCTTCTGAACTGGCGTGTGCAGAAGCTTGTTTTGCAGCCGAAGTAATACGCGGCGAAATGGCTGCGGTGGTTTGATGGCGCGGTTCAATCGCCCATGAAATGCCGCCGCTCGGCCCGGACGCGCGAGGCGATGTAGCGGTGCACCTCACGCACGCGCCGCGTGCCGTGCGTGTCGGGGTGCGACACCAGCCAGTACGTCCGCACGAAACGGATCTCCGGCAAGAGACGCCGCAGTTCGGGATAACGGCGGATCGCATAATCGTGCAGGATGCCGATGCCGTGCCCGGCGCGCACGGCCTCGACCTGGCCGACGACGCTGCCGCATTCGTAACGGCGCGACATCACGGTATCGAAGTAGGATGAATAGTCGAGCGCGCGGCTGTAGACGAAATCGCTCACCTGGGTGATGAACAGATGGCCTGCGAGATCGCTCTCAGTTCGGATCGGCGGGCAGCGGTCGAGATATTGTTTCGACGCATACAGGCTGAGCGAATAGTCGGTCAGCTTGGTTGTGATGAGTTTGCCTTCCTTCGGCCGCTCCACCATGATCGTGATGTCAGCTTCCCGTTTAGATAGAGAGAAGGTGCGCGGCAGCGGCACGAGCTGCACGATCAGTTCGGGGTGCACCGCGGCGAGCGCGCCTAACTGTTCGGCCAGAAAGTAGTTGCCGATTCCGTCCGGCGCGCCGACGCGCACGGTTCCCGTCACCCGGTCGGACGTCGAGGCAAGCTGCGAGCCGACGCGCAGAAATTCGGATTCGACCTTCTCGGCGGTCGCCATCAGGGCTTCGCCCGATCGCGTCAGCGTACAGCCGGTGGTGTCCCGCTTGACCAGACGGGTCTTCATCTCGCGTTCGAGTGCGCTGAGTTGTCGCGCCACGGTGGCATGGTTGAGACCGAGCCGCTTGGCTGCGCCGAGGATCTGGCCGGTTCTGGCCACCTCGAGAAAAATCCGCACGCGATCCCAATCCATCCAGTATTCCGATTCCGGCTTCCTGCCTGCCGGGGGTACTTTAATTTTTGCACAACGGTGGGGCAATAGTAGGAGTTGGTTCGGGATGCTGCGAGGAGCAAAATCTCCCTCAAGCAACAGCATCGGGAGAACAATCATGGCCTCGGACATTTCTCATTATATCAACGGCCAGCGCGTCGCTGGCAAAAGCGGCCGTACCGCGCCGGTTTTCAATCCCGCGATCGGCCAACAGGTGGCGAACGTCGCGCTTGCGAGCACGGCGGAAGTCGATCAGGCGGTTGAGGCAGCGCGCCGCGCGTTTCCCGAATGGTCTGCGATGACGCCGCTGCGCCGCTCACGCATCATCGCCAAATTCCAGCGCATCGTCGAAGAGCGGAGCGAGGAACTGGCAAAGGCGATCTCGCAGGAACACGGCAAGCTGCTGACAGACGCGCGCGGCGAAGTGCAGCGCGGCCTCGAAGTGGTGGAGTTCGCGACCGGCGCGCCGCATCTGCTGAAAGGCGATTACAGCGAGGATGTCGGCACCCGCGTCGACAGCTACGCCATTCGCCAGCCACTGGGTGTCGTTGCCGGTATCACGCCGTTCAACTTCCCGGTGATGGTGCCGATGTGGATGTTCCCGGTGGCGCTGGTGTGCGGCAACACGTTTGTGCTGAAGCCGTCGGAGCGCGATCCGTCCGCTTCGCTCCTGATGGCCGACTGGCTCAAGGAAGCCGGCGTGCCGGACGGCGCCTTCAATGTAGTGCAGGGCGACAAGGAGGCGGTCGACGCCTTGCTGAAGCATCCGGATATTTCCGCCGTCAGCTTTGTCGGCTCGACGCCGATCGCCCGTTACATCTACCAGACCGCGACGCATGAAGGAAAACGCTGCCAGGCGCTCGGCGGCGCGAAGAACCATATGGTCATCCTGCCCGACGCGGATATGGACCAGGCGGTCGATGCATTGATGGGCGCGGCCTATGGTGCCGCCGGCGAACGCTGCATGGCGATTTCGGTCGCGGTGCCGGTCGGCAAGAAGACCGCCGACACCCTGATCGAAAAGCTGACGCCGCGGGTGAGGGGATTGAAGATCGGACCGGGCTCCGATCTCGAAGCCGAGATGGGGCCGCTGGTCACCAAGACGCATCGCGATCGCGTTCACGGCTACATCGACACCGGTTTGGCGGAAGGCGCCAAGCTCGTTGTCGACGGACGTGACTTCAAGATGCAGGGCTACGAGAACGGCTACTTCCTCGGTGGCTCGCTGTTCGACAACGTCACGACCGACATGAAAATCTACAAGGACGAAATTTTCGGGCCGGTGCTGTCGGTGGTGCGCTCGCCGGACTACGAGACCGCGGCGAAAATGATCAACGAAAACGAATACGGCAACGGCACGGCGATCTTCACCCGCGATGGTGATTCAGCACGCGAATTCGCGCATCGCATTCAGGTCGGCATGGTCGGTATCAATGTGCCGATTCCGATTCCGATGGCGTACCATTCGTTCGGCGGCTGGAAGGCGTCGTTCTTCGGCGACCATGACATGCATGGCCCGGAAGGTATCCGCTTCTACACCAAGCTGAAGACCATCACGAGCCGGTGGCCGGTGGGTGTTGCCTCTGGTGCGGAGTTCGCAATTCCGAATATGTCGTAACGAAAGACGCGTTCGTTTCGAATTTCGACATCGTAGTTAATCTGTAAACAGGAAATCAGCCGGTCTTCGCCGGCTGATTTTTTATGTCGCGTATCTGGCATGCCAGGTGCGACATTGTCCTGCATGGCGGGACGGAACCCAAAAAGTTGGGTCTCCAGTCTTATATCAGACATATGATATCTTTACAGGCCTTCTAGACGATGGCAGTCTGGACAGAACAAGAGGGCGGATAGCCCCGGTTCAGCGGGAGAGGCGCAACGGCATGAGACGGCACGTAGCCTGCAAATCGGTCCGGCAAGATCGTCAAGCCATGCGGCTTGGCGGCGTCGGGCCATTTGTTTTCAGGAACGGCCTTTTGCCGAGGGAAACGTTGCCTTCCGCGCTCCATCATTGGAGAGACCATCTCTTTCAAATTCGACAGGGCAGGGGCACGTAGATGCTTGCGCGCGTTGGCCGGGAGGAACGATTGAACACTGCACCGCTTTTAGAGGTGAAAGGCGTCACGCTTCAGTACAAGACGCCAGACCACCTCGTGACCGCGACTTATCGCGTCGACTTCGAAGTCTTTCAGGGCGATCGTTTCATTCTGCTGGGGCCTTCGGGCTGCGGCAAATCGACGTTGCTGAAGGCCGTCGGCGGCTACATGGCCCCGACCGAAGGTGAGATGAAGCTGAAGAACAAGGTGATCCGCCATCCCGGTCCCGACCGGATGATGGTGTTTCAGGAGTTCGACCAGCTGCTGCCCTGGAAGAGCGTCAAGGAAAACGTGATGTTTCCCTTGCAGTGCACGAACAAACTCGGCGCGCGTGAAGCCGAGGAGAAGGCGATGCACTACATCCGCAAGGTCAACCTGGAGAAGTTTGCGGAAAGTTATCCGCACATGCTCTCGGGCGGCATGAAGCAGCGCGTCGCGATCGCGCGCGGCATGGCGATGGAGCCGGACATTCTCCTGATGGACGAGCCGTTCGCCGCACTCGACGCGCTGACGCGCCGCAAGATGCAGGACGAGCTGATGATGCTGTGGGACGAAACCCGTTTCACGGTGCTGTTCGTCACGCATTCGATTCCCGAGGCGATCAAGATCGGCAACCGCATCCTGCTGCTGTCGCCGCATCCGGGTCAGGTGAAGGCCGAACTGAACGGCGGCGCGCAAGGCGAGGAAGCAGCCGAGCTCGAAAAACGAATCCAGACCATGCTGTTTGCCGACACCATCGAGGAGGCGGAAAATGTCTGACGTGACCATGTCCGCCCAGAAGATCGTGGCGCCGCAGCGCGCCGAATTCGTGCGGGATGCATCCGAAACTTCGCAGGTGCCGCTGGTCGTAGAAAAGCCGTTGCCGTTGATCGGCCGGCTCTACAATCAGTCGTGGCTGCGCAAGATCGTCATCCTCGTCATTCTGGCGCTCATTTGGGAGGCTTATGGCCGCTACCTGAACAACAATCTGTTGTTCCCGACGTTCAGCGAGACCATGAGCGCGTTCTTCACCAATATCGGGAACGGCGTTCTGCCCGCGCGGGCGTGGGCGTCGATCAAGGTGCTGCTGATGGGTTACGCCGTCGGTGTCACGCTGGCGGCGCTGTTGACGGCATTGGCGATCACGACGCGCATCGGTACCGACTTCCTCGAGACGCTGACCTCGATGTTCAACCCGCTGCCGGCGATCGCGCTGCTGCCGCTGGCGCTGATCTGGTTCGGCCTCGGCAACGGCTCGCTGGTGTTCGTGCTGGTGCACTCGGTAACTTGGGCCATCGCGCTGAACACGCACTCCGGCTTCCTGTCGGTCAGCCGCACGCTGAAGATGGTCGGGCGCAATTACGGGCTCGGTGGTTTCCGCTACATCAGCAAGATTCTGATCCCGGCGGCGTTCCCGAGCATCCTCACCGGCCTGAAGATCGGCTGGGCGTTCGCCTGGCGTACGCTGATCGCGGCCGAACTGGTGTTCGGCGTGTCGTCTGGCTCGGGCGGATTGGGCTGGTTTATTTTCGAAAACAAGAACAGTCTCGACATCCCGACGGTGTTCGCCGGTCTTCTGACCGTCATCATCATCGGTCTGGTGGTCGAGAACATCATCTTCCGTGCGATCGAAGCCAACACCATCGATCGTTGGGGCATGCAGTCGTAAGTAAGGGCATTTGCCGGGACAACAACAACAAACACCCGGCTTTTTGTGAGGAGAAGGACAGGATGTTGAAATCAGTTGTTAAGACGATGGCAGCGATCGGTCTGATCGCAGGACTGACCGGCACCGCGGCTCATGCCGAGGTGAATACCGTTCGCATCGCCAAGCAGTACGGCATTTCGTATCTGCCGCTGACGATGATGGAGGAGCAGCAGCTCTTCGAGAAACACGCCAAGGCCGAAGGCATCAACGATCTTAAGGTCGAGTGGCTGCGCTTCAGTGCCGGCAGCGGCATGAATGAAGCGCTGCTTTCCGGCAATCTCGACTTTGCCGGCGGCGGCGTCGGTCCGCTGCTGACGATCTGGGGCAAGACCCAGAGCAACTACAAGGTGAAGGGTGTCGCCGCGCTGAACGCGATGCCGCTCTATCTCGTCACCACCAACCCCAACGTGAAGACGATCAAGGACTTCACCGAAAAGGACAAGATCGGTCTTCCCGCGGTGAAGGTCTCGATCCAGGCGATCACGCTGCAGATGGCGGCAGAGAAGGCGTTCGGTGTGGGTCAGAGTCACAAGCTCGATTCGCTGACCGTGTCGATGAGCCACCCCGACGCCATGACGGCGATGCTCGGTGGTCACTCGGAAGTTGACGCCCATTTCGGTTCGGCTCCGTTCCAGGATCTCGAACTGAAGGACCCGAAGGCGCATCTCGTGCTCAACAGCTACGATGTGCTGGGCGGACCGCACACCTTCAACTCGGTCTGGGCGACGACCAAGTTCGTCGAAGCCAACCCGAAAGTCATGAAGGCGTTCCTGGGTGCACTTGAAGAGGCAATCGCCAACATCAAGGCGGATCCGGCGAAGGCGGCTGCGATCTGGGTGAAGGCGGAGAACTCGAAAATCCCGGTTGCCGATGCGGAGAAGATCATCCGTGATCCGGTGAACGAATGGACCACCACGCCGAAGAAGGTGATGTCCTATCTCGACTACATGAATCGTGCGGGTCTCGTCACTGCCAAGGCCCAGTCCTGGAAGGACATCTACTTCCCGGGCATCCACAACGCCAACGGCAGCTAACAACTAACAATAACTCACGGAGGCTCTTGACCTGCGTCATGAGTGTTCAATCAAAGAGCAATAACGACACCTCGCCGGGTCCTGTACTAACCGTACAGGTCTGGCGAGGTGACAAGGATGGCGCCTTCCAGACATTCGAAGTTCCGGCGCGCGCCAATCAAACAGTGCTGGATGTCGTCACCGAGATCCAGCACACGCAGGACGAAACGCTGTCCTATCGTTTCGCCTGCCGCGTCGGGATGTGCGGTTCCTGCGCCATGGTCGTCAACGAACGGCCGCGCTGGACCTGCCGCACCCGCGTCGACGAGCTCGAAAGCGGTCCGCTGAAGCTGGAACCGCTGCGCAACCTGCCAGTCGTCAAGGATCTGGCGGTCGACATGGAGCCGTTCTTCAACAAATGGCGCGATGCGCACGGCTATTTCGAGCCGGGAGATAACCCGCCCGAGGATTTTGCCGTCGTCGAGCCTGCCTCGCCGGAGCGTCAGGCGGTCGACGAAGGCATCGAGTGCATCAATTGCGGCGTCTGCTACTCGGCCTGCGACGTGGTGTCGTGGAACGAGGACTATCTCGGACCGGCAGCGCTGAACCGGGCCTGGACGCTCGTCAACGACGTCCGTGACCGCGGGCAGGACGCGCGGCTGACCGCCGTCACCGGCGACGCCGGTTGCCATTCCTGTCACAGCCACATGAGTTGTACGGAATTCTGTCCTAAGCATCTGTCCCCGACGTTCTCGATCGCCGGCTTGAAGCGCGCGACCTCGAACAGGCTCTGGAGGCGGCGATGAACCCGGTTCTCTATCTCGCCCAGCGCGGCACCGCGTTCATTCTGGCTTTCGCGGTGACGGTGCACCTCATCACCATCATCTACGCCGTGCGCGGCGGGCTGACGGCAGGCGACATTCTGGCGCGCACCCACGGCAACCGCGCGTTCCTCGCCTTCTACCTAACGTTCGTACTTGCGGCGTCGATCCATGCGCCGATCGGTCTGCGGTCGGTGCTGCGCGAGTGGCTGCACTGGCGCGGTCGCTCGCTCGATCTGGTAATGGCACTATTTTCCGTTTCGCTTGTTATCCTTGGAGTGAGGGCCGCACTTGCGGTGTACGGCGCATGAGCCTGATACGAAGCTCTCATCTCAAGCCGGGTTTCATTGCGGCGATGCTGCATCGTCTGTCCGGCGTGGCGCTGGCGATCTTTCTGCCGATGCATTTTCTCGCACTCGGTACGGCGCTCAACGGTGCAAACGCGCTGGACAGCTTTCTCGCATTGACCCATTCGCGGATCGCCTTGATCGCGGAATGGGGCCTGGTGTCGGCGCTTGCGGTGCACATGGCGCTCGGCCTTCGGGTGCTCGCGATCGAGTGGTTCGCGATGCGCGACCGCAGCGCGGTGCTGGTTTCAAGTTGCGTCGCCGCATCAGCGGCGGTCGGTGTGTTGTTTCTCTTGAACGGGATGTAGTGCCATGCAGATTGATATGAAAGAAGTCGAAGAGATCTGCAAAACGCTCTACGTGCAGGCTCTCAAAATGTTGCCGGACGATATCAAGGCCGGTTTCAAGACGCTCGTGCGCAACGAGACCAGCACCATCGGCCGGACGGTTCTCGATACGATGGTGGAGAACATCGCGGTCGCCGAGCGCACCAACAACATCCTGTGCCAGGACACCGGCATTCCGATCTATAACGTGACGATCGGCCGTAATGTCGAGTTCGACGGCGCAGAATTGAAGGCGGCGATCCGCCGAGGCTGCGAGCGCGCCACCACGGAATGCTCGCTGCGCTCCTCCGTGGTGCATCCGATCACCCGCAAAAACAACCAGACATCGAGCGGCATCCGCGTGCCGATCATCCATGTTGATTTCGACGAGCGCCCGGAAACGGCCTCGATTGAGATGATTCCGAAAGGCTCGGGCTCGGAGAACGGCTCGTTCCTGAAAATGCTGCTGCCGTCCGACGGCATCAAGGCGGTGAAGGCATTCGTGATCGATCGCGTCATCGAGTTGGGCGGCCGCGTCTGCCCGCCGACCATCGTCGGCGTCGGCATCGGCGGCACCTCGGATCTCTGCATGCATCTCGCCAAGATCGCGGCAACGCGCCCGCTCGGCTCGAAGTGCAGCGACGAGGAGGGTGCCAAGATCGAGGCGGAACTGTCAAAGGCCGTGAACGAGCTCGGCATCGGCCCGCAGGGCCTTGGCGGACGCTCGACGAGCTTCGCCGTGCATGTGGAGGTCGCCGCGACCCACATCACGCAAAATCCCGTTGCGGTGAACATCCAGTGCCATTCGGCACGGCGCGCACGGGCGACGATCACGCCCGGCGGCATCGCGTTTTCGGCGTGAGGGCAGGATCATGGCGCATCATATTCTTGAAATGCCGATCACCGAGGAGAAGGCGCGCAGCCTGAAGATCGGCGACACTGTCACGCTCGAACAGACGCTGTTCGGCATCCGCGACGCGACCCTGATCCACATGTTCGACAAGGGGCGCGAGACCAAGTTCGATCTCGACGGCCACGCGGTCATCCATACCGCGCCGAACGTGCACCGGGTGCCGGTCTCGAACGAGGCGCCGGTGGGTTACAAGCCGTTCTGTATCGGCACCACCACGTCGATGCGCATGGAGCGCTTCACTCATGACCTGATGGATCGCGAAGGTGTGCGTCTCATCATCGGTAAGGGCGGCATGGGTCCGGACACGCTGAAGGCTTTCGCTGAGTTTGGCGGCGCGTATCTCGCCATCGTCGGCGGCGCGGCAGCGCTCGAGACCACCTGGATCGAACAGATCGTCGATATCGATATGGACGACCTGCATCCCGAAAGCCTCTGGAAATTCCAGATCAGGAATTTCGGCCCGCTGCTCGTCGGCATGGATTCGCATGGTGGCTCGCTCTACGCCGATCTGCAGAAGGATGTCGCCAGCCGCCGCGATGCGGTTCTCAAAAGCATCGGAGCGGTGTGAACCATGGCGCTGCGTACGGTCGATACCGACATTCTGATCCTCGGCTCGGGTGGGGCAGGGCTCTTTGCCGCGCTTCACGCCAAGAAGACCGCGCCGCATCTCGACGTCACCGTCGCGGTGAAGGGGCTGCTTGGCAAATGCGGCTGCACGCGCATGGTGCAGGGCGGCTACAACGTCGCGCTGGCGCCGGGCGACTCGGTCGAACGTCACTTCATGGACACGATCGAGGGCGGCAAATGGCTCAACAATCAGGATCTTGCCTGGAAGCTTGTCGTCGAGGCGCAGATCCGCATCCGCGAGCTTGAGAACGAACTCGGTTGCTTCTTCGACCGCAATCCCGACGGCAGCGTTCACCAGAAGGCGTTCGCGGGCCAGACCTTCGACCGCACCGTGCACAAGGGCGATCTCACCGGCATCGAGATCATCAACCGGTTGTCCGAGCAGATCTGGCGCCGCGACGTGAGGCGGATGGAGGACCATCGCGCGCTCGATCTCATTCCGGCGGCGGACGGCTCGGGCCTTGCTGGCGTCCTGATGCTCGACATGCGCACGGGCGAGCCGTTGCTGGTGCGTGCCAAGGCGACGCTGCTCGCGACCGGCGGCGGTCCGACGATGTACAAATATCATACGCCGTCCGGCGACAAGACTTGCGACGGTCTTGCGATGGCGATGCGCGCGGGACTTTCGCTGCGCGATCTCGAAATGGTGCAATTCCATCCGACCGGCCTACTCGCGGGTGCGGGCACGCGCATGACCGGCACGGTGCTGGAAGAGGGTCTGCGCGGTGCGGGCGGGCAGTTGCTGGATTCGCGCGGCGAACGCTTCATGTTCGATTACGACGAACGCGGCGAACGCGCCACGCGCGACATCGTCAGCCGTTCGATCATGTACCAGATCCGCAAGGGCTACGCGACGCAGCACGGCGGCGTGCACATCAAGATGAGCCATCTCGGTCCCGATCACGTGCGGCGCACCTTCAAGGGCATGGTGGAGCGCTGCGCTGATTGTGGTTTCGATCTGGCCGGTGGTCTCGTCGAGGTGATTCCGACCGCGCACTACATGATGGGCGGCGTGGTGTTCGATCTCGATTGCAGCACGGCGATGCCGCGCCTGTTTGCGGCCGGTGAGGACACCGGCGGCGTGCACGGCGCCAATCGTCTCGGCGGCAACGGCGTTGCCAATTCCACGGTGTTTGGCGGCGTCGCCGGCGATGCGATGGCGCGCGCGGTTACGAAGGAAGGCGTGCATGCCGATCCGGATCAGTCCGTGATCGATGCCTCTCTCGACCGTGCGTTCTCGCCGCTCGGCAAGCCGTCGGGCGATCTCGCCGAAATGCGCGAGGCGCTGATGGACATCATGTGGAACGATGTCGGTATTCTACGCACGGGCGAAGGCCTCGCGCGTGGTGCTGCGGCGCTCGACGATCTCGCGACGCAGGTCGCGCGGTCCGGCGTGGCGGATGGTGACCGCCGCTA
Source organism: Afipia felis ATCC 53690 (assembly GCF_000314735.2). Lineage (NCBI taxonomy): Bacteria > Pseudomonadati > Pseudomonadota > Alphaproteobacteria > Hyphomicrobiales > Nitrobacteraceae > Afipia > Afipia felis. The sequence goes on along the minus strand of NZ_KB375270.1, from coordinate 1,527,882 downwards.
CAACCTGACCTGGATGGACCGACTCAATCTCGAAAATCTCGTCCAGGTCAGTCGCGGAATCTGCGCGGCGGCGACCGCGCGCACCGACAGCCGCGGCGCACATTTCCGTGAAGACTATCCGTCAGCCTCCGACCTCGACACCTCGCACTACACGGTGGTGCGAATGAAAGGCGGCGACATCGACATTTCCACCGCGCCGGTGGCGTTTACCCGCGTAAAACCGGGGCAAACCTTGCTTTCGGAGGCGGCGGAATAGGTCGGTTCTGCTTGACCGATGTATTTATTATCTTATACAAGACTTGGGACCTGAAACCCATTCAGATGAGCAGGGAGAAGGAAGAATGAATGCTCCGGGAGCGGCGTCAGCCGCCAAAGACAAGCCGAACATGCCCCACGTGCTGGCTCACAGCCCGAAGGACAATGTTGCGGTCGTTGTCGTCGAGGACCTGAAGGCCGGCACCAAGGCGTTCGGCGTCATCACCGAGAACGATACGACGTTCACCATCGACGTGAAGGACGACATTCCGATCGGTCACAAGGTAGCGCTGGTCGACCTCAAGAAGGGCGACACCGTCATCAAGTACGGTCAGGACGTCGGCAGAATGGTCGGCGACGGGCCGCAGGGCCGTCACGTCCATATCCACAATCACAAGACCAAGCGTTGGTGAGGTTCACATGTCGCTCAGCAATATCGTTGAAATGAAGTCGCCTTACGTCGGAGGCGCGACGGACCAGTTGACGACGAAGAGCCTTCCCGGCAAGCGCGCTTCGAAGGATTTCAAGAACGCGAAGTTCTGGGGCTGGCGGCGTGAAAACGGCCGCGTCGGCGTCCGCAACCACGTTCTCATCCTCCCGCTCGACGATCTGTCGAACGCCGCCTGCGAGGCCGTCGCCAATAACATCAAGGGCACGATTGCCATCCCGCACGCCTATGGCCGTCTGCAGTTCGGCGAGGACCTCGAGGTTCATTTCCGCACTCTGATCGGTACAGGCTCGAACCCGAACGTCGCGGCAGTGGTCGTCATCGGCATCGAGGAAGGCTGGACCAGCCGCGTGGTCGAAGGCATCGCCAAGACCGGCAAGCCGGTGGTCGGTTTCGGTATCGAAACCCATGGTGATATCAACACCATCTCGCGCGCGAGCTATCAAGCCAAGCGCTTCGTGCAGTGGGCAACCGAACTCGAGCGTGAACTGTGCCCGATCTCGGATCTGTGGGTCTCGACCAAGTGCGGCGAGTCCGACACCACCACGGGCCTGTCGTCGTGCCCAACCGTCGGCAACATGTACGACAAGTTGATCCCGCACGGCATTTACGGCGTGTTCGGCGAAACCTCGGAAATCACCGGCGCCGAGCACCTCTGCAAGGAGCGTGCGGCAACGCCGGAGGTCGCGGAAAAATGGTACAAAATGTGGAAGGCGTATCAGGACGACGTGATCGAGGCTCACAAGACTGACGACCTCTCCGATTCTCAGCCGACCAAAGGCAACATTGCCGGCGGTCTGTCGAGCATCGAAGAGAAGGCGCTCGGCAATCTCGAGAAGATCGGCCACAAGTCGATGTACATCGACGCGCTGGAGCCTGCGGAAGCCCCGGCAAAGGGTCCTGGCCTTTATTACATGGACACCTCGTCGGCTGCTGCTGAGTGCGTGACGCTGATGATGGCGGCCGGTTATGTGGTCCACACCTTCCCGACGGGGCAGGGCAACGTCATCGGTAATCCGATCATTCCTGTGATCAAGATCAGCGGCAATCCGAAGACCGTGCGTACCATGGGCGAGCACATCGACGTCGACGTGACCGGCGTTCTGCGCCGCGACATGACGCTCGATCAGGCCGGTGACGCGCTGATCGACATGATCGTGCGCACCGCGAACGGCCGCTTGACCGCGGCGGAGTCTCTTGGTCACCGCGAGTTCTCGCTGACCAAGCTGTATCGCAGCGCTTAAACCACGAAGGCGGGCGGCGTCACCACGCCGTCCGCCATTTTCTTTTTTGATCTGGGGGCCGCGTGTCTGACATCGTTATCTGCGAATTCATGGACGAGGCGGCAATCACCGAAGGGTTGCGGGGATTCGATTATTTCTACGACCCTAATCTTGTCGATCATCCGAATGATTTGAACGCTCGCCTCAAGGATGCGCGGGCGATTATCGTGCGCAACCGCACGCAGGTGCGTGGCGCGCTGCTGGATGCCGCGCCCAAGCTGAAAGCTGTCGGTCGGCTTGGCGTCGGGCTCGACAATATCGATCTGGCAGCCTGCAAAGAACGCAATATCGCTGTGCTGCCGGCGTCCGGCGCGAACGATCTGTCGGTCGCCGAATATGTCATCACGAGCGCGATGATGCTGCTGCGCGGCGCCTATATGGCGACGGGTAGCGTCGTCGCCGGCAAATGGCCGCGCAATACGCTGATCGGCCGGGAGATGGCCGACAAGGTGATGGGGCTGGTGGGCTTCGGCTCCATTGCGCGCCTCACGGCGAAACTCGCAGCGGCAATGGGCATGAAGGTGATCGCGTTTGATCCTCTGGTGGACGACGCAGTGTTCGCGCAGGCCGGCGTGCAGCGCCAGACGCTGGAAAACCTGCTGGCTCTGGCCGATGTCGTCAGCCTGCATGTGCCGCTCAACGACAAGACCCGCAACATGATCGATACGTCTGCGCTGTCCCGGATGCGTCCCGATGCGATCCTTATCAATGCCGCCCGCGGCGGCGTGGTGGATGAGGCCGCTGTGGCGACGGCGCTCAAGACGAAGAAGCTCGGCGGCGCCGCACTCGATGTGTTCGTGGAAGAACCGCTCAAGGCAGGCAACGTCTTCGCGGATGTGCCGAATCTGATTCTGACGCCGCATATTGCGGGCGTCACCGTGGAATCCAACACCCGCGTGTCGTGGGTCACGGTCGAGAACGTCAAGAAGGTCCTGAACGCATGAGCACGCTGTCTCTCGCTGATCTCACCAAGCGCGTGGCGGGTACCTTCGTTGCCCACGGCTGCAGCGAGGATACGTCTGCGTCGGTCGCGCGTGCGCTGGTGACGGCGGAAGCCGACGGCCTTAAGGGTCACGGCCTGTCGCGCGTGCCGACTTATCTCGCCATGGTGAAAAGCGGCAAGATCGATGGCAAGGCGAAGCCGACAGCATCGAATCCGCGCCCAAGCGTTCTGGCGATCGATGCGGCGAAGGGATTTGCCTATCCGGCAATTGATCTTGCTCTCGCGGAATTGCCCGCGCTTGCAGCCAAGCAGGGCATCGCGGTCGCCGCCATCGGCAATTCCAACCATTGCGGTGCCGCCGGCCTGCCGTGCGAAGCGCTGGCGAAAAAGGGGCTGGTTGCGTTGCTGTTCGCGAACACACCGAGCGCGATGGCACCATGGGGTGGACGCGAGCCGGTGTTCGGCACCAACCCGATTGCTTTTGCAGCCCCTCTCGAGGGCCGTGAGCCGGCCGTGGTGGATCTCGCGCTGTCGAAAGTCGCGCGCGGACCGATCGTGGCGGCCAAGCAGAAGGGCGAGAGCATTCCGGAAGGCTGGGCGCTGGATGCCGACGGGCAGGCCACGACCGATCCTGTGAAGGCGCTGCAGGGAACGATGATCCCACTTGGTGACGCCAAGGGCGCGGCGCTGGCCTTCATGGTCGAAATTCTGGCGGCCTGTATTCCCGGCGCGCATCTGGCATTCGAAGCGTCGTCCTTCCTCGATGACAAAGGCGGTCCGCCGCTGACCGGACAGTTGCTGCTGACAATCGATCCGGCGGGATTCGGACATGGCCGTTTCGGCGAACGGATGGCGACGCTGGTCGCGGCAATCGAGGGACAGCAGGGTGCGCGGCTGCCGGGTTCACGGCGGCTTGCGAATCGGGCCAAGGCGGCCCGCGACGGCCTGACGGTTGGCCCTGAAATCGAATCGATTTTGACGGAGGCGGCGTCGGTCAAGGCCTGATGGGTCATTTGGTTGTGCGTAGCCGCCCGATCGGGCGGGAAGCACTTCGGTCCGAAGACGGCTTCTGTTACTTATCGGCTTGAATCGTTTGAAACGGTGAAGGAACTGGTGAGCAACGAAACGACAGTATCTGGCGGCCATACCGAATACCTTCCCCTGTACGCGCAGGTGAAGACGCTTCTCGTCAAGCGTATCGGCGCCGGAAGCTGGAAGCCGGGGCAGATGCTGCCGAGCGAATACGAGCTCGCGGCCGAATACAATGTCAGCCAGGGCACTGTGCGGAAGGCGCTGAACGCGCTGGAAGCCGACCGCATGATCGTGCGTCGGCAGGGCGTCGGCACGTTCGTCGCGCGCCATTCCCGCGATCGCGCGCTGTATCAGTTTTTCCGTATGGTGGAGCCGGATGGTAGCCGGATCATTCCCACGAGTGTGGTGCTGTCGCAGCGTATCCAGCGCGCGACGCGCGATCAGGCGAACGATCTGGGAGTCGATGCATCAGCCATGCTCCACGCGATCACCCGCGTGCGCAGCCTGAACGGCAAGCCCGCGATTTTTGAACGGATCTATGTCCCGGTGGAGGTGATGCCCGATCTATCCGTCGAGGCGCATATCCAGATGGATGAGGAGATGTACGTCATCTATCAGGAGCGGTTCGGTATCAGCATCGTGCGCGTTGGCGAGCAGCTCGCGGCTGTTGCCGCGACTGCGGATGAAGCGAAGAGGCTGGGCCTGAAGGTCGGGGCGCCGCTATTGGAGGTCCATCGTATCGCGACCGATGTTAGCGGTCGTCCGGTCGAACTACGCATTAGCCGCTGCGACACCCGACGCTGCCGTTACGGCGCGGAAGTGCTTTAAGCGTCTGTAAGGGCCGTCATTTCGATATCATTTTCGATATTTTCAGAGGGAAAGCCTTAACCCTCATCGGTGATGTCTGTTTTTGGCAACGGTTTAACTACCCGCTAACCGCTCCTGCTAACACGATCTCCACTTCGCCTCGGTATGCAATCACCCCCGTAGAGGGATGATGGCAGAACGCGATTCATATCAAGAGAGCAGCCTCGATGCGCCCGAGATCGCTGAAGCGATCGATCGCGCCGCCCGGCCGCAGCAACGAAGCCCGATTTTCTGGCTGATCGTGAGCGGAGTCATGATCGTCGCGGCGATCGTGCTGGGCACGGCCTTGGCCATCAATAATTCGCGTGACCGGGCGTTGGCGAACAGCAAGCGTGAATTGGAAAACACGCTGCAACTCCTGACGCGTCATTTCGATCAGCAATTGGAGGACTGGCAGGTGATCCAGGAGGACGCCATGGCCCAGATCCGTGCGATCGAAGACAAGTCGCCCAAGGAATTCCTGCGCACAATCTCCAGCGAGGATTTCCACAGGAGATTGGCCGGCAAGCTTCGCTCGATGCCGTATGTTGGCGGTGTGAATATTTTCGGCGCGGACGGGCAGTTGATCAACTCCTCCGAAATGTGGCCTGTTCCGAGCATCAACGTTGCGGACCGAACCCATTTCAACGAATTGAAATTCGGCTCCTCCTCGCTGAAGCTCGTGGTGAATCCCGTGCATAGCCGCATCACCGGCGCATGGACGACGGTGTTCGCGCACAGGCTGGTTAATTCGAAGGGCGAGTTTCTCGGCATGATCGCCCGCGGCGTCGAACCCGCGCGGTTCGAAGCATTCTTCGCCTCGTTGTCGCTGGGGCCGGACGCGGCGATTTCGATGTTCCATAAAGATGGCACGATGATCGCCCGCTATCCGCACGTGGAATCCATGATCGGGCGGAATTTCAAACACGGGCCGTTATTTCGAGGCGTCCTGAAATTCACCAATCATGGTTCGCTGATGGTGAGAAGCCCGGTGACCGGCGTGCAGCAGGTTGGATCGATCCGGAAGCTCGACAATTTCCCGATCGTCATGATCGCCACCAAGACGGTCGACGCTGCGCTGGCGGATTGGCATGAGCAGACCCGTGGCCTCGTTCTGATCGCGCTCGCGGCGTCGATCGCGGTGACATTGATCGTTCTCTTCATCGTGCGGCGTGTCATCTCCCAGCACAACGCGGCCCAGCGGCGACTGATGCTGGAGAAGCGGCGTCTCGATACGGCGGTCAACAATCTCAAGCAGGGCCTGTTGCTGTTCGATGCCAATCACCGGCTGGTGATTTTCAACCGCCGCTATGTGGAGATGTTCGGCCTGCCGAACGGCTCGATCAAGGCCGGATGCAGCCTGCGACAGATCATGGCGCTCCGGAAGAAACACGGGATGTTCGCCGGCGATGTCGACGAATATTGCGTCAAGGTGCTCAAGTTGGTGTCGAGCAGCGGTTCGCTGACAACCAATATTCCGGATGGGCGCGTGATTCATACAGCGCTGCAGTCGATCTCCGGCGGAGGTTGGGTGTCGACGCTGGAAGACATCACCGAGCGGCAGCGTGCAGAAGACCGCATCGCCCATATGGCGCGTTATGACGCGCTGACCGATCTTCCGAACCGCTCGATGTTCCGCGATCATCTCGAGACGATGCTGAAGAGGGAAGAGAACCTCGCGGTTCTGACCATCGATATCGACGAGTTCAAGCAGGTCAACGATACGCTGGGTCATTTTGTCGGCGACGAACTGCTCGTGGCGATCGCGAGCCGGCTCAGCGACTGCATGGAGCCGGACGATCTCGTCGCGCGTCTTGGCGGTGATGAATTCGCCATCGTCCGGCACGGAATTCGGGAACGCTCCGACCTCATTTCGCTGATCGAGCGCGTGCATACCGCCATCCGCGTGCCTTACGAGTGCGCAGGTCATCACCTCAATGCGGATGCCAGTATCGGCATTGCGATGTCGCCGTGCGACGGCTCGGAGCTCGAAGGCTTGCTGCGCAACGCCGACCTTGCGCTCTATGCTGCGAAGGGCAGCGGGCGGCGGACCTATCGTTTCTTCGAGCCGGAAATGAAGGTCCGAGCTCAGAAACGTCACGACATGGAAATGGAAATTCGCAATGCGCTTTTCCATCAGGAATTTGAAGTTCACTATCAGCCGTTCATCGACGTCAAAACCCGGAAGGTTCTTGGTTGTGAGGCGCTGGTGCGCTGGCGTCATCCGCGCCACGGTCTGGTGTCACCGGCTGACTTCATTCCGATCGCGGAGGAAACCGGCCTGATCGACCAGCTCGGCTCGTGGGTGTTGAAAACGGCGTGCCACGCGGCGGCGAACTGGCCCGACGACATCCGCCTTGCGGTGAACGTCTCGCCGGTGCAGTTCAAGGGCCATACGCTGGCGCTCAATGTCGCGAGTGCGCTCGGCTCGTCAGGACTTCCAGCAAACCGTCTCGAACTCGAAATCACCGAAGCGGTACTGATCCGCGACGACGAGGAGGCGCTGTCGATCCTCCATGAGCTTCGCGGTCTCGGCGTGCGCATCGCCCTTGACGATTTCGGCACGGGCTATTCCTCGCTTCGCTATCTGCAGCTTTTCCCCTTCGACAAGATCAAGATCGATCGCTGCTTCATCAACAACATCACCGAGCCCGAAGGTGCGTCGCATATCGTGAAGGCCGTGGTGGACATCGCCGCAGCACGCAACATGAAAACGACTGCGGAAGGCGTCGAGACGGCGGATCAACTGGCTGCGTTGAATGAGCTCGGCTGCGACCAGATGCAGGGCTATTTCTTCAGCCCCCCGGTAGCCGAGGGAAAACTGACGCAGTTGGTCTCACCTGTTCAGTTCGCCAAGGCGACCTGAGGTCGCGCGTTTGCATCACGGACGGCCGGAGCCGACGATATTCATCAGGTTACGATGGAATTGACGCGCCGAGGCATGAAAGCCGGGGAGACGAGGTAGTACGTCACCGGCCAGGTGGCTGGCTCCGTCCTCGCCGAGAGCCTTGATAAGACTCGTTCTGTAGGCAGGAATCTGGCCCCAGTCGTCGACCGTCGAATGCTCGATCTCGCAATGATACTGGAAGCCATAGGCGTGCCTCCCCCAACGCATCGCCTGCACCGCGCAAAGGCCACTGGAGGCGAGAACAGCGGAGCCCACGGGAGGTTCGGAGACTTCCGCGCCATGCCAGTGAAAAGCCTCCACGGCTTGCGGAAAGCCCGCGAGAGCGGGATCTGAAAGCCCCTCGCGGGTCAACGTCACGGGAGCGAGGCCGACTTCCGGCGAGGGCATCTTGCCGACTTTGCCGCCGAGCGCCGAAGCCAGCAATTGATGGCCGAGGCAGATGCCGAGATAGGGCTTCTGCATCTCCTGGACCCAGCGGCGGATCGCGGCCTTTTCCTGCACCAGCCAGGGGCAGCGCTCCTCATGCCAGACATTCTGCGGCCCGCCCATCACCACCATGAGATCGAAATCTTCGAGCGCGGGAATGGCCTCGTCTTCATCCAGTTCGACGGTGATCGAATGATGGCCGTCCTCACGCCAGAACTGACGGAAGATGCCGGGATGTTCGATGGCGAGGTGTTGAAAGACAAGAATACGCATGAGAGGATCGATGTAGCTCGCGAGGTAACCGGAACCTATCTGCTGGCGTGGCGCGAGTCATCTGCAACAGCCGCGTGACAGGCCGATTGCACTTTATTTGCGCAGAACAAGAGCCGGTGTAACCTGTTCGCCGAGCCTTGCGGGATTTTCGGATGGTGTCCGGTGCGTGACCTTGAGCAACAGCAGCAGCGCGCGCTGCTCGATAACATTCCCGACATGGCATGGCTGAAGGATCGCGATTCCCGCTATCTCGCTGTCAATTCGGCCTATCTCGCGATCATCGGGTTGCGGGAAGACGAAGTGATCGGCAAGACACCGTACGATATCTGGCCTTCCGATCTTGCCGATATTTATATGCAGACCGACCGGGCCGTCGTAAAGAGCGGGCGACGGCGGCGTTATGAAGAAAGCCGTTCCGATCCCGACGGCCGCGTGCTGTGGTTCGAGACCATCAAATCGCCGATCCGCGACGGCAATGGGCATATCGTTGGCACCGTCGGCATTTCGCGCGACATTTCCGAACGCAAGGCGGCGGCCGATGAATTGATCCGCTCGCGTGCGCAACTTCGCGAGCTGTCGTCTTTCCTGCAATCGGTGCGGGAGGAGGAGCAGGCCAGGATTTCGCGCGAACTCCATGACGAGCTGGGCCAGACGCTGACCGCGCTGAAGATCGAGCTGATCTGGCTGCGCGAGCGGCTGGCCTCGCAGGATGTCCTGCAGGGCCGCGTCGATCGGCTGGTGTCGATCGTGGATCGGTCGGTAACCGATTTGCGTCGCATCGCCGTCAATTTGCGGCCGATGATCCTGGACGAACTGGGGCTCGTCGCTGCGATGAAATGGCTGACGCAGAACTCCGCTGAACTTGGCGGCCTTGATATCACGTTGTCATTCGACCGGCAGGATGTCAGTTATGACAGCGCGGTTTCGACCGCAGCATTTCGGATCGTGCAGGAGGCGCTGACCAATGTGATGCGCCACGGCGAGGCGAAACGCGCGAGCGTCGTCGTTACCCACGAGAGACAGGAATTGCATATCGAGATCACCGATAACGGGCGCGGGATCGACCAGGGCGCCTCCCAGCGCAACAAGCTCGGGCTGGTCGGTATGCGCGAACGCGCCCGGGCCTTGGGCGGAGCGGTCGCCATCAGCGACAACCCGCAGGGCGGCACGATCGTGTCCGTGCATTTGCCGTTGAACGGTCCGCCGGAGCAGGACAGACTGCCATCATGATCCGACTTGTCCTCGCCGACGACCATGCGATCTTCCGCGAAGGTCTGAAGCAGATTCTGGCCGAGCACGACGACCTCGAAATCGTCGGCGAGGCCACCAATGGGCAGGAGCTTCTCGCTCTGTTGTCCTCGCCCTGCGATGTTGTCCTGCTCGATCTGTCGATGCCGGGACGCAGCGGCATTGCGTTGCTGACCGATGTGGTGGCGAAGATTGGAAGCGGGCGGGTGATCGTGCTCAGCATGCACGACGAGCATCAATATGTGATCGAATCTCTCAAGGCAGGCGCGGCCGGCTACGTCACCAAGAACAGCGCCAGCCAGCAGTTGATTCAGGCGATCCGCAAGGTCGCCAATGATGAGATGTTCGTCAGCGCAACGGCGACGCAGGCGGCCCCTTCGAAGGTGCCGCCCGAAGACGAGCCGCATCGTCGCCTGACGCCGCGCGAACGGGAGATTTTCGATCTGCTGGTCGATGGCCGCAAGATCTCTGACATCGCCCGCAAGCTTGACCTCAGCGTCAAGACAGTGAGCACGCACAAGACCAATATTCTGCTCAAATTCGATGCCGCGACAGTGGTGGATCTCGTCCACTACGCAATGCGCCACGGTCTGGGGCCGGGTCCGGTCTAGGAAAATTCCTAGACGCGCTTAGGACACCGCCGATTACCGCCGAGGCAGCGGGCCGCTAACGTCATGGTTAGCAAGATGCCAACGAATCCACGGATCGCATAAGGCACGGCAAAAAGCCGGAAAACGGCATTTTCATAGGGAGCGCGACCAACATGGATATGATTATCCGCAGGGTCCGGATCGAAGACGACAAGCCGCTCGTCGATATCGGAATCAAGGATGGCCGCATCGCGGCCATCGAGGAACAACTCGACCGAACCGGCACGGAAGAAATCGATGCAGGGGGCTGCGTCGCATTGCCTGGTTTCATCGAGGCTCACCTGCACCTCGAAAAAGCATTTCTCCACCGCCGTATGCCGGCTCGTTTGGGCACGCTCGAGGAAGCAATCCGCGTCACCGGCATCCTGAAATCCAAACAGGAACGCAAGGACGTGCTGGAGCGTTCGCGCCGGGTGCTGGACATGGCGATCACGAGCGGCACGACGCTGATCCGGGCGCATCCTGATGTCGATCCGATCCAGAACCTGATCGGCGTCGAGACAGCGGTTGAACTGCGCGAGGAATATCGCGATCTGATCGATCTGCAGATCGTTGCTTTTCCGCAGGAAGGCATTCTCAAGACGCCGGGTGTCGTCGAATTGATGGAAAAGGCGATTGAGCTTGGCGCTGATGTGGTCGGCGGTTGTCCCTACAACGAAGTGTCCTGGGACGATACCAAAAAGCACATCGACACAGTGTTCGCGATGGCGATGAAGCATAACTTGCCGGTCGATATGCATGCCGATTTCTCGGACGATGCAAGCGACCAGCGCTTTATGTCCGCGGAATACACCGCTCGCAAAACCATTGAGACCGGTTATCAGGGCCGTGTTGCGCTTGGCCATGTGACGAGCCCCGGTTCGCTCGAGCCGGAGAAACTGAAGCCCCTGATCGATCTTCTGCGGGAAGCGGACATCGCCATCATCACCTTGCCGGCGACCGACGTTTACCTCGGCGGCCGCAAGGATGTCGTGAACCAGCGTCGCGGCCTCACGCCGGTGCGGGCCTTGCGGGCGGGCGGCGTCAATGTCGCCTATGCGTCGAACAATGTTCGCAACGCCTTCACGCCGTTCGGCAAGGCCGACCCACTCGTGATCGGCAATATGCTCGCGCATCTGATTCAGTTTGGCACGCCGGATCACCAGGCGGAAATTCTTAAGATGAGCACGACCGATGCGGCCCGCGCGGTCGGTATCGGCAAGGATTACGGCCTCGCTGTCGGCAAGCCTGCGGATCTGATGATCCTCGATACGCAGGTTGTTGCCGATGCGCTTCTCGACATCCCGGCGCGCTCCTGGGTGTTCAAGCGCGGCCGCGTCGCTGCGATGACGAAACATGAGACGAAGATTTGCCGCACTTGCGGCCATGCCCATGCGGAGCCGCACGCTCACGCCAAAACCAAGAAGACGGCTTCAGCAACACACTAATCAGGAGGAAACCAACATGAACAAGCTACCAGCAGAAATTGTCGCGTCGCTGCTCGCAGTGACCACTATCTTCATCGCCATGACCTCGTTCCACTTCCCACCGTGGGCGATCTTCATCACTTGGGCCGCGACCTTCGCGGCCGGCGGACCGACGTCTGCAGTGATGAAGAAGTTCTATCCGACGATGGCGATCGGCGGCTTCTTCGCCTGCGCCATCGTGGTGTGCTTCAAGATCGCCTCGCAGTATTTCACTGGCAATGCCTATATCGTGGCGGAATGCGTGATCCTGTTCACGCTTAACGGGACAATGATGTCGCTCGGGCGCATTTCGACGTTCAGCTTCATTCCCGGCATGTTCTTCGGCTTCGCCTCGTTCTTCGCCACTTACTTCGGAAAGTTCGGTCCTATTCCGGGTGATCCGTATGCGGCGCTGTTTGCTTCGCTGGCGATGAATGCACTCGGCCCGATCTATGCGTGGCTCACCGCGACATTCGGTGCTCACCATCATCATGCTGCGGAGGAGAACTCTTCCTCTCGCGTTAAAGAAGCCGTGTCGTAAGCGACCCGGCAACTGAAAGGACGACGGCAATGACAGGTTTTTCCCAGCACGCGTTGAAGGTGAACGCCGCTCGGCGTGTGCCGGGAGACCCATTGTCGTCATCTCCTGCTACGGGCGGCCCGCAACTGGCGCAATCCCGCACCGGAATGGTGACGAGTCCGCATACACTTGCCAGTGAGGCGGGCGCGAAAGTCCTCCGCGAAGGTGGCAACGCGATCGAGGCCGCGATTGCGATGGGCGCAGTGATCGCTGTGACCTATCCGCATTTCTGCGGCATCGGTGGCGATGCGATCTGGATGATCGCGGACGCGCAGGGCCGCAACACGGTTCTACTCGGATTGGGGCAAGCTGCGGAGAATCTGCCGCATTACAAGGAGCCGATCGCAGCACGCGGCGCGCCATCGACGGTTGTCAGTGCGGGCGCAGTGGATTCCTGGCGTCAGGCCTACAATTATTCGCTCGATCATTGGTCGAAGGATAAAGGCACGGCGAAAAGTTTTGCCTCGCTGCTGGAGCCTGCGATCCTTTATGCGGAGCGGGGCTTTCCGGTCACGGCGTCGCAGTTGTTCTGGACGTCATTCCGGGAGAAAGAACTCGCCGGTTGGCCGGGATTTTCCGAATTGTTTCTGCCTGGCGGCAAGGCGCCGAAGCCCGGCGACCTGTTCGTGCAGAAAAATCTCGCGCGCAGCTTGAAGCAGATCGCGCGTAACGGCGCCCGCGAATTCTATGAAGGCGAACTGGCCGCACGGATCGGAAAGGGCCTGCAGAGCGTCGGATCGCCGCTGACGGCCGCCGACCTTGCGAAAACCTTCAGCCGTCAGGAGCAGGCGGTGTCGCTGGAATACCGGGACGTGACCTTGCTCGCGCCGCCGCCGCCGACGCAGGGCATTACGACGCTGGAAATCATGGGCATCCTCAACGAGCTCGGCTTCGCTGGCGTCGAGGAGGGGAGCGCAGAGTATTATCATCGCTGCGTCGAAGCGGTGAAGCAGGCCTTTCTCGATCGTGACGGCATTGCCGATCCGGATTTTGCCGCCGCCGACATCGCGCAACGCCTTGCGAAATCCCGGCTCAAGGACAAGGCGGCTGCGATCACAGCGCAGGCGATGCAGTGGCCGCATCTGTTCCGTACCGGCGATACGGTCTATTTCGCTGCAACCGACGCGCAGGGCTGCAGCGTCAGCATTCTGCAGAGCACTTATTTCGATTGGGGCAGCGGTGTCGTCGCCGGCGACACCGGCGTGCTCTGGCAGAACCGTGGAGCCGCGTTCAGCATCGATCCGCGCAGCCCGAATGCCATCGCGCCGGGCAAGCGCCCATTCTACACGCTCAATCCCGGCCTCGCGATGAAGAACGGCAAACCGCATGTTCTGTACGGCACGCAGGGCGCGGACGGCCAGCCACAGACGCTGACGGTGCTGTTGACCCGGCTGCTCGATTACGGACTCGATCCGCTCGCCGCCCTGACGCGGCCGCGCTTCCTGCTCGGCAAGACGTTTTCCGATAGTCGGGACACGCTGAAGCTGGAGGAGAGTGTCGGCGCGGCGACTGCTGAGGAGTTGGCTGCGCGCGGCCACGAAACGAGCATGATCTCGGCGAACAGTCCGTTGGGAGGGCAGGCCGGAGCCATCGTCATTCATGACGATGGGTTGATTGAGGGTGCCCACGATCCACGCAGCGACGGATTGGCGATCGGTTTGTAACAAAGTTTGCATCACCATTAGAAGAATTAATATCTCCCGTCTTGGTTTATGCTGTAGATCGCGCGCATCGTGATATAGATGGCGCCATCGCGGTTGCCTTTCGTGCGGCCGCAGCCAGCTATAAAAGCAAGCCAAGGAGAAGAAGATGCGTTGGATCGTTGCTGCTGCCACCCTTGTCGCCTTTGCAGGCGCCGCTCATGCCGAAGGCGGTGATCCGGCCAAGGGCGAGCAGGCTTTCAAGGTTTGCATGGCCTGCCATGCGATCGGCCCCGGTGCCAAGAATAAAGTCGGTCCCGAGCTGAACGGTGTCGTGGGACGCAAATGGGGCACGGCCGAGGGCTACAACTATTCGGCGGATCTCGCAGCCGGCAAGGACCAGAACAAGGTCTGGGACGAAGCGTCGCTCGACAATTATCTGACCAATCCGAAGACTCTCGCGCCGCATGGCAAGATGTCGTTTCCAGGCATTTCGCAGGCCGGAAAGCGCGCCGACGTGATCGCTTTCCTCAAGCAGTTCGACGCCAGCGGCAACAAGAAGTAAGTTTTAATTTTTAAAAAGTGGCTGGCAGACGTGGGTTTCTTTCATCCGCGCTGCCAGCCATTCTATTTGTGGGTTTGATCGTGATGCTCGCGCCCCGGAATGACCCGCGAATGGATCAAAAATCTAGTCGATCCTGATCGTCGTCTTCGTGCTGTCCACGACACGGTTGCTGTCGGTCCATCGCGCCGTGACAGCGTCGCCCGCCTTGCCTCCCTTGAAGGAGAATTTGACGTAGGGCTGCCGCGCCACCATTGGTCCCCAGTCCGCGGCGAAGACGACCTTGCCGTTATGCTCGAAACTGAGAGTTTCGATGTAGTGCGCGGGAATGAGTTTGTTGTCGGCGTCCTTGGCGAATCCGGAATCCATCGGGTGCTTGATCAAGGCCTGAACCTCGGTCACATCGCCAATCAGATGGGCCTGTATCCGGATAGTCGACGTCATCAATATCCTCTCGCTCGAACTCTCGGAGGCAATCGTCCTATTTCTTGAACTGAGACGATTCAAGCTCCAGGAAAATGCGATACGCGTTGCCCCGGTTGTTGCTTTCGAACGCCGGGTAGCCTTTGTACTTGGACCAGTCCGTCGAATTGTAGGCGGTGTCGAAATCGACCCAGTTCGCAACCGCCTCGCTCATCGCCTTGCGCACATACAGGATGTAATCGCGGGTGAACGCAATAGCTTCCTGCGCAGCCTCGGACGGCTTGCCGTGCCCCGGGATGATATATTTGGGATTGAGCGTGCGCACATCGTCCAGCGCCTTGAGCCAGTGCGCGGTGCTGACGTCGTCGCTGTTCATGAACGGAATGCGGCCGTTCTGAACGATGTCGCCCGCGAACAGCACGCCGTCGGGCTCGACCATCATCATGATGTCGCTCTTGGAATGCGCGGGCCCCGCGAAAATCAGCGAGAAATGCTTGCCGCCAAGCGAAATCGTGAGCCTGTCGTCGAAGATGATATCGGGCGGGATAATCCGCGTGTGCTCGTCGACCCACGGGGCAAGTGCGTCGCGACGTTGATCGAGCCGTTCGTCCGCGCGCTCGTCGGCGGTTTCCCTGTTCTCGGTATAATCGGCTGAATTTTCTTGCGCGATGATGATGGCGCGGCTGTGATCGCGAAACGCCTGCAGGCCGTAGATATGGTCGGCGTGATAGTGGCTGACCACCATGTAGCGGATGTCCTTATCGGTCCGCTTGCGGATGTCCTGCAGCAGCGCCCAGCCGAGCGAGGGCGTGCCGAGTGCGTCGAATACGACGACGCCTTCCGGCGTTACAACATAGCCGGCGTTGGAGGTGTTGCCCTCGTTGGCCTTGCCCGGAATGCCGGGGCTGCCGATGCTGTAGAAAATATCCTTGCCGGGAACCTGATCCACCGTAATGGGCCGGTCGAGCGGCGCGTAATCCGGCGTCTTGCTTTGAGCGAGCAGGGCGGCGGGCAACATCGCCCACGCCAGTACGGTTACGCGCAGCAAATTCTTCATATGGCGTCGTCGCAGTACAGCTTCTTGAGAACCTTGACGAGCTTGGTCACGCGCTCATCGGCGATTTTGTAGTAGAGCGTTTGCGACTCGCGCCGGAATTCGACAAGTCCTTCTTCGCGCAGCTTGGTAAGATGCTGGGAGAGTGCCGATTGGCTGAGATGCAATGCGTCGACCAACTCGCCGACCTTCATTTCGTTTCGCATCATGAGATAGCAAACGATCAGCAGGCGATTTTCGTTCGCAAGCACGCTCAGGAGTCGGGAGACCTCGCGCGCCTGCTGTTCCAATATTTGATCGGGACGTAACTTAGTCGCGCGCGTCTTCGCAGCGAGAGCCGTAGTCATCGAAATCGGTCCTGAAAATTTTTCTGTGATTCATCATATCAATTTTGTGGGCAGAACGCCAATCGATTGATTTAGCGTTGACTAAATTAGGATCGGATGATATTCGCTTTCCCAACGATAAGCAAAATAAATGGTCCCATAGAAATGGTTGACCGCACAGGGAGGAGATCTGGTGCCTTTCTCTTCATTGGAGGATGCCCGTAAGGCGTCCTTGGCTGCTGGGTCGGAGCGTGTCCAGATCCCCAGGCGGCATTTGCTGAAAATGGCTGGAGCCGCCGCAGGCGCGGCCCTGCTCAATGGCTCGACTGCGCGCGCGGATGACGCGGCGCCGCCGGCCGAGAACGAATGGTCGCAGTCCATCGGGGCCGGCGTTGTCGATCGGCCCTACGGCAAGCCCTCGGATGAGCAGGCCGGCGTGATCCGCCGCAACGTGCCCTGGCTCACGGCCGGCACCGAATCCTCGATCAGTTTCTCGCCGCTGCAGAGCCTGCATGGCATCATCACCCCCAACGGCCTGTTCTTCGAACGCTACCATGCGGGTCGCCCCGACGTCGAAGCCGACAAGCATCGTTTGATGATTCACGGGCTGGTGGATCGCCCGCTGATCCTGACGATGAAGGACATCATGCGGTTTCCGTCGACGTCCCGTATCCATTTCATTGAATGCCCTGCCAATGGTGGCATGGAATGGCGCGGCGCGCAGCTCAACTCGCTGCAGTTCACGCACGGCATGGTGAGCTGCGCGGAATGGGTTGGCGTGAAGCTCTCAACGCTGCTCGAAGAGGTTGGTCTGAAGAAGGAAGCGAAGTGGATTCTCGTTGAGGGCGCGGACGGCGCCCACATGGCGCGAAGCCTGCCGCTCGACAAATGTCTCGACGACTGTCTCGTGGTCTATGCGCAGAACGGCGAAGCGCTGCGGCCGGAGCAGGGTTATCCGCTGCGTTTGATCGTTCCCGGCTGGGAAGGCAATGTCAGCGTGAAGTGGTTGCGGCGTATCAAGGTGGGCGACAAGCCCTGGTACACCCGCGAGGAAACCTCGAAATACACCGACCTGATGCCGGACGGAAAATCGCGCGGTTTCACCTGGCTGATCGACGCCAAGTCGGTGATTACGTTCCCGTGCCCGGAGGTGCCGCTGAGCGGACCGGGTCTCTACGAGATCCGCGGTCTCGCCTGGACCGGCAACGGCAGGATCAAGGAAGTTCACGTCTCCACCGATGGTGGCGCGAACTGGCAGCAGGCCGAGCTGAAGGAGCCGGTGCTCTCGAAGGCGCTCACGCGCTTTACGTTTCCGTGGCGCTGGGACGGCAAGCCCGCCTTCCTCGAATCGCGCGCGGTCGACGAAACCGGCTTTGTGCAGCCGACGCTCGCTGCGCTGCGAAAGGTTCGCGGCACGAATTCCGTCTACCACAACAACTCGATCCAGACCTGGCAGGTGAAGCCCGATGGGAGCGTTTACGATGTCCAGCTTGGCTAACGTGCGTCCTGTGATGTTCGCGGCCGCTTTGCTGGCGGCAAACGCTGTGCCCGCGATTGCGGCGGGAGCTCACAAGCCGTTCGGCTACGGCACGCCTGCGACGCCCGAGCAGATCAAGGGCTGGGATATCGACGCGCGCGGCGAGGACGGCAAGGGATTGCCGCCCGGCAAGGGCGACGTGAACCACGGAGCCGAGGTTTTCGCCGATCAGTGCGCGGTTTGTCACGGGACCTTCGGCGAGGGTGAGGGGCGCTATCCCAAGCTCGCGGGCGGCAACGGAACGCTCACTGCAGATCGTCCTGAACCGACCGTCGGCAGCTACTGGCCGTTCGCTCCCACCCTTTGGGATTACATCAATCGCGCTATGCCGTTCACTTCGCCGCGCACCCTGTCGGCAGACGATGTGTACGCGCTGACGGCCTATGTCCTGAATCTCAATAATATTGTTCCGGCCGATTTTGTCGCCGACAAAGATTCCTTGCCAAAAGTTAAAATGCCTAACCATGATAGCTTTAGTTGGCAGGATCCTCGCCCGGATACGGCAATGAAGCCTTGCATGACGAAGTGTGTTGATCCATCAACACTGAAGATTGTTTCGACGGCTGAAGGACAGAGCCTGACGCCACGGACCACCGGTCCGCTCGATGATATGCAACCGAAGTAATTTGGAGCGCGCAGGATGCATTTTAATCGTCTTCATCTCGCAACTGCAGCAACCCTGATTGTGCTGTCTGCGCCTGTTGCGGCTTTCGCCCAACCGACGGCGCCGCTCGATGGCAAGGCGCTGGCGCTCGATCGCAGCAAGGGCAATTGCATTACTTGCCACGAGTTCAAGGGCGGCGATTTTCCGGGCTCCATCGGTCCGGAGCTCAGCGACATGAAAGCGCGCTTCCCGAACCGCAAGGAATTGACCGCGATCATCGAAGACGAGTCCGCGCGCAATCCACAGACAGTCATGCCGCCTTTCGGCCGCAACCTTATTCTGACTGATAAAGAAATCTCGGCGATCGTCGACTTTCTCTATCAGCTCTAAGAAAAACCGGAGGAAATCGAATGTTTATCGCAAAACTTCCCGACCTGCGCACGTCGCGCAGAAGTCTGTTGAAGGGAGCCGCGCTTGCGACGGTGTTCGGCGCGAGCCTCAACGTCATGCGCTCGGTCGCGGCGTTCGCGGCCGATGCCGCGGGCTGGCCGGCCGATGCCTTCAAGCAGAAGAACGAAGCCGACGCTCTCAAGGCGCTGTATGGCAAGTCGGCCGAAGCGTCCGACAAGGTCAAGCTCGATGCGCCTGAGATCGCCGAGAACGGCGCTGTCGTGCCGATCAGCGTCAGTTCGACGTTGCCGAAGGTAACGGCGATTTCGGTGCTGGTGCTTGAGAATCCTTATGCGCTCGCTGCGTCGTATAAGATTCCTGAAGGTACGCTGCCGTCGGTGTCCAACCGCCTGAAGATGGCCAAGACCAGCAAGGTCGTCGCCATCGTCGAGGCGGATGGCAAGCTCTACAGCGCGACCAAGGAAGTGAAGGTCACTGTCGGCGGCTGCGGCGGCTGAGGAGGAAATAGATCATGGCATCGACTATTCGCGTACGCGCCATCGCTGGCGCCGACACCACCGAAGTTCAGGCGCTGGTGCAGCACCCGATGGACTCCGGTTTCGTCAAGGATTCCAAGGGCGAACTCATCCCGGCTCATCACATCGAGACGGTTCAGTTCGAGACCGGCGGCAAGACGGTTTTCACCGCGCTGTGGGGCCCGGCCGTCTCCAAGGATCCGTTCGTCAAGTTCGCCTTCAAAGGCGGCAAGAAGGGCGACGACCTGAAGATCACCTGGGTTGACAATAAAGGTGCTACGGACACCACGACCGCCAAGATTATGTGAGGGTCGAACCGGCAGGAGGGGTTGGAATGATGCGTGGGCTCGCATTGTTGGTAGCGTTGGCGACACTCGCAGGTCCGCACATGGTGCGGGCCGAAGTGACGACATCGTCGCCGGAGAAGGATTTTCAGGCCTTCCGGAAATTCTTTACGGACAAGTTTCCGAAGGTTGAACTCAATGATTTTGCCAACGGTCCCTATTCGATGAATGAGGGATTGCGGAAGCAGTGGATCGAGAAGGAAGTCTTCCCGCCCTACGATTTCGCGCTCGACAAGGGCAAGGAGCTGTTCGAGAAGCCCTTCAAGAACGGCAAGACGTTTGCCGATTGTTTCGAGAACAAGGGCATTGGTGTTCGTCAGAACTATCCTTACTTCGACGACAAGACCAATCAGGTCGTCACGCTTGAAGTCGCCGTCAATCAATGCCTCGAGAAGAACGGCGAGCAACCCTACAATTACATGAAGGACGACATGGCGGCGGTGACGGCCTATATGGCCTACACATCGCGCGGCAAGCCGTTCGACATCAAGATTCCGAAGGACAATCCGAAGGCGCTGGAAGCTTACGAAAAGGGTAAGCAGTATTTCTATCAGCGTCGCGGGCAGTTCAATTTCTCCTGCGCGAGCTGCCACGTTCAGGCGCCGGGCGAGCACATCCGGGCCGAAGTCCTCGCGCCTGCGCTGGGCATCCTCAACGCGATGCCGATCTATCGCTCCGAATGGGGCGGGATGGGCACGACCAGCCGCCGCTTCACGACCTGCAACAGCCAGGTGCGTGGTGTGCCGCTGAAGCCGCAGGACCCCGAATACCGCAACGTCGAGTATTATCTGTCGTACATGGCCAACGGGATCCCGATCACGGGTCCGGGCGCGCGGCCGTAGGAGATGACCATGCGGATCATGACATCGATTATCGCGGGCGCGGCCGTTCTGATGGCGCTGACCTCCGCGCACGCTGCGGAAACCGCCGACACGTTCAAGGCGGCTTATGAAAAGGCCGAGGCGGCCAACAAGAAGGCGGGCGAACTGAGAAATCAGTGGACCACGACCGTTGCCGCCCTGAAGGGCGCCAAGAAGGCCGCGGACGAAGGCAACTTCGATTCCGCGACCGCTTTGGCGAAAAAAGCCGAGGCACTGGCGAATGCATCTATCGCGCAGACCGAGCGCGAGGTGAAGCTCTGGCCGGACGCCGTCATCCGCTAACCAAGCTTGTTGAGAGTGAAAATGCCGATCCACCGACGAGAACTTCTGAAACTTGCGGTGGCGATGCCGGCTGTCCTGTCGCTGCCGCGTGCCGGCCGCGCGGCTGGTTCGTCGCTCTATGACTTCAAGCCGACAGGCAATGCGCGCGTCCTTCACATGACGGACACGCACGCGCAGTTGAGCCCGGTGTTCTTCCGCGAGCCGAGCGTCAACATCGGCGTCGGTTCGATGAAGGGGAATCCGCCGCATCTGGTCGGCGAGCACTTCCTGCAGAAGTTCGGAATGAAGCCGGGCACGCCGGAGGCCTATGCCTTCACGTTCCTCGATTTCGAGACGGCGGCGCAGCGTTACGGCAAGATGGGCGGGTTCGCGCATCTGCGGACGCTGGTGAAGATGCTGCGCAGTGCCGTGCCGGATGACCATTCCATTCTGCTCGACGGCGGCGATCTGTGGCAGGGCAGCGGCATTGCCAAGCTCACGAGCGGTGCGGACATGGTGCAGGCCGCGAACCTGCTCGGCATCGACGCGATGACCGGCCACTTTGAATTCACCTATGGCGAGAAGACGCTTCGCAAGAACCTCGCTGACTTCAAAGGCGAGTTCATCGCCCAGAACGTCTTCCTGACGGAAGAGGCGGCTTTCAACGACGCCGAGGCGTTCGACCGCGACACCGGCCGGGTGTTCAAGCCCTACATCATCAAGAAGATGGGCGATTACCGGATCGGTATCATCGGCCAGGCTTTCCCTTACGTTCCAATCGCGCATCCGAAACGCTTCACGCCGGACTGGACGTTTGGCATTCGTGACGACGAGATGCAGAAGGTCGTCAATCGCCTGCGCAACGACGAGAAGGTCGATGCGGTAGTGCTTCTGTCGCACAACGGCATGGATGTCGATCTCAAGCTGGCGAGCCGTGTCAGCGGCATTGACGTCATTCTCGGCGGCCATACGCATGACGCTGTGCCGCAGCCCATCAGCATCGCCAACGCGGGCGGCAAGACGCTCGTGACCAATGCGGGTTCGAACGGCAAATATCTCGGCGTGCTTGATCTCGAGCTCGGCAAGGGCTCCGTCAAGAATGTGAACTATCGGTTGTTGCCGGTATTCACGAATGAGTTGAAGGCCGATGCTGAGATGGCTGCGCTAGTGGACAAACTGCGCGCACCTCATGCCAAGATGCTGGACGAGAAGGTCGGTAATGCCGACCGGCTTTTGTATCGCCGCGGCAATTTCAACGGTACGATGGACGAGATGATCTGCGACGCCCTGCGTCAGCAGCTCGATGCGGAGATCGCGCTGTCGCCCGGCTTCCGTTGGGGTACCACGGTGCTGAGCGGTCAGGCGATCACGATGGGCGATATCATGTCGCAGACCGCGATAACCTACCCGGAGGTCTACGTGCAGCCGATGACCGGCGAGCAGATCAAGGCCATTCTGGAGGATATCTGCGACAACCTGTTCAACCTCGATCCGTACTATCAGCAGGGTGGCGATATGGTTCGCACCGGCGGTATGTCGTATCATTGTGCGCCGAACGAATCTTCGGGCAATCGGATTTCCGAGATGAAATTCGACGGCGCGGCGCTTGATCCGGCCAAGTCCTACAAGGTTGCAGGCTGGGCGTCGCTCAACGAGCAGAAGGGCGCACCGGTCTGGGAGACCGTCGCAAGCTATCTGCGCGACGGAAAAGCAAAGCCGAAATCGACCGGCTCTCAGGTTGCGATCACGGGTGTCGACGACAATCCGGGGTACGCAGGCCACGCATGATGAAGCGAAGCGGACTTGTTCTGATCGCGGCCGCCCTTGTCTGGGGTGTATCGGTCGTGGCTGGAGCAGGGTCCGCTTATGCGCAGGATGCCAAAGACGTCGAAGCGCTCGCCGCAAAGGCGGCAGCGCGACCGTTCATCGAACATCACATCGCCCTGCAATTGTCGGACAATGATCCGGTGAAGGAAGGGCTGATCGTCAGCATCGCTAACAAGCTGCTGACCGTCTACGGGCCGGACTCGATCGATGTCCAGGTCGTTGCGTTTGGTCCCGGCATCGATCTGCTGAAGGCCGACAGCCCGCGGCGGCAACAGGTCGACAGCCTCATCGCGCAGGGCGTAACGTTCAATATCTGCGATTACACGCTCGAGACGATCGAGCGCAAAACCGGAAAACGGCCGGAGATGAATCCCAAGGCGAAGGAGGTTCCGGCAGGTGTGCCGTTCCTGCTGTCGCTTGCGGAAAAGAGCTATACTATCGTTCGTCCCTAAGGAGATTCCGATATGCGGACTTTCTGGAAGCTGGCTGCGGCCTTTACAATTATGTTTTCGATGTTCTCCGCTGCGCATGCGGCCGATGCCAAGCCGCATCGCATCGCCATTCAGGTCGATCAGAACGACCCCGCCACGATGAATCTGGCGCTCAACAACGTCACCAACATCATGAAGTATTATGGCGACAAGAGCGAAGCGGTTGAGGTCGAGGTAGTGGCTTACGGGCCGGGGCTGAACATGTTCCGTGACGACAAGTCGCCGGTGAAGGATCGCCTGAAGCAGATTTCCGAGATGGCATTCCCCTCGAAAGTGACGTTCTCCGCGTGTGGCAACACCAAGGAGGGCATGGAGAAGAAGGAAGGCCATCCGATTGCGATCGTGCCGCAGGCGAGCGTCGTTCCCTCGGGCGTGGTGCGGTTGAGCGAGTTGCAGGAACAGGGCTGGACCTACATCAAGCCGTAACACTCTCTCACAAGAGGTGACCGAAATGCGTGTGCCGCGAAGTCTGCTGTGTGTCCTTTCCTGCGCGATGATGGTCTCGGCTGCGAAGGCGGAAGACGCGACCGTGACATACAAATCGTTGACGCCCGATGTGGCGTTGGAAGCTGCGCAGGCCGCTCTCAAGCAATGCCGCACGGATGGCTATCAGGTCTCCGTGGTGGTGGTGGATCGCTTCGGTGAAACGCAGGTTCTGTTGCGTGATCGTTATGCGGGGCTTCCGGCCAACGATACGGCGACGCGGAAGGCATGGACCACGGTCGGTTTTCGCGCCGATACCTCGCAGCTCGCAGCTTCGATCAAGAACGGTACGCTCGATCCGCGGCTTGCGGATCTGCCGCGGGTCGCGATGCTCGGCGGTGGTTTGAAGATCGAGACGGCCGATACATTGCTGGGAGCGATCGGCGTGTCCGGTGCGCCGGGCGGTGACAAGGATGAGAAGTGCGCGCGCGCCGGCATCGACGCGATCCGCGACAAACTCGACTTCTAAATTTCCAGAGTGACGCGCGGCCAGAGCCGCGCGTGCTCAGCGGAAGGCGAACGCGAGCAGCCGTGTCCTGCTATGGATCGCGAACGCGGCGCCGGAAAGGATGCCCGCAAGCGCGATGAACGAGGGCATTGCCAGCGTCGAAACGCCGGTCAGGCCCTGGCCGATTGAGCAGCCGTAAGCCATCGCGCCACCGATGCCCATAAAGGCTGCGCCAGCGAGCGAGCGGCCGGTATGCGTGACCGAGGTGTAGCCTTCGAACGCGAAGCGTCCCGTTAGCGTCGCGGTCGCGAGGCTTCCGACCAGAACGCCAACCACGAGCGCGATGCCGAAGTTCAGCGCCAGCCCGGTGGAGAGCATGGTGTACTGCACGGAATCCGCGATTGGTGACACGAAGGTCAGCGATGCAACCGGAATCGGATTGAAGTCGTCCGCCGCGAACCATCCGGTCGCGGCCCAGCCGGCAACCACCAGCAAGCCGATGATGAGACCCGCGGCGATCTGGCCGTAGGAACGGCGGAATTGCTTGTCCGAGAACGCGTAGATCAGAAGCGCGCCGCTTGCGATCAGCGTTGCGATAAGCCGCGCGGCGGTATCGTCAAGCCCCATGGTGTTCAGAAGGGCAGGGACGGATACGGCGGTCGGCGCGGTCTTCGTCCAGTCGAGGAATGCGATGCGCGCGGGTGCGATTAGGCCCTTCAGCGTCATCTGCGCTGTGATGCCGATCACGGTAATCACAACGAGTGAGCGCAGGTTACCCTTGCCGAGCAGCACCAATGCGCGCGAGGCGCAGCCATTGGCGAGCACCATGCCGAGGCCGAACAGCAGGCCGCCGAAGAAGATCAGCGGCGCGGAAAACGACGGCTGCAGGTAGATCGACGTGCCGATATTGACGAGCCCGGTGCCGACAAGGAGTTGCGTGCCGATGATTGCCACGGCGAGTGCAGTCGCATAGCTGCGGATTTTGCGGGTGTCGTTTGAGGTCCACAGATCGCGCAGGCTGCTCATCAGGCAGAAGCCGCTGAGCAGGCCGACCACGCCAAACACCAGTCCGATCACAAAGCCGGAAGCCACCGAAAGGTCGATCATGACGGTCACGAGCCATTACTATGGAAAGGAGAACATCTTTCTATGCACGCTGGATGGTGCGGTCCATAAGTCCATGAAATTAAAAATGGAATTTTATACGACAATCAAAAAGTAGAAGAATATGCCATCAATCCGATGGTTTGTGAAAGGCTGTGCTTCCGGCCTTTGGGGTAGGAAAACCCGCTTTTGCTCGACGTTGACGGATTTGAGAATTTTGTATGCGCCGACAGTGGCACGCCCCATCATCCGCCTTGCGATCCAAAATCGCAGCACTGGCTTTTTTCCGTAAATCCGGAACGTGCATAAATTCTCCCGCTTGTCTCCCCGCACGAGGACACTCGTGCCGCAAGTCAGGGACAGGGTTGCGATAGCTTAAACCATTTTTCGATGCAGGGCGCTGTGAGGCGAAACTTGTTTTCGCCGTTGCAGACGTCTGCTTGCGACCTGTTTCCACCGTATCAATCAATCGAAATGGAGTAGGAAATCATGAAAACCAAATTGTTGATGTCGGCGGCAGCCGTCGCACTGTTGATGGCCGGTGGCGTAGCGAGTGCACAGAACCCCAATGCCGGGGCTGGTGGAGCCGCAGGCACGGGTGCCTCATCCGGAGCAAGCGGCGGCGCATCCATGGGAAGCGGCGGCAGTACGTCTGCGCGTGGTAGCGCGGAAGGCGGCGGGTCTGGAGCCACCGAGTCTCATGGCGCACCAAAGGGTGGCATGAGGGCGCAGGAGAACGCGCCAAAGGGTCATCCGAGGTCGGCGCAAGAGAATAAAACCGGTCAATCACCAAGCTCGCACAGCGCTACTGACAACAAGGGCGCAGCTAAAAACAACAATGCCGCGAACAGCGAGCATGAGCGGATGAGCAAGAACTCCGCTTCGGAGTCGAAGTCGGGTGCGGAGAGCAAGACGACCGGCAATGCGGCGACCGCGGCGAAGGGTGCGCCGCCTGTCGAGAAGCGCAGCCAGATCACCTCCGCCATCAAGCAGGAGAAGGTGACGGCGGTGACCAACGTGAACTTCAATGTCTCCGTCGGTACGCGTGTCCCGACCTCGGTGCACTTCTATCCAATCCCCGAGAGGGTTGTTGCGATCTATCCGGAATGGCGCGGCTACGAGTTCATTCTGGTCGGCGGTCGTTATGTAATCATAGAGCCGGAAACGCATGAGATCGTCTACATCCTGAGTTGATGTGTGCGAACTGAATTGACGTTTGCGAGGAGGGCTCGGTTTGGCAGAGCCCTCCTCGTGCGCGAAATCGCGCTGCATCGTTTCTTTTCGGTCCGTCTCTCTCGAGGCCGGCGCCGCACAACAGTGCGACGTAAATTCCGCTTTTTGATAAAATGCAATCTGTCGCAGGTGACAGCATACCTGGTGACGCGATTGATTGTGAGCGGCACAAAAACTTGTACGCTGCATCGTAGCCATCAGTTTAGAACTCATGTAAGTTCCTGGCCGACTACTTCCTGGATATGCCGTGGGGTAGAAGCTGATGACGTTACGTCGTGTTCTTCTGGCAGTGGTGACTGTCGGAATTCTGGTTATCCTGGGCGGCTATGCGCTGATGTGGCGCCCCGCCATCGCGCCGGTTACCACCAGCGCCGCGGTCAACTCGGACCGCAAAGCGATCGATCATGGAGCAGAACTTGCTTCGATCGGAAATTGTGCCGATTGTCATACATCCGAAAACGGGCCTGCCTATGCTGGCGGACGACCCATTCCCACACCTTTCGGCACGATCTACGCGAGTAATCTGACGCCCGATGGTGAGACAGGAATCGGTTCGTGGTCGGAGGAAGCGTTCAAGCGCGCCATGCGCGAGGGCGTGGATCGCGAAGGGGAGCAGCTTTATCCCGCATTTCCCTACGATCATTTTACGCATGCGACGGATGCGGACATCCACGCGATCTACGCTTTCCTAATGAGCAAGCCTGCGGTGCGCAATGTCGT
Organism: Afipia felis ATCC 53690; assembly: GCF_000314735.2. Lineage (NCBI taxonomy): Bacteria > Pseudomonadati > Pseudomonadota > Alphaproteobacteria > Hyphomicrobiales > Nitrobacteraceae > Afipia > Afipia felis. The sequence goes on along the minus strand of NZ_KB375270.1, from coordinate 1,500,681 downwards.
GCCGGCGAACCAGCTCGATTTTCCGTTCAGCTTCCGCCCGATCGTTGCTGGCTGGAAACTCCTGTTCCTGCACCGCGATGGGCTGGAGCCTGATTCCACCAAGAGCGCCGAATGGAATCGCGGACGCTATCTGGTCGAGGGTCTTGGTCATTGCGGTTCATGCCACACGCCGCGCAACGCGCTCGGCGGCGAGAAGAAAGGCAGTGCCTATGCCGGCGGTGCTGCGGAAGGCTGGAATGCACCGCCGCTGAATGCTTCGCTGGTGACGGCGCATAAGTGGACCGTCGATCAACTCGCCGAATATCTCTCCACGGGCTGGCACAGGCTCCACGGTGCGGCGGCCGGGCCAATGGCCGATGTGGCGAAGAATCTCGGTCGCGCTTCGCAGGATGATGTTCGCGCGATCGCGACTTACATCGCGAGCCTCTCGCCGGGCACGGAAGCTGCAAAGGCGGCTGTCCCCGTTGGTGGCAAGGTTCTGAAAGACCAGCCTGCCGATGTGGTCGCGATCTACGACGGCGCCTGCGCCAGATGCCATAACGACAGGCAGGATGTCGGGCCGTCGCAGGCAATCTCGCTGTCCTACAGCACCGCCGTCCAGCAGCCGAAATCGGCCAACGCGGTTCGCGTGGTCATGCACGGCATCGAGGCCTACCGCACTGGCGGTGGACCCTACATGCCGGCATTCGCAGGCATTCTGACTGATAAGCAGATTGCCTCCGTCGTTCAGTATGTCCGCGCGCGCTACACCGACCAGCCGCAATGGACCGACGTGAATTCCCAGATCGCCAAAGCCAGGCAGGAAGGAGCCCAGCCATGAAGGTTTCGCTGCGCGTCAATGGCAAGTCGCAGGAGATCGACGTCGCCGATCCCTCGACGCCGCTTCTTTATGTTCTGCGCGACAATCTCGAACTGCACGGCCCGCGCTTCGGCTGCGGGCTCGGACAATGCGGCGCCTGCATGGTTCACATCGACGGGCGCGCGACGTTTTCCTGCGTGCTGCCGGTCACGGCCGTCGGCGACCGTGAGGTCACGACGCTGGAAGGCCTGATGAAGGATGGCAAGCCCGGTAAGCTGCAGCAAGCTTTCATCGACGAGGAAGCGGCGCAGTGTGGCTATTGCATCTCCGGCATGGTGATGCAGGCGCAGGCTCTCCTGAACAAGAAACCAAATCCGACGGATGAAGAGATTCGCCGCCACATGGAGCCCAATCTCTGCCGTTGCGGCACCCACGCGGCCATCATGCGCGCGATCAAGCGCGCAGCTGTTGCTTGAGGAGGCTGTCATGAATGTACATCTCAAGCCTTCCCGTCGTGACATTCTGAAGGGCACCGGCGCGCTGGTCGTCGCCTTCTCGCTTGTACCGCCCTCCGAGGCGTTTGCGCTGGCACCGAACGAAGCAGCGACGGCCAAGCCTGTCGCGCTCGATCAGGTCGATACGTTCCTCGCCGTCGACGACAAGGGTATGGTTACGGTCTATTCGGGCAAGGTCGATCTCGGCACGGGCATACGGATCGGCATACAGCAGATCGTCGCCGAAGAACTCGATGTGCCGCTTGCCAACGTCACGACCATCGAAGGCGATACGACGCTCACGCCCGATCAGGGCCCAACCTTTGGCAGCCTGTCGATCCAGGCTGGCGGCATGCAGATCAGACAGGCCGCCGCGACGGCACGCAGCGCGCTGCTCGACCAGGCCGCGCAACGCCTCGGCGCCGCGAAGGAGGACCTTGTCGTCGCCGATGGTGTCATCTCGGCGAAATCCGGAGGCGGGCGCGTCGCGTACGCCGAACTGATCGGTGGCAAGACTTTCATGCTGAAGGTCGATCCTGCTGCTCCGGCCAAGAATCCTGCCGATTACAAGATCGTCGGCAAGGCGATTCCACGCCGCGACATTCCCGAGAAGCTCACCGGTAAATTCACCTACATGCAGGATTTTCGCGTACCGGGCATGGTGCATGGAAGCGTAGTCCGCCCGCCGACGATCGGCGCGACGCTGCAAAGCGTGGATGAAAGCTCGGTGAAGGACATTCCGGGCCTCATCAAGGTCGTGCGCGACGGAAACTTCCTCGCCGTGGTGACGGAGACGGAGTGGGCGGCGGTGCGCGCCGCGCGCGAGATCAAGGCGACATGGTCGAAGTCCGAAACGCTGCCGGATCAGGCGAAGCTCTGGGAGCACGTCCGCTCGACCAAGATCGTGAGCGACGACGTGACCAGCAACATCGGCGACAGCGCCGCGGCGATGGCGGCTGACGGCAAGAAGATCAAGGCGTCCTACGATTTCGCCATTCACACCCACGGCTCGATCGGTCCGTCCTGCGCGGTGGCTGAATTCAAGGACGGCAAGCTGACCTGCTGGTCGGCGTCGCAGGCGACGCACAATCTGCGCAAGCAGCTCGCCATGATGATGAAGATGCCGGACGCGGACGTCCGCTGCATCTATGTCGATGGTGCGGGTTGTTACGGCCGGAACGGCCATGAAGATGCTGCGGCCGACGCAACTCTGCTTGCGAAGATCATGGAAAAGCCGGTGCGCGTGCAGTGGTCGCGCGCCGACGAGCACGGCTGGGACCCGAAGGGACCACCGACTCTGATTGATCTGCGGGCGAACATCGATGCGTCCGGGAATGTCACCGCCTGGGAAAGCGAGTTCTTCATTCCGCAGGGTGCGGCCGGCATGGTCGATCTCGTCGCCGCGACGCTGAGCGACCGTCCCGTCGTCGGCAAGCTGGCGCCCGGCGGCATCGTGAACGATTCCGCGATCGGCTATAAATTTCCGAACATCAAGACCGTCTGCCACCGCCTTGAGACGACGCCGTTCCGTCCGTCCTGGATCAGGGCGCCGGGTCGTATGCAGAACACCTTCGCCAACGAGGCATTCTTCGACGAGATCGCGGCGGCACTGAAGGCGGACCCGCTGGAGTTGCGCGTCAAGTATACCGATCCAGCCGACAAGCGCGGCCTCGAGGTGCTCGAGCGGCTCGCGAAAGTCGCGAAGTGGGAGAAACGTCCGTCGCCTCGTACCGACATCAAGGGCGACGTGGTGAGCGGGCGCGGCGTCAGTTACGTGAAATACGAACTGGTGCGCACCTATGTCGGTCTGGTGGCCGATGTCGAAGTGGATCGCACCTCCGGCGATGTCCGCGTCAAGAAGGTCTATGTGGTTCATGACTGCGGACAGATCATCAATCCGAACGGCGTGCGTGCGCAGATCGAAGGCAACGTCATCCAGACCGTCAGCCGCACGCTGAAGGAGGAGATCACCTTTGACCGTGGCATGATCACGAGCCTCGACTGGGCGAGTTATCCGATCTTGCGCTTCTCTGAATTGCCGGAGCTCGTCATCGAGCTGATCGACCGGCCGACGGAAAAGCCATGGGGCGTGGGCGAACCGACGTCCGCTCTTGTTTCATCGGCGATTTCCAACGCGATTTTCGACGCGACCGGCGCGCGCATGCGCTCCGTGCCGTTTAAGCCCGAGAAGGTCAGGGCGGCGTTGCGCTCGACCTGATATTGCGATCGAGCGAACCCGCGCGGGCAGCTATTACCGCGCGGACCGCTTCGGCCCGTATGTGCTGTACGGCTCTCAGCGAATGTATATAACGGCCTGTATCCGGTTACGGCGGTCCGGTGATGTCATCGGCCGCGACCTCGATCAGGGATGCAATGGGCGCAATCACTTCTCTTACTTCGCTCGACGATGCGCTGAAGCGTTTGCTTGAAGGGCTTGAGGCGGTCCCTGCATGTGAGCAGCCGATCGACGAGGTTCTCGGCAGAATTTCCGCCGGGCTCATGGCGTCGGGTGAACTGCCCGTTGACACTGTTGCGATGATCGACGGCTGGGCCGCGCGCTCACTCGACATTGTCGGCGCATCCTCTTATTCGCCGGCATTTCTGATCGAGTCGCCCGTCTGGATCGAGTGCGGTCAATCGCTCCCCGCAGGATACGACTGCGTGATCGAGCCGCAATCGGTCCATCATGAGAACGGAATTTTTCAGGTCGTGGCCGAAGCGCGGCCGGGGCAGGGCGTGCGCCGCACAGGGGATGAGATCGCAGCGGGGGCGTCCGTTATAAAATGTGGTCAGATGATACGGCCGCTCGACGTTCTGATTGCAACCCAACTGGGGCTGCGTTCGTTATCGGTGCGGGTGCCGCGCCTGCAACTCGTCAATATGTCTGGCGGAAGCGGTCAATCCTCCACGGCGCAGTATATTGCCGATCTTGCAGCGGAGGCTGGCGCGTTGGTGACGCGAACGGAGTCTGCTTCGCGCACGGCATCGACGATTGCTTCGCTGCTGAGTGCAGCGGATGCCGATCTGATCGTGACCATCGGCGGCACCGGCGCGGGAAAAACGGATGCGACGGTCGAAACCCTTCAGGATGCCGGTGTCACCATCACCCACGGCATTGCCGTGTTGCCGGGACGAACGGCCGCGGTCGGCCGTCGGGGGCCTGTGCCGATCATCGCGCTGCCGGGAATGCTGGAAGATGCTTTGGCGGTCTGGTGGACATTGGTCCTGCCGGTGCTCGACCGGTTGACGATGCGGCAACGCCCAACGGTGGCCCGGCCGATCGCGCGGAAGATCGCGTCTGCGCCTGGCATCGCCGACATTGTTTTGCTTGCAGGCGAAGACAAAGCGTGGCTGCCGCTCTCGGTCGGGGAACTTCCGCTGCAGGCGCTTGCGCGGGCGGATGCGTGGATGCTGGTGGCGGGCAACAGCGAAGGATTTCCCGCAGGGGCGCTTTGCCCTGCCTATCCGCTCGGCTAAGACCTATATAGTCGATATGCAGCATAACGATTTCCGCAAAACGAGGTATGCGCCGTGAGCGTTGACCAGGAACAGTTCCTCACAGTGTTGTCCCGCGAGGATGCGCTGGCCCGATTTGAGGCGGCTGTTTTTCCGCGCCGTCCGGTGACGGAGCAACGCACGCTGGCCGACGCCATTGGCTGTGCACTCGCGCACGATGTCGTTGCGCCGATCGACGTGCCGCCGTTCGACCGTTCGAATGTCGACGGTTTTGCCGTTCGCTCTACCGACCTGAAGGATGCCACCGGCAACCGGCCCGTTCGCCTTGTGCTGAACGATGAGGTGATCGCTTGTGGCGTCGCGCCGCAACTGCTCGTCACCTCCGGCACAGCCACATCGATCGCGACCGGTGGTCCGGTGCCGCGCGGCGCGGATGCCGTGGTGATGATCGAACACACCCAGCCTGCAGGCGAGGGCGCCATTGATATCGACCGCACCGCATCGCCGGGGCAGTACGTTTCTTATGCGGGGTCTGACATCGCGCGCGGCGAAGTGCTGTTGCGCGCGGGGACGATGATCGGATCGCGCGAGATCGGGATGCTCGCGGCGTGCGGCATTCCGCAAATCTCCGTGGTGCGCAAGCCTAAGGTGGCGGTTTTGTCGACCGGCGACGAACTCGTCGCGCCGGGACAGAGTCTGAGGCCGGCAGCGATCTACGACACCAACGGTCCGATCGTTTCGGCTGCGGTAAACGAGAATGGCGGCATCGCGTGGTTCGCCGGCTCATTTCCCGACGATGAAACCAAGCTCGAAGCGGGCATGCGCTCCGCTCTTGCCAATAGCGACATGCTCGTGCTCTCGGGTGGCACGTCGAAAGGCTCCGGCGACGTCTCGCATCGCATCGTGTCGCGACTCGGAAAACCGGGAGTCATCGCGCACGGCGTCGCGTTGAAGCCGGGCAAGCCGCTGTGTCTGGCGGTGTGCGACGGCAAACCGGTGGTAATCCTCCCTGGCTTTCCGACCTCTGCGATGTTCACCTTTCACGACATGATCGTGCCGGTGCTGCGGCGCATGGCGGGGCTTCCGCCGCGCGCGGACGCCAAGGTGCAGGCGCGCGTGCCGGTGCGGATCGCATCCGAGCTTGGCCGTACCGAGTTCGTGATGGTGTCGCTGGTGGAAGGCGACGACGGATTGATCGCCTATCCCTCGGGCAAGGGCTCGGGCGCGATCACCGCTTTCGCGCAGGCTGATGGTTTCCTGCGAATTGATGCGCTCGCGGATCAGATGGCCGCTGGCACCGAGGCCGAAGTGACGCTGTTCACGCCGCACGTCCGCGTGCCGGATCTGGTGGTTATCGGCAGCCACTGTACAGGCCTCGATATCGTCACCGCGCCGCTCGCGCGTGCCGATCTGTCGGTGCGTTCGATTTCCGTAGGCAGTCTTGGCGGCCTTGCTGCGGCGAGCCGTGGCGAATGCGATATGGCGCCGATCCATCTGCTGGATGAAAAGACCGACGTCTACAACGCGCCGTTTCTCAAGCCCGGTCTCGAATTGGTCCCGGGCTATCGCCGCATGCAGGGCATCGTCTTCCGGCGTGGCGATACGCGCTTCGAGGGGCTCGATGCCAAGGGCGCGGTGAAAGCCGCGCTCGCCGACCCGACATGCATGATGGTCAACCGCAATCAGGGGGCGGGGACGCGCATCCTGATCGACCGTCTGCTCGGCGGCAGTCGGCCCGAAGGCTACTGGAATCAGCCGAAATCGCACAACGCCGTTGCGGCCGCTGTCGCGCAGCATCGCGCCGACTGGGGCATGACGATCGCGCCTGTCGCGTATGCTGCCGGGCTTGGCTTCATCCCGTTCGCGGAAGAGCATTACGACTTCGCGCTGGTCACGGCACGGAAGAACCGGCCCGGCGTCGCGGCATTTCTGGAATCATTGCGCTCCAAGGAGACGCGAGCGGCGCTCGAGCAGGCAGGTTTCCGGCCGGTCTAAAGCAGAACGGCACCATCGGGAAAGACCCGATGGTGCCGCGTATTGCGATTAAATTTTGGCCGACCTCAGGCGTTTGGATCGTTAGCGTTTGGATAGAACAGCTGCTCGCCGTTGATCTTATAGTCCGCAATATTTTTCTGGCCTTCCGGCGAGACCAGCCAGTCGATGAACTGCTGTCCGAGCTCGGCCTTGACGTTCGGATGCTTCGCCGGATTGACCAGCATCACGCCGTATTGGTTGAATAGCCGCTTGTCGCCTTCGACCGCGATGACGAGATCGCCACGGTTCTTGAACGACAGCCAAGTGCCGCGATCGGAAATCACGTAAGCATTCGCAGCCGACGCGGTGTTGAGCGCCGCGCCCATGCCTTGACCGATGTCCTTGTACCAGGGGCCTTTGTCCTTCGCGATGTCGATGCCCGCGGTGGTCCAGAGCTTCAGCTCGGCGATATGCGTGCCGGAGCGGTCGCCGCGCGAGATGAATGGCGCGCCTTTTTCCTTGATCGTCTTCAGTGCGGCGACGATGTCCTTGGTGCCCTTGATGCCGGCGGGATCGCTCTTGGGTCCGATCAGCACGAAGTCGTTATACATCACCGGATAGCGCTTGGTGCTTTGTCCCTCGGCGAGGAATTTTTCTTCCGCTGATTTGGCGTGCACGAAGACGACATCGGCATCGCCGCGCCGACCGGTGTCGAGCGCCTGTCCAGTGCCCTGCGCGATGACTTTGACGTCGATGCCGGTCTTTTGTTTGAACGCCGGCAGCAGGTGCCCGAACAGGCCGGAATCCTGCGTCGAGGTTGTCGAGGCAACGACGATCGACTTGTCTTGCGCTGAAGCCGGCATCATCGACAGAATGCCGAGAATGGCCAGTGCCGCGAGCGTATGCAGTCGTTTCATGTGCTTTCCTTTCCTAGATCAGAAGTTCGCCGGCGATAAAACGCTGTCCATCGCCGGTTATCGGAGCAGTGAAGAAGTTCGTGGCTGATCCCGTTTCGACGATGCGGCCATGATTGAGAAACACGATGTCGCCCGCCAGGCGGCGTGCCTCGCCGAGATCATGTGTCGACATCACGATCTTGATGTTCTTCGCCGAGATCGTTGCAAGAACATCCTCGATAGCCTTGGTGGAATAGGGATCGAGTGCCGCCGTTGGTTCGTCGAGAAACAGCACTTCCGGACTGCGGGCGAGCGCGCGGGCGAGAGCAAGCCGCTGCTGTTCGCCGCCTGAGAGTTTGCGCGCGGGCCGCTCGCCTAACCCGGACAGTCCGACCATCGCCAGAAGCTCCTCCGTGCGCTGCTTCCAGAGATCGCGTTCGATGTTCACGCTCGCCAGCGCATATTCGATGTTGGCGGCAGCGGTTCGCCGCAGCATGGCCGGACGTTGAAATACAATCGCGCGGCGCTGTGGCGCGACCCGTTCCTGGCCGCCCCAGGTCACGCTTCCACTGGAAGGTTGCAGAAGCCCCATCGCGACGCGCAGTAGCGTGGTTTTGCCGGACCCGTTCGGGCCGATCAGTACCGTCGGCGCGCCGGAGGAGAATCTTAGCGTAACATCCGTGAGGATCGAGATCCCACCCGCCACGATGCTCACATGTTCCAGCGCTATGGGAAGATCGGACGTCATGGCGAGCATCGTCATGCCTCCGAGAAGCGTGCGCCGAGCCGTTGCGTGCTCCACGCAAGCGCGTTGATCACGATAATGATGCCGACCAGCACGCCGCCGAGTGCGATGGCGCGCGGAAGGTCGCCTTTCGAGGTTTCGAGCGCGATGGTCGTGGTCATCGTCCGGGTGAAGCCGTCGATGTTGCCGCCGACGATGATGATGGCACCGACTTCGGCAGCGGCGCGGCCAAACCCAGCGAGCAGCGCCGTCATCAGGCTGAACCGGCAATCCCAGATCAGGGTTATGGCGCGGGCGAAGACACCGATGTTCATCGCGGTCAATTCGTCACGGTACTCGACCCATGCGTCTTCGATGGTCTGCCGCGTCAGCGCCGCAATGATCGGCGTGACCAGCAGCGTCTGCGCGATGATCATAGCCGACGGCGTGAACAGCAGTCCCCACGATCCGAGCGGGCCCGAGCGTGACAAGGTGAGATAAATGACGAGACCGGCTACCACCGGCGGCAAGCCCATCAGCGCATTGATGACGACGATAATGAACGTGCGGCCGGGAAAGGCGTTAAGAGCGATGAGAGCTCCGAGCGGCACACCGATCAACGCGGCCCATGCGACAGCCGACAGGCTCACGAACAGCGACAGCCCGATGATCTGGAACAGGCTGGCATCGAACGAGCGGACAAGCTCAAAGGCGGCAACGAGATTGGACATCAGCACACCGAAACGGAATCTGGCGATGGAGCCATCGTTCAAACCAGATGAAGGGAAGACAGGATGAAAAAGGAAAACGATCTTCCCGGCGTATGGGATCAGGGCGGCAAACACGGCGGCTCGAAAGATGGTCCGAAGCCGTCGCCGCAACCAGATAAACTCGACCGTGACCCCCATCACAAGGGCGAAGATCGGATCGATAACAAAAGCAAATAGACCGGCGGAAATTTGCGAGCTTACGATAGTCTATTCCGATAATGAGGGTGTTTTCCTTGCCCTGCGACAGAGCAAGTTATTGATGGTGTATCAACTGTTTGGCATGCTGACCGGGTTGGCTTCCCTGAGGGTTCCATGCCCGGCGGCACCGTTGTTAATTTAAAAACAAAAAGCAGTCGGCGGCCGAAGGTTGTGACCATCTATCACAATCCGGCATCCGGCATCTCGCGGCAGGTCCTGGCGTTGCTTCTCGCGAGCGGAGAAACGCCAACCGTCGTTGAGTATTTCAAGACGCCGCCTAGTCCCGCTCGCCTGAAATATCTGGCGCGCAAGATGGGCGTGCCGGTGCGACGGTTGTTCCGCAAATCCGTGCGGTTTGCGGATTTCAACCTGAGCAACCCGAAATGGACCGATGATGCGCTGCTCGACTTTATGTCCCGCGCGCCGGAGTTGCTGGTTTATCCGATCGTCGAAACGCCGAAAGGCGTCCGGGTATGCCGTCCACCGGACAGCGTGTTGTCTCTTTTGGACAGGCCGGTCGATCTAGCCGCTTGGAGCGACATTCTGGCGGCCGATTTTACGGCCGAGGAACTCAACAGTTCCTTGCATATGGTATCCCAGCAGCGGTATGACTTGATGAAAGATAGAGGCATTCTAATGAGTCACGACCAAGGATCCCAAAAAGTCATTCCTTTCGAGCATCCTGGCGAGGGTAAGCGGCGCGCGAAAGCCACGCCGAAAGGCCGCCAGATCGATCCCAAGGCAAGTGAGGAAATCGAGTTTCTGCTTGAAGGCAAGTCGCGCCGTCGCGACATGCTGATCGAGTATCTCCATCTCATTCAGGATAAATGGGGCCAGATTTCCGCGGCCCATCTCGCTGCGCTGGCCGACGAGATGAAGCTCGCATTCGCGGAAGTGTTCGAGGTTGCAACCTTCTACGCGCATTTCGATGTGGTGAAGGAAGGCGCGCCTGATATCGCGCCCGTCACCATCCGTGTTTGCGACTCGCTGACCTGCGCGATGCTTGGCGCCGAAGCGCTGCTGAAGGAATTGCAGAACAAGGCAGGTCCGGGTGTGCGCGTCGTTCGTGCGCCGTGCGTCGGCCGTTGCGATACGGCTCCGGCTGCGGAAGTCGGGCACAACTTCATCGACAACGCGACGGTCGATAACGTGCTGGCTGCAGTCAAGCAGCACGACATGCATGTTCATGTGCCTGATTATGTCGACTACGATTCGTACGTGGCGCAGGGCGGTTACGCGCTGCTGAACGCGCTGCGTTCGGGCAAGACTTCCAAGGAAGACATCCTCAAGGCGCTCGAAGGCGCGTCGTTGCGTGGTCTCGGTGGTGCGGGCTTCCCGACGGGACGCAAATGGCGCGCCGTGCTCGGCGAGCCCGGTCCGCGCCTGATGGCGATCAACGGCGACGAGGGCGAGCCCGGCACGTTCAAAGATCGTTTCTATCTCGAAACTGATCCGCATCGCTTCATCGAAGGCATGCTGATCGGTGCGCATGTCGTCGAGGCGGCCGAGGTCTATATCTATCTGCGCGACGAATATCCGGCGTGCCGCGAAATTTTGGCGCGCGAAATCGCCAGGCTTCCGGCAGGCGGCCCGGCGCTGCATCTGCGTCGTGGCGCCGGTGCCTATATCTGCGGCGAGGAATCCGCGCTGCTGGAAAGCATCGAGGGCAAGCGTGGCATGCCGCGTCACAAGCCGCCGTATCCGTTCCAGGTCGGCTTGTTCGGATTGCCGACGCTTATCAACAATGTCGAGACGTTGTGGTGGGTGCGCGACATCGTCGAAAAGGGTGGCGACTGGTGGCAGGCGCAGGGTCGCAATGACCGCCACGGATTGCGCAGCTATTCGGTGTCCGGCCGCGTGAAGAATCCGGGCGTGAAGCTCGCGCCCGCCGGCGTCACCATCAAGGAACTGATCGAAGAGTTCTGCGATGGCATGGCCGATGGCCATAAATTCCGTGCCTATCTGCCGGGCGGCGCATCGGGCGGCATCTTGCCGGCCTCGATGGACGACATCCCGCTCGATTTCGGTACGCTGGAAAAATACGGCTGCTTCATCGGCTCCGCCGCCGTCGTCGTGTTGTCCGACAAGGATGACGTGAAGGACGCCGCGCTGAACCTGATGAAGTTCTTCGAGGATGAAAGCTGCGGCCAGTGCACGCCGTGCCGCGTCGGAACCCAGAAGGCAGCGGTTCTGATGGAATCCCGCGCGTGGAACCGCGACCTGCTCAACGAACTGAGTCAGACCATGCGCGATGCATCGATCTGCGGATTGGGGCAGGCGGCCTCGAATCCACTGACCTCGGTGATTAAATATTTCCCTGAAGAGTTCGCGCCGCAGGAGGCTGCAGAATGAGCAAGGTTCAGTTTGAACTCGACGGCAAGATGGTTGAAGCCGCGCCGGGTGAATCGATCTGGCAGGTGGCGAAGCGCGAAGGGACCGAGATTCCGCATCTGTGCTATTCGCCGGAGCCGGACTACCGTGCCGACGGCAACTGCCGCGCGTGTATGGTCGAGATCGAAGGCGAGCGCGTGCTCGCGGCGTCCTGCAAGCGGACGCCGACGGTTGGCATGAAGGTGAAATCTGCCAGCGAGCGCGCAAAGTCCGCGCGCAAGATGGTGATGGAGCTTCTCGTCGCCGACCAGCCGGCGCGCGAAACTTCGCACGATCCGGACTCCAAGTTCTGGAACTGGGCCGACAAGGTTGAAGTGTCCGAAAGCCGCTTTCCGGCTGCCGAACGCTGGAGCGGCGACCACAGCCATCCGGCGATGAGCGTCAATCTCGATTCCTGCATCCAGTGCGGCCTGTGCGTTCGCGCCTGCCGCGAAGTTCAGGTCAACGACGTCATTGGCATGGCGTATCGCAACCATGACTCCAAGATCGTGTTCGACTTCGACGATCCGATGGGCGAATCCACCTGCGTTGCGTGTGGCGAATGCGTGCAGGCGTGCCCGACCGGCGCGCTGATGCCGTCGTCGTTGCTTGACGAGCAGCAGATCACCCGCACTGTCTATGCCGACAAGAAAGTTGACTCGCTCTGCCCGTTCTGTGGCGTCGGCTGTCAGGTCACCTATCAGGTCAAGGACGAGAAGATCGTCTACGCCGAAGGTCGTGACGGTCCTGCCAACCATAACCGTCTCTGCGTCAAGGGACGTTTTGGTTATGACTACATCCATCATCCGCATCGCATCACCAAGCCGCTGATCCGGCTGCCTAACGCGAAGAAGGATGCGATGGATCAGGTCGATCCGGCCAATCCGTTCACGCATTTCCGCGAAGCCACGTGGGAGGAGGCGCTGGACGTCGCCGCCAAGGGCCTCGTGAAGATTCGTGATGAGAAGGGCGTCAAGGCGCTCGCCGGTTTCGGCTCTGCCAAGGGATCGAACGAGGAGGCCTATCTGTTCCAGAAGCTGGTGCGCACCGGTTTCGGCTCCAACAACGTCGACCACTGCACGCGCTTGTGCCATGCGTCGTCTGTCGCCGCGCTGATGGAAGGCGTCAACTCCGGCGCAGTGTCGGCGCCGTTCTCGGCAGCGCTCGATGCAGAGGTGGTGATCATCATCGGTGCGAATCCGACAGTGAACCACCCGGTCGCCGCAACCTTCTTCAAGAATGCGGCGAAGAAGGGCACCAAGCTCATCGTCATGGATCCACGCAAGCAGGTGCTGTCGCGGCATGCCTACAAGCACTTGCAGTTCAAGCCGGGCTCTGACGTCGCCATGCTGAACGGCATTCTGCACACCATCATCAACGAAGACCTGACCGACAAGCAGTACATCGCCGGCTACACCGAAGGCTTCGAGGAGCTGAAGGTGAAGATTCAGGAATTCCCGCCGGAGAAGATGGAAAAGATCTGCGGCATTCCGGCCGAGACTTTGAAGGAAGTCGCCCGGCTCTACGCCAAGGCGAAGTCCTCCATCATCTTCTGGGGCATGGGCATCAGCCAGCACATCCACGGCACCGATAATTCGCGCTGCCTGATCGCGCTCGCGCTCATCACCGGCCAGATCGGCCGTCCGGGCACGGGACTTCATCCGCTGCGCGGTCAGAACAACGTGCAGGGTGCTTCCGACGCGGGCCTCATTCCGATGCTGCTGCCGGATTACCAGCCGGTCGGCCGTGCTGACCTGCGTGGTGCGTTCGAAAAGCTCTGGGATCAGGATCTCGATCCCAAGCCGGGTCTCACCGTCGTCGAGATCATGAATGCGATCCACGCCGGCACCATCACCGGCATGTACATCGAGGGCGAAAACCCGGCGATGTCGGATCCCGATCTGCAGCATGCCCGCGAAGCGCTCGCCAAGCTTGAGCATCTCGTGGTGCAGGATCTGTTCGTTACCGAAACGGCCTTCCACGCCGATGTCATTCTTCCGGCTTCGGCTTTCGCAGAGAAGGTGGGCACCTTCACCAATACCGACCGCCGCGTTCAGCTCGCGCGTCAGGTGGTGAAGCCGCCGGGCGATGCACGCCAGGATCTGTGGATCATCCAGGAGATCGCCAACCGCATGGGTTGCGGCTGGACTTACTCGGGACCTGCCGACGTATTCAACGAAATGGCACAGCTCATGCCGTCGCTGAACAACATCACCTGGGAGCGTCTGGAGCGTGAAGGCGCGGTCACCTATCCGGTGGACGATCCACACAAGCCCGGCAACGAGATCATCTTCACCACCGGCTTCCCGACGGCGAGCGGCCGCGCCAAGATCGTGCCCGCACACGTTACGCCGCCGGACGAAGTACCGGATGCGGATTACCCGATGGTGTTGTCGACCGGGCGCGTGCTCGAACACTGGCACACGGGCTCGATGACTCGCCGTGCCGATGTGCTCGATAGCATCGAGCCGGAAGCCACGGCCTTTATGTCGCCGAAGGACATGCGTCGCCTCAAGATCTGGCCGGGCGATTTCATCCGGCTGGAGACGCGCCGTGGCGCGATCGAGGTCAAGGTGCGTTCCGACCGCGATGTGCCGGAGAACATGGTGTTCATGCCGTTCTGTTACGCGGAAGCGGCGGCGAACCTGCTCACCAACCCGGCGCTCGATCCGTATGGCAAGATTCCGGAGTTCAAGTTCTGCGCCGCGCGCGTGGAAAAGATCGATATCCGGACCGCCGCGGAGTAAGGCTCGCAACGCGATTGAAAAAGCCGCCCGATCGGGCGGCTTTTTTTATGCGGAGATGATTGAAGCTGCTGTCAGCTTTGCTTCCGTCGGCCGCGCGTTTGATCGTGCCGCAGGCTCACTTGTAGACAAGCGCGATCGCAAAGCGCGAGCCCATGATGAGAAGATAAAGGCCGAATGCGATTTCCAGCGTTCGTTTGGACATCGCGTGCGCGGCCTTCACGCCGAACGGCGCGGTGAGCAGGCTCGTCGGCATCACCATGATGGCGCCAATCAGCGAGATGTACCCGATCGCGAGCGGAAACTGCAGGATGGTGCTGGCCGGAAATTTCGCGGCCGCTGGCCAGCCCGCATAGATGTAGCCGATCGTGCCGGGGATCGAGATTAGCACCGCAAGCCCCGACGATGTCGCGACCGATTTGTGGATCGGTTTGCCGTACAGCGTCATCAGCAGATTCGAAAACAGCCCGCCGCCGATTCCCATCAGTGTGGAGAGGATTCCGATGATGAGTCCGTAGATCCGCATCAGAGGGCCGGCCGGGAAATCGTCACCGATCCGCCAGCTGTCACGGCCGACGATAAGGCGAAAGGCCGCCGACCAGGCCACGGCGACGAACACATATTTGAACACCCGCTCGGGTGCGTAACGGGCGATGACCGATCCGAGAACGACGCCGATCAGGACCGGGATCGCCCATTTTCGCAAAATATTCATATCGACGCTGCCGTGGTTGCGGTGCGCTAGATAGGAGCGGACGGCGGTCGGCATGATGATCGCGAGTGAGGTGCCGACGCAGAGCGGCATTCGCGCTTCGAGCGGCACATCCATGATTCGGAACAGCTCGTAGAGCACCGGCACGAGAATGGCGCCGCCGCCGACGCCGAACAGGCCGGCCAGAAATCCCGCCAGAGCCCCCACCGCGATCAAAGCTACTGCAAGTTCAATGAGTTCGGCGAGGGGCAGTTGGGGCATGTCGTCACCTGATGATGTGCCGGCTGAGTATACGCACTTCCGGGAGTGGCCGACGATTACCCCTTCGCGGTGCATCAAAATCAACAGAAAAGGAACCGAAACGGCGAATCTTTTCACCTAATAAAAACATGCATGACTATGTGAAAATTTGTTTGACCCCAAGCGTTACCCCGGTGTGAATAGAAAAAAACAACCAGGCGATCGGGAAGGCGCATGAACGAGGAGCGAGCCGAGGTCCGCGGGATTATGCCCGCCCGTCCGCCCATCGGGCGGGACAAGGGCGGCATCCAGGCACTGGACCGTGCATTCTTGATTTTGGACATCATCGCGGATGCCGGTGGCGAGGCGAAGCTCACCGATATCGCCGCGACCGCGGGTCTGAACGTCTCGACCTGCCATCATCTGATTTCGACGCTTTATAACTGGGGCTACGTCGCCCGCGGGATCGGAAGCCGGACCTACACGCTGGGCTCGCGCATCCTGCATCTCAGCGCCGCCTGCCTGCGTCAGGTCGATCTGCCACGCCGCGCGCAGCTTTACGTCGACCGTCTCAACGACGAGACGCGCGAAGCGGTGCAACTCGCGGTGATGCAGGGCACCGATCTCATGAACGTGCTGCGCCGCGATTCCCGCTATGCGGTGCGCGTCGATGCCGGCATGGGCGGAAAGACCAACGCCGCGCATGCGACGGCAACCGGCAAGGCCATTCTTGCGTGGCTGCCGCCGACCGAAGTCGATCGCATCATTGCGACCCACGGGCTGACCGCGTTCACCCCGAACACGATCACCAGTGTCGAGAGCCTCAAGGAAGAGCTGCGGCTGACGCGTCGCAACGGCTTTGCCGTCGATCGCGAGGAATTCCAGCCGGGCGTCATCTGCATCGGCGCTGCAGTTCGCGATCATGCCGGCGCGGTGGTGGGATCGATCAGCGTGTCGTCGCCGATCTTTCGCGCGACGCCGGACTATCTCGACCAGATCCGGACCCATCTCATTGCGGTAACGGATGAACTGTCGATGGAGCTGGGCGCGCCGGGCGCGATCCTTCACGGCGGCGCCAAAACGGCCGCCGAATAGTCACAACAATCTCAGGGAGAAGAAGAATGTATCAGCACGACAAGGTCAAAACCTCGCCCGATTTCCCGATTCCGGACACCATGCGCGCGTGGGTTCTCGGTGATCCCGATCAGCTCACGCTGGGCACCAAGCCGGTGCCGGTGCCGAAGAAGGCGGAAGTCCTGGTTCGCATCGACGCCGTTGCGATCTGCGCGACCGACCTCGAAATCATCCATCACGGTCCGCCTGCGATGATCCAGGGCGGTCTGCCGTACAACAAGAATTTCACGCCGGGCCATGAATACATGGGCACGGTCGTCGCGCTCGGGCAGGGTGTCGACGAGTACAAGATCGGCGAGCGCGTCACCGTCGAAATCCACGCCGGTTGCGGCCAGTGCAAGCGCTGCCGCGAGGGCATGTACACCTCGTGCCACAACTACGGCCTGAACTACGGCGATCTCGACAAGGGACACCGCGCTAACGGCTTCACGACCGATGGCGGCTTCGCCGAATACGCGGTGAACAACATCAACACGCTGGTGCGCGTTGCAGACACGATGTCGGACGAAGAGGCGACGCTGGTCGTCACCGCCGGCACCGCGATGTACGGCCTGACCGAACTCGGCGGCCTGATCGCGGGCGAGAGCGTTGTCGTCACCGGTCCGGGCCCGATTGGTCTGCTCGGCGTCGCAGTCGCCAAGGCGCTCGGTGCGCAGCCGGTCATTCTCACCGGGACGCGCGATAACCGCCTGCAGATCGGCAAGGAGCTCGGTGCGGACTACGTCATCAACGTCAACAATGAGAAGGACGTTGTCGGCAAGGTGCGCGAGCTGAATGGCGGCAAGGGCGTTGACTATGTGGTCGAGTGCTCGGGCGCTCCGAACGCGATCAACGAAGCGGCACGCATGGTCAATCGCGGCGGCCGTATCTGCCTCGCGGCTTTCCCCGGCAAGCCGGCCGAAGTCGATATCGCGCATCTCGTCCGCAACAACATCTACGTCTTCGGCATCCGCGGCGAGGGCAAGAGCGCCACGCATCGCGCCGAAGCGTTCATGGCGCAGAAGCGTTTCGACGCGACCAAGGTGCACACTCACACCTTCGCGCTCGAAGACCTGCCGGAAGCGCTGCGCTACGCCCGCGAGCGTGTCGAGGACGCGATCAAGGTCGTCGTGAAGACACGCGGCCATGCGGCGCTCAACAGCATCGCTGCGGAGTGATCGAAACCGCATTGCACCAGTAGCGCGGCGGATTATGTCCGCCGCGCACCATCATTCAGGTGACCGGACTGAACCAGAACGATGTCTTCGAAATCGAAGGCACATTCTACGCGCCGGTGAAGAGGAAGTAGCGGAGAACGGGCTATGTTGAGTTGTGATCGATACATCACGCCCGAGTCGCTTGATGAGGCGCTGACGGCCGCTGCCGCCAGTGCCGGTCAGTTCCGTTTCGTGGCCGGTGCGACCGATCTCTTGCCGTGGGCGAGGGAAGGCCGTGCGGGCGATGTGCATGTGCCTGTGATGATCGACATTGCCGGCGTGCCTGAATTGAAGGCCGTCAAGGTGCAAGGCGATCGCCTTTGGCTTGGCGCGGCGACGCCGTTCCAGCGTTTTCTGGATCGCGCCGACCTGATCGAAGTTGCGCCTGGCATGCCGGACTGCGCGATCTGGTTCGCGGATAGCCAGATCCGCGAGTCGGCGACGATCGGCGGAAATATCGTCAACGCCTCTCCGGCGGGTGACGGTATTCCGCCGCTGCTTGCCGCCAATGCCATCGTTGAGTTGGCAGTTTTGCGCGATGGCGAAATCCGCCGCCGCCGTATGCCGCTGTCGGAATTTTTGAAAGGCCCCGGGCTGACGGCCGCTGAGCACGACGAAATTCTGCTCGGTGTCGAATGCGATGCGCTGCGCGGCTACGGCGGCGCTTTCGAGAAGGTCGGCCATCGTCGTTCGCTGGTGATCTCGGTTGTCTGTCTCTCCGCGCTGGTTCGCATGGATGCTTCCGGCCGGTCGTTCCAGGACGTGCGGCTCGCGATCGGCGGCGTCGGCCCGACGGCCAAACGCATGACCACGACCGAAGAGCGGCTGGCGGGACAGGCGGTGTCGGCCGAACTGCTGCACGAAGTCATGGCTGCGACCGACGTCTTCATTCAGTCGCGCAGCCGGCAGGAATATCGAAAGCAGGTGACGCCCGGTTTCCTGGTGCGGGCGCTTGCGAAGGCTATGAAGAAAGCAGGCGCAAATGACAACGCCTGCGCGATTGCAGAGGAGGTCGCCAATGGCTGACCTGTTGTCCATCGAGGCGACCGTTAACGGCCGCCGCGTCAAAAAGAACGTCGATCCGTCGCAGCGCGCTCTCGATTTCCTGCGCGACGACCTGAACATGACCGGCACCAAGGAGGGCTGCGGCGCCGGTGAATGCGGCACGTGTTCCGTCTTCGTTGATGGCGCGCTGGTGAAGTCGTGTCTGCTTCCGGCCGCGAAACTCAAAGACAAGACCGTCGAGACGGTCGAGGGCCTTGCAAGGTCCGGCGAGATGTCGGCCGTGCAGAAAGCCTTTCACAAGGCCGGCGCAAGCCAGTGTGGTTACTGCATCCCGGGCATGGTGATGGCCGCCACGGCAGCGTTGCGCCTCAATCCGGATGCCGACCGCGATGAAATCCGGGAGCGGCTTGGCGGCAACATCTGCCGCTGCACCGGTTATCAGAAGATTTTCGACGCCGTGGAAATGGCGCGCGATTTCCTCAACGGCAAGCTGTCGGCGAATGCGTTCGACGATCTGGACATGGAAGACGGCAAGTATATCGGCGTCAACGTTCGCCGTATCGATGCGCCGTCCAAGGTGACCGGCGCGCTGCGCTACGCAGGCGACATGGTTCTGCCGGGCATGCTGCATGTGCAGGTTCTGCGCAGCCCGCATCCGCACGCGCGCATCGTTTCGATCGATACCACGGACGCCGAAGCGGTAATGGGCGTCGAGGGGATCGTCACCTGTGCCGACGTGCCGGGGCAGGATGGATTCGGCGTGTTCGTCGCCGACCAGCCGATCATGGCGCGCGACAAGGTGCGTTATGTCGGTGAGCAGATCGCTGCGGTCGCTGCCGAGACGCTGGCCGCGGCGCGCGAAGCTGTCAAAAAAATCAAGGTCGAATACGAGTTGCTTCCGGCGGTATTTGATCCGGACGAGGCAATGGTCGCGGGCGCTCCTGTGGTTCACGATTACGCCCAGGACAATCTCGTCAAACACATCCCGATCCGCAACGGCAACGTCGAAGACGGTTTCGCGCAGTCGGATGTGATCGTCGAGCAGACCTACGAGACCCAACAGGTCGAGCATGCCTATCTCGAAACCGAGGCGGGCGTCGCTTATGTCGATCACGACGGTGTCGTTACGGTTCATTCGCCGAGCCAGAACATCACGCATCACCGCCATATGCTGTCGCGCATCCTCAATCTGCCGATCAATAAGATCCGCATGATCATGAGCCCGGTGGGCGGCGGGTTTGGCGGCAAGGAAGACATGATCTATCAGGGCATGCTGGCGCTGCTCGCGATGAAGACCCGCAGACCCGTGCGGTTGGTATTCACCCGCGAGGAATCGATCGCGACCACAGCCAAGCGCCATCCGTCCCGCACCACCTATAAGATGGGCCTGACCAAGGACGGCAAGATTGTCGCCTCGCAAATTCGGATCATTTACGACGGCGGCGCCTACGGCATGTCGACCGAAGGCGTGATCCGCAAGGGCGCGATCCTGGGCGGCGGGCCGTACAACATTCCGCATTTCCAGATCGACACCTACGGCGTCTACACCAACAACACGCCGTCCGGTGCTTTCCGTGCATTCGGGTCGCTGCAATCGCAATTCGCGACCGAATCCCACCTCGACCTCTGCGCCGAGCGTCTGGGTATAGACCCGTTCGAATTGCGTTTGAAGAACGTGATGCACACCGGGGACCGGACGCACACCAAGCATATCCTCAACTCGTGCAGCATGGAGCAGGTTTTGGTTGCTGCCCGTGATGCATCCCGATGGGAAAGCGGCACGCCGAATGTTCGTGGCGACAAGCGCTCCGACCTTGGCGGCGAGGGAACGCGTCCTCCGTGCACCGTGACGCCGCGCGAGCCTGTCGCCGCGCCCGAGCCTGTAAAGCAGCGAGGTGCAGCATGAGCGTGAAGAAACGCGGCCGCGGCATGGCCGGCGGCTGGTACGGCATTGCACGAACTGCGGCAGTCGACCGGGCCGGAACCTGGGCCGAGATCGACGACGGCGGCACGGTGAAGATCGTGACCGGCGTCACCGAGATCGGCGAAGGCATTCTCACCGTGCTGGCGCAGATCGCGGCGGAAGAAATCGGCGTGAAGCCCGAGAACGTGGTGATCGGCGACAACGATACCGCGCGCTCGCCGGAAGCGGCACACGCCGGCGCGACGCGCCAAACCTACATGATCGGAAACTCGGTGGCGATGGCCTGCCGCGAAGCGAAAGGCCGTTTCGTCAGCGCCGTAGCCGAGATGTGGGATGTTCCGCCCGAGACGATCGAGACCGGAAACGGCTACGTCTGGGCAAACGAGACCAATCTGCGCGAGACGATGGCTGACGCCGTCGAGCACATCAAAAAGCGCGGCGTCGTCGTGGTTGGCTCCGCCAACTTCACCGCGCATCACACCGGCCTCGATCCAGTCGATGGCAGCGGCACGCCCTGGCAGGCTTATGTGTTTGGCTGTCAGGTGGCTGAGGTTGAAGTCGATACGCTCACCGGCGAGGTGCAGGTTCTCGGCGTCTGGGCCGCGCACGACGTCGGCCGCGCCGTCAATCCGCGCGGTGTCGAAGGGCAGATCGAAGGCGGCATCGTGCAGGCGCTCGGGCAGGGCCTGATGGAGGATTACAAGCTGGCGCAAGGGCACACCACGACGCCCGGCTTCGCCAAGTACATCCTGCCGACCTCGGTCGACGTGCCGCATGTCACTTCGGTGATCGTCGAGGATCCCGATCCGATCGGGCCGCTCGGAGTTAAAGGCATCGGTGAGCCGGCGATGGTGCCGACGATCCCGGCTGTCATGAACGCTATCTACGACGCCATCGGCGTCCGCATCACGTCTCTTCCGGCGACGCCGGAGAAGATACTGGAAGCGCTCGCGAAGAAGCGCATCGAAGCACCGTTGGGTGCGTAACGCTCTGATTGGGGAATTGGAGGAGGAAAGTCAATGACGGCAACTTTGGTTGATAATAAAAATGACGTTGCGATGGCGAAGGCGCTCGCCGCGAAAAAGGCGGGAGAGAAACGTCCTTTCTATCGCAAGCTTTATGTTCAGGTTATCATCGCCGTGCTCGTCGGTGCGGCGATCGGCCATTTTTATCCGCACCTTGGCATTCAGTTGAAGCCGTATGGCGATGTCTTCGTGCGCGCCATCAAGGTCGTCGTTGCGCCAATCATCTTCACCACCATCGTCATCGGCATCGCCAAGATGGGCGACATCCGCAAAGTGGCGAATGTCGGTCTCAAGGCGCTGATCTACTTCGAGATCGCTTCCACGCTCGCGCTGATCATCGGCATGATCGTCGGCAATGTGTGGAAGGTCGGCCAGGGCATCAACGCTGATCCGGCCTCATTCGACATCAACACCGTCGCGTCGTACGCGAAGGTTGCCCAGAACATGACGCTGACCGACTTCTTCGTGTCGATCGTGCCGAAGTCATTCGTCGAACCGTTCGTGCATGGTGACATCCTGCCGGTGCTGTTCATCGCGGTGTTGCTCGGCTTCGCTCTGAGTTTCTCCGGCGAACGCGGCAAGCCGATCATCTCGTTCCTGGATGCCGCGTCGGTGGCGCTGTTCGGCATGGTGCGGATCATCATGTACTATGCGCCGATCGCAGCTCTCTGCGCGATGGCGTTCACTGTCGGCAAGTATGGCCCGAAGACGCTGCTTAACCTCGGCGAGCTCGTTGCCTCGATCTACATCGTCAGCATCCTGTTCGTGGTGGTCGTGCTGGGTGGCTTCCTGCGACTATGCGGGTTCAGCATCGCCCGGGTGATGAACTACTTCAAGGACGAGATTATTTTCGTCTTTGCCGCGACTTCGGCGGAAACGATGATGCCGCGCTGCATGCAGAAGCTGGAAAAGCTCGGCGTGTCGAAGGAAGTGGTCGGTCTGGTCATGCCGGGCGGGTTCTCCTTCAATATGGACGGTACCGCGATCTACATGACCATGGCGGTTCTGTTCCTGGCCCATGCGTTCAACGTCGAACTGACGATCTGGCATCAGCTCGCTGTGCTGTTCGTGATGCTGTTCACCTCGAAGGGTGCGGCGGGTGTGACGGGCGGTGGTTTCGTCGCACTGGCAGCGACGCTGCCGGTCGTCAACGCAGTCCCGGTGGCGGGCATCGCGCTGCTGCTCGGCGTCGACCGTTTCATGGCCGAAATCCGCGCGGCGACCAACCTGACCTCCAACATCATCGCGACGCTGGTTGTTGGTCGCTGGGTCGGTGCCATCGACATGGATGTCGCGAGGGCGGAGCTGGCTGCCGGCTTTGTCGAAACCGATGAAACGCTCGCGTGGAATAATCCCCACGCGGAAATGCAGGCTGCCGAGTAACGTCTGTTGAATTGAGAAGGATAGCGACATGAGCAACGTTGCGGTAGTGACGCCAGAACGCATCACGGAAACGGCGAAGACCGGTGGATCGTCGAAAGAAGCGGCCGTGCACAAGCGCGCCCGTGCGATCGCCAAGGCCGGTTCGTTAAGCGATGCATTGGCTGACGGCACGCTGGAAAAGTCGGCTGAACTGTCGCTGTCCGAAGCCCTTGTTCTGGGGCTTCTGAAGCAGGGCGTCCGGACGTTTTTCGCGATCTTCGGTCATGGTTCGACCGATATCGCGAACGTCCTGGCGATTTACGATGCGGAAGGCGTCACGCGCACCATCAACTGTCGCAACGAGGTTGAAATGGCCCACGCGGCGACGGCGCTGCGCTGGACCTATGGTGAAACGCCTGCCGTCATCACCTCCATCGGTCCGGGCGCGCTGCAGGCGCTGGCCGGATCGCTGGCGGCGGCTTCGAATGGCGTCGGCGTCTATCACATCTATGGTGACGAGACGACCTACGGCGAAGGCTACAACATGCAGCAGGTGCCGAAGCCTGCACAGGGCGTGTTCGGACGCATGACGGCGGATATGGGGGAGTCCTACACCCTGCATACGCCGCAGGCGCTGCGCGAAGCCCTGCGTCGCGGTGCAAACCGCGTGTTCCATCCTTACAAGGCCGGCCCGTTCTATCTGATGCTGCCAATCAACACGCAGCCGGTGCAGACCGAGGTCAATCTTGGATCGCTGCCGGAGCGGCCGGTGCTGCCGGCTGTCGCGCCGGCCGATACGCGCGCATATGACGAAGCCTGCGATCTGATCGAAGGGCATGCCCGCGTCATGATCAAGGCTGGTGGAGGCACGCGCGGACATGATGCCGCGATCCGTCGTCTTGCGGAAGCTGCGGGTGCCGTCGTCGTGACGTCGCCGGGCTCGACGGGCGTGCTAGCGGACAACGATCCGAAGAACATGCATGTCGGCGGCTCGAAGGGTTCGATCTCGGGCAATCACGCGATGCGCCACGCAGACCTCGTGATCGTGATCGGATCGCGCGCGGTGTGTCAGGCGGATTGCTCCGGCATCGGCTACAAATCCGCGCGTCATGTCATCAATATCAACGGCGATATCGCCGACGCGACGCACTACAACCACACCACGGCGTTGATCGGCGACATTTCGGTGATCGCCGACGCGTTGTCCAAGCGTCTCGCAGGCCGGACGTCGGCCAACGAAGCCGCCAAGCAAAGCTGGCTGAAGGCGTGCGCCGCGAAGAAGAAAGAATGGACGGATTACAAGGCCGAGCGTTATGCGGCTGCGCCGATCAATGACGCCGTCTGGCAGCGCCCCGCGCTGGCGCAACCGGCCGCCATCAAGGTGGTGGCTGATTTTGCCAAGCGTATCGGTGCAGCGAAGTATTTCGATGCGGGCAACGTGCAGGCTAACGGCTTCCAGATCGTGGAAGACGATAAGACCGGCGATACCTTCACCGAAAGCGGCGCGTCCTACATGGGCTTTGCGACCAGCGCGCTGCTCGCGGCGGCCGGTACATTGTCTCCGCGCTACGGCATTGCCTTCACGGGTGACGGCTCCTTCATGATGAACCCGCAGATCCTGATCGATGCCGTCGAGCACGGTGTGCACGGCATGGTCGTGATCTTCGACAATCGCAGAATGGCGGCCATCACCAGCCTGCAGTTAGCGCAATACGGCAAGGAGTTCCGGACCAACGATGCGGTGCCGGTGGATTACGTCCAACTCGCCTCGGCTGTCGGTGGCGTGAAGGCGATCCATGGCGGCTGGACGGCGGATGAACTCAAGGCCGCTCTGGAACAGGCTCACGCGCATCAGGGCCTGAGCGTCCTGCATGTGCCGGTCTATGCGGGCGAGGATCCGCTCAGCGAGCTTGGCGCGTGGGGCGAATGGAATGTCGGCAACTGGTGCGAGAACGTTCAGGACCAGTGGCTGCAGCAGGATTTGTAACGGAAGCGAACATGTATCACGAGCGCAATTACGGACTTTACATCGGCGGCCGCTGGACCTGGGGGACGGGTTCCCAGAAGAAGGGTGTGCTCGATCCGGCGACCGGCGAAACCATCGGCCACATTCCCGATGCAACGCCGGAGGATATCGATCAGGCGCTCGCTGCCGCGCAGACGGGTTTTGAAACCTGGCGGAATACTCCGCCATGGGAGCGCGCTGCGAAGCTGCGCAAGGTCTCGGATATCCTGCTTGAGCGGATCGACGAACTCTGCGTCGTGATGGCGACTGAGGCGGGCAAGCCGCTTGCCGAAGCCAAGGGCGAATGGGCGGCCTGTGCCGAGCAGTTCGAATGGTATGGCGAGGAAGCCAAGCGCATTTTCGGCCAAGCCTATCAGGGCCGCGATGCGGCGACCCGCATGGCGGTGATCTATCAGCCAGTCGGCGTGGTCGCGGCGTTCTCGGCGTGGAATTTCCCGGCGCTTCTGCCAGCGCGCAAGATCGCGGCGGCGCTGGCGGCAGGTTGCTCGGTGATCCTGAAGCCCGCGGGCGAAACGCCTGCGAGCGCTGCGGCGATCTTGCGCGCCTGCCACGACGCGGGCATTCCTCCCGGCGTGGTCAACATGGTGACCGGCAATTCGTCACGGATCGCACAGCAGCTGATCGCGTCGCCGATCGTGCGCAAGGTGTCATTGACCGGCTCGACCCCGGTCGGCAAGCAGTTGCTGCATCTGTGTGCCGACGGCGTGAAGAAGGCGACGATGGAGCTTGGCGGCCACGCGCCGGTTCTCGTGTTCGAGGATGCGGATGTCGAGGCGGCGGCCGAGGCCTGCGCGCGCGGCAAGTTCCGCAATTGCGGACAGGTCTGCGCGTCGCCGAGCCGTTTCTACGTTCAGGATGCCGCCTATGATCGCTTTGCGAAGGTGTTCGTCGATGTCGCCAAGCAGCTCAAGATCGGCCGTTTCGATCAGGACGGCGTGACGCTTGGCCCAATGGCGAATGCGCGCGGTCTCGACCACGCCAAGAAGCTTGTCGCGGACGCGATCGAGAAGGGCGCCAAGGTGCTGACCGGCGGCAGGGTGCCTGCCGGCTTCCTGCGCGGCTATTTCTACGAGCCGACCGTGCTCGGTGAGGTGCCGGACGAGGCCCGCATCATGCAGGACGAGCCGTTCTCGCCGATCGCTCCGATTGCGCGTTTCAAGATGCTCGAAGAGGTGGTAGAACGCGCGAATGCAACGCCTTTCGGCCTGACCGGCTATGTCTTTTCACGAAACCTCCGGACGGCGACTCTGGCTGCGGAAGTGCTAGAAGTCGGCATGGTGGGCGTGAACGAAGTGGCCATCGCTTCCGCGGAATCGCCGTTCGGCGGCATCAAGGAAAGCGGCATGGGGCGCGAAGGCGGCAGCATCGGCATCAAGGATTACCTCGAGGCCAAGTTCATCAAGACGCGCCTGATCTAGGATAAAAACACCAATGAGTGACGAGACTGTCCGTGGCCTTGCCAACGGATTGACCAATTACGGCGACAAGGATTTCGCGCTCTATTTGCGCAAGTCCTTCGCCCGGTCGATGGGATATTCCAATGAGATGCTGGCGAGGCCGACGGTCGGCATCGCCTACACGCAGTCCGGCTTCAACAATTGCCACCGGCATTTCCCTGAAATGCTGGACGCCGTTAAACGCGGCGTGATTGCAGCGGGCGGCCTGCCGCTCGAATTCCCCACGGTCTCGCTCGGCGAGGTGTTCCTCAACCCGACCAGTCTGCGCTTCCGCAACCTGATGTCGATGGACACCGAGGAGATGATCCGCGCCCAGCCGATGGACTCCGTCGTGCTGATGGGCGGTTGCGACAAGACTGTGCCTGCACAGTTGATGGGTGCACTTTCGGCGGGACGTCCCGCGATCCAGCTTGTCGGCGGGCCGATGATGACCGGCCGCCACAAGGGCGAACGGCTTGGTGCCTGCACGGACTGCCGCCGCTTCTGGGCGCAATATCGCGCAGGCACGGTTGACGATCACGAGATCAATCAGATTGAAGGCCGTCTTTCGACCACCAGCGGCACCTGCGCGGTGATGGGCACGGCTTCGACCATGGCCTGCATCGCCGAAGCGCTCGGTATGATGATTCCGGGAACGGCCGCGATTCCGGCGGTGCATGCGGATCGTCTGCGCGCGGCGGAAGCCACTGGCATCGCCGCCGTTGGACTGATCGGCAGCGGGCGCACACCCGACAAGATCATCACCGAGAAGTCGGTGGAGAACGCGTTGCGCGTTCTGCTCGCCATCGGCGGTTCGACCAACGCGATCATTCATCTCACCGCTATCGCGGGACGCGCTGGCATCTCGATTTCGCTCGACCGGTTGAACGAACTCTCCGACACGACGCCGGTGCTGGTCAATCTGAAGCCGACCGGCGCCAACTACATGGAAGACTTCTTCGCGGCAGGCGGCGTCGGCGCGGTTCTTCGGGAGATCAAGGACAGCCTTCATCTCGATTGCCTGACCATCACCGGCGAGACTCTCGGAGAGCGTCTGGCAGCCGATGATGGTTGGGTCGATCATGACGTCGTCGCGAGCGCCAGCAATCCGATCGAGCCGGTCGGCGGTCTGGTAGCGTTGTTCGGCAGCCTGGCGCCGAAGGGCGCGATCCTCAAGCGTTCGGCGGCCGACGAAAAGCTGTTCGAGGGTGAGGGCCGGGCGGTCGTTTTCGACTCGCTGGAAGATATGGCGAAGCGGATCGACGACCCGAACCTCGACGTCAATCCTGACGATTATCTCGTGTTGCAGAACGCCGGTCCGTTCTCGGCAAGCTGCATGCCGGAAGCGGGTTACATTCCAATTCCGAAGAAGCTCGCCTCCAAGGGCATCAAGGACATGGTGCGCCTGTCGGATGCCCGTATGAGCGGCACCGCATTCGGCACCGTCATCCTGCACATCACGCCCGACACTGCATCCGGCGGACCGCTGGCGTTCGTCCGCAACGGCGACCGCATCCGGCTGTCGGTAAAGAACCGTGCGATTGATCTTCTTGTCTCTCCTGAAGAACTCGCCAAGCGCAAAGCCGCTGCCGGTCCGTTCAAGCCGCCGGTGCCGGAGCGGGGATACGGAAAACTCTACGCGCAGGAAATCCTCGGCGCGGACGAGGGGTGCGACTTCAAGTTTCTCAAGCCTTCAAAGGATGCCTGAAGACATCCGACCTGTGGGTCGAGAGACCGTTATGGGCCGTCCATCATGCATGGGCGGCCCAATTGTTTTTTGAGATTTCGATCTTTGATATCTGCGCGTGATGCGCTTACCCATCCACGATCTGTCTAACGGCAAGTGCCTGACATATCCGTCGAAACGCCTCGGTCTCAGTCGTTTGCGCTCGCCGCTCGGTCCTTGGACATGCGAATGTGGTAGTTCGGGAAGGACTCGCCGGTCTCGTACTTCTTTTCTCGTACCCAATGGAAAAGGTCGAGGAACGTGCCCTTCTTGAAGGCGCCCGGCATCGTCGCGACGGCAGCATCCCTGACGGTTGTATTCTGCGGCGCGGTCTCGGGAAGAAACACGATCGTCGGCGTGAACATAAAGCCCCATTTGCGGGCGGCAGTTTTCTCGGTGAGCTTGGTGCCATCGAGGTCCGTCACCTCTTCGTCGCCAAACAGATTATATTCCACCACCATGAAATTCTTCTGGACGTAATCGCGGACCTCCGGGTCGGACAGCACCTTCTCGTGCATTTCTTTGCAATAGATGCAGCCGCGCTGTTCGTAGATGATGACCAGACGTTTGCCTTCCGCGGCTGCGGACTTGATGTCCTCGGCGATATCCTTGAACGTCACCGAGAACCACGGCTCGCGATGCAATCCATCCTCGCCGACCTCGCCTGCGTGAGCCGCGTTGAGCGTGAAGAGAGCCAGGCACGCCGCCATCATCGAAGTTCTCAACATTTTCAGCTCCTACCCGAGTGTCTGGAACGCCGGGAACATTTTGATCAGCAGGTTTGAAATCTCGGACATCTTCCCGGTGACGAAGAGGATGCCCGTCAGCACAAGAAGACCGCCGGCGATTTTCTCGACCTTATCAAGATGCATTTTAAAGCGGGAAAACAAGTGCATAAATCGTCCCATGAAGATTGCGGCCAGAATAAAAGGGATGCCGATCCCGAGGGAATACGCCGTCAGAAGTAGTGCTCCGTGCATGGCGGAGCCCGCGCTGCTCGCAATCAGAAGAATGGCTGCCAGGATCGGCCCTACGCATGGCGTCCAGCCGAAGGCGAACGCCAGGCCGACGATATAGGCGCCGAGCAAACCGGCCGGCTTCCGGTCGACGTTCATGCGGAGCTGGCGATAAAGAAATTCGATACGAAACAAGCCGAGGAAATGCAGGCCCATCACGATAATGATGAGGCCGGCAATGACGGACAGTGTGTCGAAATATTGCGCGACGGTCTTCCCGATTAAACTCGCCGTCGCGCCAAATGCGACGAAGACCGTGGTGAATCCGAGAACGAATGCGATAGCGATCGCGGCCAGACGCAACTGGGAGCGTTCGGTCCTCCCATCGCGCAGATCGTCAAAACTGACGCCGGCCATCCAGGCAAAATAGGGGGGCACGATCGGCAAAACGCACGGCGAAATGAATGAGAGCAGGCCCGCCAGCAGCGCACTGCCCAAAGAGATATCCAGCATTTTCCCCCTCACCGTATTTTTGTCGTTGTCAGTATCGGGTGCTTTGCCCGAAAGCCATTGAGCCAATCAAGTTTCAATGTGTTTTACCCAGCCGACTGCAAACCATCATAGCTCGCGCGTGGGGCCGCAAAACGGCTCATTTCTCTGATATTTCAGCACAATTTCGCGCGTAAACCTCGCTTTTGGCGGTTGAAACCACGGCGCGGTGCCTATAGACAACGCGTGGTGCGAAACACGTCAGGTCTATCCTGACAGGCGCGCCGGGCATCCCCGTCTCGGGGGCACCGTCTGATCTGTTGGGGCGTCGCCAAGTGGTAAGGCAGGGGATTTTGATTCCCCCATGCGGAGGTTCGAATCCTCCCGCCCCAGCCAGTCATATAGCTTGACGCGCCTTTTGACGGCGAGCGCCCACCTCGGCGCGAATATGGTTGTCTCCCAAGCGTCGGATTGAGGCATCTCCCTTCCGATTGCGTTCCGACATCTGGATCGAAGTGTGTCCTCGCAGGCGTCAGACGCTTACCCGAATCGCTTGCGCAGCAGGGCTGCTCCGATTGACGGCAAACCTCGCGAGTGCTTGTTTAGAACAAGCTAATATAAAAACAGGGCGAGGAGATAGACGTTCATGAGGCGGAAGCTCGGGGGCAAACTGCTGGTGGTCATCGCGTTTGTGCTGGGGATGAATGGCCCGATTTCGGCGGTGGAGGAAGGCGCCGAATACGCTCCCCTGAACCAGCCCATTCAATTCGAACAGGTCCCTGGCCACGATATTTTCTACACCATCGGCAATACCGGAATTCCTACCAAGGAAAACCAGGGCAACACGTCAAATGCCGGATATGTTCTGACCGGTGGTGGCGTTGTGGCGTTCGATGCGCTGGGCACGCCATCACTCGGCTGGGCGATGCTTCAGGACATCCGAAAGCGGACACATGAGGACGTGCGATATGTCGTGATGAGCCACTACCACGCAGATCATATCTATGGCCTGCAGGCGTTCCGCGACCATACGAAAGCGATCATCGTGGCGCAGGAGCGGTCTTCAGAATACGGTGAGCAGGGGGACAATGCAGACGATCGTGCCGGTTCGAGACTCGATCAGCGCAAGGATGCGCTGGCGCCCTGGGTCAACGACAGGACACGCGTTGTTCCACCAGATGTGACGTTTGACGATCGCATGACCATTGCGCTAGGTGGAAAGCGATTCTCGCTGTTTTATGCGGGTCCGGCGCACTCCAGCAACGACATCATGATGATGGTTGAGCCTGACGGCGTTCTGTTTGCCGGCGACATTGTTCAGAACGGACGCGTTCCGTTCGTGAACAGCGACGACGTCAATACGTCGCAGTGGCTGAAGGCTCTCAACGACGTCCTTGCGCGCGATCCGAAATACATCATCCCGGGGCACGGCAAGCCATCGGCCGCAGCCAAGGAGGCGATCTCGTTCACGCGCGATTATCTGGCCTATGTTCGCGGCGCCATGGAAAAAGCGGTTGCCAACTGGACGGATTTCGACACCGCCTATGCGGCGACGGATTGGTCGAAGTACAAAGACATGCCCGCATTCGAGAGTAACAACCGGGGGAATGCGTACCGAATATTTCTGGAGCTGGAAGGAGCGCAGTTCAAAAAGTAATGGGCATCAGGACGGCATCTTGCCGGATGACAGTCGATTGTTGTTCAATGCAGAAAAGTCCTTGAGAATAATGAAATAGACAATGCGACTGCTTCTCCGCGACATTCAACAATGGATTCTCGGTCGTTCCGACAACCACCCGGCTTGAATGCATGGGGGCCGGATGAGAGATTCAAGACAGTAAGGAAGATCGAAATGGCGAGCATTCAACCTTTGAGGGATTTCATCGCTGACATGACGCGGCTGGCGGGCGAAGGTTTGGACGAGCCAGACATGCTCAAGAAAGCCAGCCCGTTGATGCAGCAGCTCCTCGCGAAGGATGAGTGGTTGCCGTCGCAGTTCGCTGAGCCCAACGAAAAAAGCTATCGGCAATACCTTCTGCATTGCGATCCGCTGGAGCGTTTTTCACTGGTCAGCTTTGTGTGGGGACCGGGCCAGCAGACTCCGATCCACGATCACACGGTCTGGGGTATCATCGGGGTCCTGCGTGGGTCGGAAGTCTCCCAGCGCTACGAGTGGGGAGAGGGGCTGCTTCATGAAACCGGCGGGCTTGAGGTGCTGGAGTCCGGCGCGATCGACATGGTGTCGCCGGCGATCGGTGACATTCACAAGGTGTCCAACGGGTTGAAGTCCAAACCGTCCGTCAGCCTTCATCTCTATGGTGGAAATATTGGCGCGATCAATCGCCACTCGTTCGACGCCAGTGGCGCGACCAATACATTCCGGAGCGGATATTCCTCCGACATCGTGCCCAACGTCTGGGTGTCCTGAGAACTTCCGCACCGTTCGATTTTTCCTGATCCAGGAGCGTTATGCCTATTATTGATGTGGATGGCTGCGCCATCAATGTGCAGGTGGACGGCAGAAAAGATGCGCCATCCCTGATGCTCTCGAACTCAATGGGATGTTCGCTCGAGATGTGGCAGCCGCAAATGGCAGCGCTGACCGAGCGGTTTCGCGTCATCCGATATGATCGACGTGGCCACGGAAAGTCCGCAGCGTCGAACGCGGGCTATTCGGTCGAGCGTTTCGGCAAGGATGCCGTTGCTATTCTGGATCATCTCGGCGTCGATAAGACTCACTGGTGCGGCATTTCTCTGGGTGGCATCGTCGGCCAGTGGATGGCAGTGATGGCGCCGGAGCGTATCGAGCGCCTCGTTCTGTCGAACACGACGTCCTATGTCGCCGATCCGACCAACTGGCTCAATCGTATCAAGGCCGTTCAGGAAAGTGGCCTGGCGTCGATTGCGGATGCGGTGCTCGCGGGCTGGCTGACGGAAGGATTCCGTCAAAGCCATCCCGATATCGTCGCTTCGCTGCGTCAGATGCTGATATCGACCGACCCCACTACCTATGCAGGCTGTTGCGAGACACTGAGCAGGCTCGATCAGCGGGAATTGCTTCCGCAGATCGCGTGCCAGACGTTGATTATCGCTGGCGAACATGACAAGTCGACGCCCATTCCAGCTGCCGAATTGTTGAAGTCGAAAATTCCAAACGCAAGACTGGAAATCATCGAAGCCGCGCACATTTCAAATGTCGAGGCAGCCGCGAAGTTCACGCAGCTTGTGTCGTCTTTTCTCGGATGATGTGAGCCGCGCTGCTTTATGAAGGCAGACATGTCCGAAACATCATGGCGAGTCCTGATGTGGCATCCCCATATTGTATGAGCACTTTCGGACCTAAGGTATGGGGGTCGAGAGGTATGTTATTAAGCTGCGTTTAACGGCGCTCCAAGAGTTTATCGGTGCGGATGGTCGAGAGGGCCACCGCCTCGAATGGAGAGCCGAATATGAATTGCTCGAAATTTTTTTTCGTACTTGCTGCAGCCGCATGTTTGCAGATCGGTGCCGCATCTGCTGCCGACAAGGGAAATGCGGAAGATGCGGTCAAGCTGATGAACAAGGCCGAAAAACATTACAAAGAGGCTGGTAAGGAAAAGGCGCTGGCCGATTTCACAAACGACAAGACCAATTTCGTAGACCGCGACCTTTACCTGTTCTGTTTCAACAAGACCGACGGCCACTGGACGGCTCACGGCAACAACCCGGCTCTGATCGGGCGTGACCTGCTGCAGATCAAGGACGCGAACGGAAAGCTTTTCGGCGGGGAAATGAAGCAGGTCGTTGCCGACAAGAAGGAAGGGTGGGTTGATTACATGTGGATGAATCCCACCACCAAGAAGATTGACGCCAAAACTTCGTTCGTTCGCGGCATCGGCGATCAGATCTGCGGCGTCGGAATTTACAAGTAATATTTTCAAAAAATGAATATGAAGCCGAGGCGAAAGATGAAAGCCTGGATTGCAAACGCATCTCTTGCGAAGAAATTATCGATTGCGCCTTTTTTTGCTGTGCTTGGGCTCTCGTCTCTCGCCTTCGGCTCCTATTTGATCCTGCAAAGCCTGCGATCGGATGTCGAGTATCTCAATCAGGTAGCGTTTGCACGTGCGCAACAGGTCTCCAAGCTCCGCTCCGATATCAGCCGCGCTCAAACCAAACTATACGATATCGCGGCGTACTCGGCGAACTCACAAAATGCGGGCACGATCGACAAGCGGCGAAACGAGCTTGCGCGTTTCATTCAAGATGTGCGCAAGCAACGCGATGTGCTGGCCCAAACGGACTCTCAGGCGGCGCATCGTCTCGATACCGGCATCAAGACATGGGATGAACAGGCGACGGGCGCAGCCGAGATGATGGCCTCCGACGCCGCGCTCGGGTTGACTTTCATGGCGCCGGCCGAAGATGCGTTTTCTGCCCTCGACCGTGCGATCGAACAACTCGGTGCTGAGTCTGACGCCGCGCGCAGCGAGACCTTCGATGGTTTCATCTCGAAAATTTCCTCTGCGGGAAGGGGGTCTGTGATCCTGATCCTGTTTTTCGCCGTGGCTCTCACCGCGGTGACGCTCAAGCTGACTGCGGCGATCAAGAAGCCGATATCCCGCCTGACGGATATGATGTCGAGACTGGCTTCCGGAGATCTTTCCACCGACGTCGAAGGCGCCGAACGCGGCGACGAAATCGGGGCGATGGCGCGCGCGGTTCTTGTGTTCAAGGAAAGCGCGGTTCGCAACGAAGGACTGGAGAAGGAGAAGCGTGCATCGCTCGAACGCCAGCGTCAGCGCGGTGCAGCGCTCGAAAGCGCGGTCACGTGTTTCGATACCGAGGTCCGAGCGCTGATCCAGACGCTCGTTCTATCTGCGAATGAATTGAGCGCGGCGGCCGATAGCATGTCGCTCTCGTCTACAAGCGCCAATGAGCAGGCTCTCTCGGCGTCTCATAGCGTGATGGAATCCAGCCAACAGATGCAGACGATGGCAAGCTCGGCCGAACAACTCTCGAGCACCATCCATGAGATATCGAGACAGATGCAGGTTTCGTCCAACATGACGTCGAGTGCTGCCGAAAGCGCGCGGATCGCCAATCGCACGATTGACGGTCTGGCGCAGGATGCGACGCGGATCAACGAGGTGGTGATGTTGATCCATCAGATCGCGCGCAAGACGAATCTGCTCGCGCTCAATGCGACGATCGAAGCGGGGCGGGCTGGTGCGCAAGGCAAGGGGTTTGCTATCGTCGCCTCCGAGGTGAAAGAACTGGCGAACAAGACGGCCGAAGCGACAGAGACCATTGGCAGTCAGGTGACCGCCATTCAGGATGCCACCAACAGCGCGGTGCAAGCCATTCGTGAAATCGGCTCGACTATCGACAACGTCGATCTCGCGGCGGCCACCATGGCGAGCGCGGTCGAAGAGCAGCAGGCCGCGACGCGAACGATTTCGGACAGTGTTGCATTGGCTGCGAAAGGCGCCGACCATATCACTGCGCGCATCATGGAGTTGACGGATACTTCCGGTGAAGTCGGCAAGGCATCATCTGTGGTCTCCGGTTTTGCCAAGGATTTGCTGGGTAAGGCAGAGTCCTTGCGGCTTCAGGTCGACCAGTTTCTCTCCGTCGTTCGTGCCGCCTGATTGCGTCACCTTTCCAAGCTTCCCGCGGGCATGGCCCTACCAAAGTAGGTGGGTCCGTTGGACGGAATGTAGGTGACGCCTTGTAGGACCCCGCCGTGTATATCGGGCCGGGATGCGCCGGCAACAGGCGCACCGGATGGGGAGAAATCACCGTGATACATCAGCCGCTTTGCCCGCTCGTCGGGTCGATATGCGTACCATTTTCCGTTGCCGGGGAGCCGTACCCTCATTGGAATGCTGCCCGGACCGGAAGGCCGGAATAGAGCCGTCGCCTTGTCGCACCGCACTCAAAGTGCGGGCGTTCTCATAGTTGGGCTTGCATGCGGGAATTCAGCCTGATGGAATCCTTCCGGGGATGGGCTGAGGGTGGGGGATCTTGGAATCCTGGTGGATACTGACAGCATCCGCGATTTATATCGGCTCGCTTTTCGTCATCGCCTGGTGGGCTGACAGGAAGGCGGCGGACGGGTCATTTCCTGCGATCAGCTCCCGCTTCGCGGCGGCGGCATACGTTCTGACGTTAGCGATCTACAACACGTCGTGGAGTTTTTACGGATCGGTCGGCCGCGCCACCCTGAACGGGTTTGAATTCATCTCTATCTATGTCGGGCCGACTTTGGTGCTCGTCTTCGGCCGAAAGATTCTGACCCGAGTCATCGAGATCGCCAAGGCCGAAAACGTCACCTCGATCGCGGACTTCATCGCGGCGCGGTACGGCAAAAGTCAGCTTCTCGCCGCCTTCGTGACCATCGCGGCAACGCTCGGTGTGCTGCCCTATATTGCTTTGCAATTGAAGGCTGTGGGCACGAGCTTCGATGTGCTCGTGGATATTCCTGAACGCGCCGCGTACCAGGCCAAGGGATTTCTGCAGGATTCGGCGTTCGGGGTGGCGGCCTCCATGGCGCTGTTCTCGATCGTTTTCGGCGTCCGCCATATTCATTCGAGCGAGCATCATCGCGGGTTGATGCTTGCCGTTGCTTTCGAGAGCCTCGTCAAGCTCGCGGTGTTTCTTGTCATCGCGATTTTCGTCGTCTTCGAATTCTTCGGCGGCGTGGGCGGCCTGATCACCGAATTTTCGTCTCATCCGGAATTGCATACGTTGTTGCGGTTCGATCCGCTGCAGCCGGCGTGGATCAGCAACGTCATACTGTCCTTCATTGCCTTCCTATGTCTGCCCCAAGCCTTTCATGTCTCGGTCGTCGAGAACCATTCGCCGCGGCACGTTAAAACGGCGGGCTGGCTTTATCCGCTTTATCTCGCGATCTTCAGCATCTCGGTTCTTCCTGTCGCCGCAGCCGGTTTGCTGAGATTTGGAAAAAGCGTCGATCCGGATCTGTTCGTGATTACGTTGCCGGTCGATTCCGGAAATCAGGTGCTCAGTCTCATCGCCTTCATCGGCGGACTGTCTGCTGCGACGGGCATGGTCATCGTCACCTCGGTCGCTCTCAGCACCATGGTTTGCAACGATGTGGTGATGCCGCTTTTGTTCAGGACCGGAATGCCGGGCTTCATCCGCGATCTTCCGGTGTCCTCGATACTGTTGACAGTCCGGCGCACGGCTGTCGTCGTGATCCTCGGACTGGCGTATCTCATGTATCGAACCGTGGATAAGGCTTATCCGTTGAGCCTTATCGGGCTGTTGTCGTTTGTTGCCGTGGCGCAATTCGGGCCTGCCTTTATCGGCGGTCTGTTCTGGCAACGCGCAAAAAAGCTGAGTGCCGCAGCCGGCATCACCGTGGGATTATGTATCTGGGCCTACACGCTGCTGCTGCCGTCTGCAGGGTCGATGTGGCCCGGTATTTTGCTAATCGCGCAAGAGGGGCCGTTCGGAATTTCATGGTTGCGGCCGCATGCGTTGTTCGGAATTGATGGGCTTGACCCGATATCCCATGCCGCGCTCTGGAGCCTGAGCGCCAACGTATTGGTCTTCGTCGCGCTCTCGTATCTCGGCTCGCAATCCACGCTCGAACGCAATCAGGCCGTTTTGTTTTCAACGGGCGCGATACGCGGGCTGCATCCGCGCAACGCGCGCTCTGTAGTGCTGCGTCTTGAAGATCTCAAATCGCTGGCCATGCGGTTTGTCGGCCCGGAACGGGGATCTGCGGCATTCGACGGATATCTAGCGGCACGCAAATCGGGCGGGGATGTCCGGCTCGATGCCGGAGGGTTCGTTGATGTCGATTCAATCCGTTTTACCGAGAACCTGTTGGCCGGTGCGATCGGAGCGGCTTCGGCGCGAGTTGTGGTCGCGGCCTATCTCGAAGGTCATTCGCTCTCCCGCCGCGCGGCCATGGCGATGCTCGACGAGGCCTCGGAAGCGCTGCGGTTTAACCGCCGTGTGCTGCAAGGCGCGCTGGAGAGCGTCCCTCAAGGCATCTGCGTGTTCGACGAGGATTTGAACGTTTCGGCATGGAACGGCCGCTTTCTGGAACTGCTGGACCTTCCCAGAGACATCATTCGCGTCGGAGGAACGCTCTCCGAACTGATCGCCTTCAATATGGAGCGCGGCGAGTACGGACCGGGGGATCTGAGGGCGCTTCTTGTCAACCGCGACCTCAATCATCAGCGCTGGCCTTACGTGTACGAACGGGCCCGACATGACGGGACGGTGCTTGAGATCGTGTACGACCGCATTCCAGACGGCGGATACGTCTCGACTTATACGGATGTCACTGAGCGGCACCGGTCCGCTACTGCGCTTCGTTTGGCGAACGAGGGGCTTATGGAGCGGACTGAAGATCTGGCTCGGGCTAAAGCCGAGGCTGATCGTGCAAATCAGGGAAAAAGCCAGTTTCTCGCCGCAGTCAGTCACGATCTGCTTCAGCCCTTGAACGCAGCGCGTCTGTTTCTGGCAGCCTTGGACGAGGAGTTGCGTATCGACGCACTTCCGGATCGCAATCAAAAGAACAAGCGCGATCTGCTCCAGAACGCCGTCAAGGCGTTGCACTCGACCGGGCATCTTCTCGATACGCTTCTCGATATGTCGGCGTATGATTCCGGGACTGTCCGCGCCCAGCCGGTCGACTTCGCGATCAACGATCTATTGTCTGATCTGTCGATGGAGGCTGCGCCGCTCGCCGCGCAGAAAGAGATCAAGCTTAAGGTCGTGTCGTGTTCTGCCACGGTAACAAGCGATCCGCATCTGCTGCGTCGTGTGATCCAGAACCTTCTTTCCAATGCGATCCGCTACACGACAACGGGCAGGGTGCTGTTGGGCTGCAGGCGGAAGGGAAACACGCTCCGCGTCGAGGTATGGGACACGGGTCCGGGCATCTCGGAAGAAAATCGGGGCAGGATTTTTCAGGAATTCCTGCGTCTTGAATCGGGAGCGCAAAGTGAGAAAGGTGCGGGGTTGGGACTGGCGATCGTGCAACGAGTTTGCCGTTTGCTTGGACACGACATCGATGTGCGTTCCTGGGTGGGCCGAGGCTCCTGTTTCGCGGTGGACGTGCCTGTTGCAAACGGCCCCGCACCACAACGTGAGAAGGAAGAACAGGCGCGTCTTGTAGCCGGAGATTCCCTGATCGTTCTTTGCCTGGAGAATGAGCACGATGTTTTGCGGAGCCTTTCGGCTCTGCTCAAAAGCTGGGGGCATGAAGTGCTCGAAGCTAACGAGATTGAAGCCGCGTTATTGCTGACCCGGAAACACAAGCCCGACGTCGCGCTCGTGGATTATCACCTTGATGGTCATCGCACGGGGCTTGAATTCATTCGCAAGTTGCAAAACGAAACGCTGAACGTGCCGACGCTCGTCGTCACCGGTAACCGCAGCCCCGAAACCCACGAGGCTGTTCGCGGGCTCGGCTGCGAACTCCTGCTCAAACCTGTGAAGCCGGCATCGTTGCGACGTTTCCTGTCCAGCGTGCGGCTTCACAAGCAGAACGACGGGATGGAAGAAGGGCTGATATGACGACACGCATTATCATCGGGGACGACCATCCGCTTGTTCGGGCGGGATTGCGCACCGCTCTCGGAAGCGTCATCGAGAATATCGAGGTGCTGGAGTGTCACTCGCTCGACGAGGTGCTGCAAACACTGACGCTGCATGCGGGCGAAATCGACCTCGTGCTATGGGATCTGAACATGCCAGGTGTGCGAGGCTTCGCCGGCCTGTTCATGCTGCTGGCGCAACATCCGACGCTGCCGGTCGCCATCATTTCAGCCAAGCAGGATCCGACGACGATCCGCCGAGCGGTCGCATATGGCGCGTCGGGCTATATCCCGAAATCACTGAGCTTACCGACGATGGCGGAAGCCGTATCCCGCATATTGGGTGGCGAAATATGGATTCCTCCGAACATCGGTGGGCGTGGCGCGATTGCGGAGGGCGATCTCGATCTTGCAAATCGATTCGCGCGGTTATCCGGCCAGCAAATGCGCATCCTGTCGATGATCGTTCAGGGACGTTTGAACAAGGAAATTGCCGGCGAACTGAATATCGCGGAGCAGACCGTCAAGGGGCACGTCTCCACGATTTTCAGGAAGCTGGGCGTCGGTTCCCGGACGCAGGCTGCAGTTCTCGCGGAACGGCTTGCGATTGTTGGAGAGGAGCAATAGGCGCAAACGGGATTGATCTCGCGCGTCGCTCAATAACACCGAGCAGCGGTGATGCGATGAACCTGACGGTCGCCGAGAAGGTGAGCGATGAAGCCGGAGGTCTGGAAGATGGCCCGGAACGCTTCATCGCGGATGCTGAGGCCCCCGGTATAGGCGCCGAATGACGGCATCACTGCGCGCTCGCCGTCGCTGGCGAAACAGCGCCGTTCGATCGAGCGGCCGCGGCGGCTGACGCGGGCCTTGGGATGTAGATGGCCGGCGATTTCACCATACGCGCCGGTCGGCTCATGACGGAAGGTCAGCGGTCCCATTTGGACTTCATCGGCGACCGTGCCGCCGATATCGCGGGGCAGTGCCGGATCATGATTGCCGGCGATCCAGATCCAGTCGCGCCGCGCCTGCAATTGCGTCAGCGTTGCGCGGTCGGACGCATCGAGCCGATGATGTGCGTCGCGATCGTGGAAGCTGTCACCGAGCGCGATCACCGTGCGTGGATCGTGCCGCGCGATTACCGCCTGCAGTTTCGCCAGTGTTGCAGCGGTGTCGTAAGGTGGTAGCAGCACGCGACGGGTGGCGAAGCTTGAGCCTTTTTCCAGATGTAGGTCGGAGACGACGAGCAGGCGCTCGTCGACCCAGAACAGCGCACCAGAAAGATCAGCAATCATGTCGATGCCGGCGACGCGCACGACATGCAGTGCAGCCGAGGTAGCTGAAGCAATCGTCATGAGTCCCGCGCCATTGCTTCTTTCACGAGTTCCTCGGCGGCTTCCGCCAGCAGTTCGTCGGAGGCTTCGCCATAGACCGCCTCGCGCCCGATTTCCAGCATCACCGGCACTGCGAGTGGGGAAATCCGGTCGAGTTCCCGATGGGTGATTCGTCGCTTGATCCGCGCCAGCATATCGCTGAGGCGACGGATGTCCAAAAGGCCAGTGGCGGCGTCGGCGCGGGCAGCGCGCAGCAGTACATGGTCAGGCTGGTGCTTGCGCAGCACGTCATAGACGAGGTCGGTCGAGAACAGCACTTGCCGCCGCGATTTTTCCTCGCCGGCGAAACGGCGCGGGATCAGCCCCGAGATCACCGCGCAGGTGCGGAAGGTGCGCTTCATCAGCGCGGATTCGGCGAGCCAGGCCTCAAGATCGTCGCCGAGCATGTCAGGATCAAACAGTGCATCGAGATCGAGCTGGCCGTTGCGGATCATCGCCGAGGCATCGCCCAGCATCCAGACCGCCAGCGCGTATTCGTTGGCGACAAATCCCAAAGGTCGCACCCGGGCACGCTCCAGCCGCCGCGTCAGCAGCATGCCGAGGGTTTGGTGCGCGAGGCGTCCCTCGAATGGATAGCAGACGAGATAATGCTTGTCGGCGCGCGGGAAGGTTTCAACCACCAGTTCGCGCGGCCCCGGCACTTGCGAGAACGCCGCCTGCAGCGACAGCCAGTCGCGCACCTGCTCGGGCAATGCCGCCCATGCCTTGCGGTCCGCGAGCAGCAGGCGCACGCGCTCGGCGAGATAGGTCGAGAGCGGAAACTTGCCGCCCATGTAGGACGGCACCTTGGCGTCGGCGTCGTTGGCGCGTGAGACATAGACCTGATCTTCCACCAGTGCCTCGTAGCGCACGATCTCGCCGCCGAATACGAAGGTATCGCCACTCACCAGGCCCTCGATGAAATACTCCTCGATCTCACCTAACAGCCGTCCGCCGCGCGCGATCGGTCCGGTCACGCCGCTACCACCACGTCGCGCGCGGACGAGACGCACCTTCAGCATCGGCTCCTCGACAATGGTGCCGACATTGAGACGGTAGCTCTGCCGCACTTTCGGATTGGCGACACGCCAGCGTCCCGATTTATCCTGCTTGATGCGCGCGAAGCGCTCGTAGCTTTTCAGCGCATAGCCGCCGGTGGCGACGAAATCGATCACGTCGTCGAAGTCGGCGCGCGCCAATTCCGCATAGGGCGCGGCGCTGCGCACTTCGTCATAGAGTTCGTCCGCAAGGAATGGTTCGCCGCAAGCGCGGCCGAGCACATGCTGCGCCAGCACGTCAAGCGCGCCGGAGCGCAGCGGCGGGGTGTCCTGCGCGTTCTCCGCTACAGCGTCGATGGCGGCTCGGCACTCCAGAACTTCGAACCGATTGGCAGGCACCATCACCGCACGCGAAGGTTCATCGAGGCGATGGTTGGCGCGGCCGATCCGTTGCATCAGGCGCGAAGCACCTTTCGGCGCGCCGACATTGATGACGAGATCGATGTCACCCCAGTCGATGCCGAGATCGAGTGAGGAGGTGCAGACCACGCCGCGCAGTTTGCCGGCCGCCATCGCATCCTCGACCTTGCGGCGCTGCGCGACGTCGAGCGAGCCATGATGCAAAGCGATGGAGAGGTTGTCGTCGTTGATGCGCCACAGATCCTGAAACAGCATCTCTGCCTGCGAGCGGGTGTTGACGAACATCAGCGTGGTCTTGTTCGCCTTCACCAGATCGTAGATTTCATGTAGCGCATGGCGTGCCGAATGCCCGGCCCAGGGCAGGCGCTCGCGTGTGTCGAGCATTTCGACGACCGGTGCGGCCCCTGCATCAGCAATCACCAGATCGGCTGCACGCGTCTCACCTTGTTTTTGCGGCACCAGAAAGCGGCACAGCGACTCGGGCTCGGCCACCGTGGCGGACAGGCCGATGGCGGTTACCTGCGGTGCAAGCGTCCACAGCCGTGCGAGGCCGAGTGCGAGCAGGTCGCCGCGCTTCGAGGTAACCAGTGCATGCAGTTCGTCGAGCACGATGCGCTTGAGCGACGAAAACATATAGGGCGCATCATCGGACGACAGCAGCAGCGCAAGCTGCTCCGGCGTCGTCAGCATGATGTCCGGCGGATAGCGCCGTTGCCGCTGACGGCGGGAGGCGGGTGTGTCGCCGGTGCGGGTCTCGACCCGGATCGGCAGCTTCATGTCGGCGATCGGGCGTTCGAGGTTACGTGCGATATCGACCGCGAGCGCCTTCAGTGGCGAAATGTAAAGTGTGTGGAGGCCTTCGCCCTGCCGGACGTCACGCCCGGTGGAAATGAGTCTGGAGCGGGAGGGTTTGGGCGATCCCAATTCCACCAGTGTCGGCAGGAATCCCGCCAGTGTCTTGCCCGCGCCTGTCGGCGCAATCAGCAAAGTCGAGCGGCCTTCGAACGCCTTTTCCAATAGTGCGAGCTGATGCACGCGCGGCGCCCAGCCGCGCGCGGCAAACCAGCGCAAAAACGCATCCGGCAACAGAGGATGGAGGGATGAGGGTTCGATCAGAGCCACGCCGATAAAGTAGGCTGCCGCACCTCTCAGGTCGAGGGGATGGCGCAAGTTCCGCCGCCAATTCCCGTCCGCCCAGCAGGAGAGCTACTCCCAACCCCGTCCGCGCCTCCTATATGATCGGCATGCGCCCCCAGGATATCCTGTTGCCCACCGCCGCCGGGCTTTGCTGCAAGCCGGGCGGCTTTCATATCGATCCTGTCCGGCCGGTGGAGCGGGCGCTCATCACCCACGGCCATTCGGATCATGCCCGGCCGGGTCATGGTGCGGTGCTGGCGACGCAGGAAACCCTCGACATCATGCGGCTGCGCTACGGCGATAATTTCGCTGGCTCGACGCAGGTGATTTCCTATGGCGAGCCTCTCAAGCTCGGCAAGATCGAGGTCAGCTTCCATCCCGCAGGCCATGTACTCGGCTCGGCACAGATCGCGGTGGATCATGGCGGCCTGCGTATCGTCGCCTCCGGGGACTATAAGGATGCTCCGGACCCGACCTGCACGCCGTTCGAGATCGTGTCGTGCGATGTGTTCATCACCGAGGCGACATTTGGATTGCCGATCTTCCGGCATGGCGATGCGGACGGCGAAATCCGCAAGCTGCTCGATTCCGTTTCGCTGTTTCCCGAGCGCGCGCATCTGGTGGGGGCCTATT
Organism: Afipia felis ATCC 53690; assembly: GCF_000314735.2. Classification (NCBI taxonomy): domain Bacteria; kingdom Pseudomonadati; phylum Pseudomonadota; class Alphaproteobacteria; order Hyphomicrobiales; family Nitrobacteraceae; genus Afipia; species Afipia felis. The sequence continues at coordinate 1,456,907 of NZ_KB375270.1, read as the reverse complement.
CGCTCGGCAAGGCGCAACGCGTGATGGCGCTGTTGCGCAAAGCCGGTTACGGCGCACCAATTTATTTGCACGGCGCGATGGAAAGTATCACGCGCTATTATCAGAGCCGCGGCATCGATCTTGGCGAATTGCGGCTTGCCCGTGATGCCAGGAAGGCCGATCTGGCGGGTACCATCACGCTGGCGCCGCCATCCGCCATCACCGATATCTGGACGCGACGCTTTCCCGATCCGGTGGCCGCCTTCGCCTCGGGCTGGATGCGCACGCGTGCCCGCGCGCGCCAGAAGGGCATAGAACTGCCGCTCGTTATTTCAGATCATGCTGACTGGAATGGTCTCACCGCGACCATCGCCGCGACCGGTGCGGGCGAAGTCTGGGTAACGCACGGGCAGGAAGATGCGCTGGTGCATTGGTGCGAAACCAAGGGGCTGAAAGCACGGCCGCTCGATCTCGTCGGCTATGGCGAGGAAGATGAAGGGGCGAGCGTGGTTGCGGAAGAGGGCGGCGCCGCATGAACCGTTTCGCCCATTTGCTTGATCGTCTTGCTTATGAGCCAGGCCGCAACAACAAGCTGCGGCTGATGACAGCTTACTTCCGTGAGGTCGAAGACCCCGATCGCGGCTATGCGCTCGCCGCGCTGACCGGTGCGCTGTCGTTTCGTCATGCCAAGCCGGGATTGATCCGCGATCTGATTGCGGAACGCACCGATCCCACCTTGTTTGCGCTCTCCTACGATTATGTCGGCGACCTCTCCGAGACCGTCGCGCTGATGTGGCCGACACCGGAACGCGGCGTGCCCGGCCACAATCAGCCGTCCCCCACATTGAGCGAGGTCGTCACCACCTTCCATACACTCGGCAAGACCGAGTTGCCTGCGCAACTCGTGCGATGGCTCGACCAGCTCGACGAGACCGGGCGCTGGGCCCTGCTCAAGCTTGTCACGGGAAGCCTTCGCATCGGCGTTTCCTCGCGGCTGGCCAAGACCGCCGCCGCCGCGCTCGGCGGCAAGGACCCGCATGAGATCGAACTGATCTGGCCGGGCCTTGCACCGCCTTATCTCGATCTGTTCGCCTGGCTGGAAGGCCACGCCGACAAGCCGGTCAACCGCGACCCGGCGCCGTTCCGTCCGGTGATGCTGGCGCATGCGGTGGAGGATGCCGATTTCGATGCTCTTGATCCCGCGGACTTCATCGCCGAATGGAAGTGGGACGGCATCCGCGTGCAGGCGGTGAGCGGCCGCAATGAAAATGGCGAGATCGTTGCGCGGCTTTATTCACGCAGCGGCGAGGACATCACTCGGAGTTTTCCGGATCTGGTGCCGTCGCTCCGGTTGCCCGGCGCCATCGACGGCGAGTTGCTGGTGCTGCGTGAGGGGCGCGTGCAAAGCTTCAACGTGTTGCAGCAGCGGCTCAACCGTAAAAGCGTGACGCCGAAACTGATGAAGGATTATCCGATCCATCTGCGCGCCTACGATCTTCTGGCAGACGATGAAAACGACCTCCGCGAATTGCCGTTCGCCGAGCGGCGCGAACATCTGGAATCGTTCATCGCGCGGCTGGATGATCCGGGCATCGATCTGTCACCGCGTGTGCCTTTTTCGACATGGCCCGAACTGACGGCCGCGCGCGCCGATCCTGCGAGCGCCGGTGCGGGCGATGATGCCGACGCTGTGGAGGGTGTCATGCTGAAGCGTCGCGATGCGCCGTATCTGCCGGGCCGTCCCAAAGGCCAGTGGTGGAAATGGAAGCGCGATCCGCATGTCATCGACGCCGTGCTGATGTATGCCCAGCGCGGTCACGGCAAGCGCTCGTCTTATTATTCGGATTACACCTTTGGTGTCTGGACGGACGGGGAGGAGGGCGATCAGCTTGTGCCGGTCGGCAAGGCCTATTTCGGTTTCACCGACGAGGAACTACTCCAGATCGACCGTTTCGTCCGCCGCAACACCACGGAAAAATTCGGCCCCGTGCGTCACGTCGTGCATGAGCCGGACAAGGGGCTCGTGCTGGAGGTTGCGTTCGAAGGGCTGGCGCGTTCGCCGCGCCACAAGTCTGGCGTCGCGATGCGCTTTCCGCGCATCAACCGCCTGCGCTGGGACAAGCCGCCGGGCGAAGCAGACCGGCTGGAGACACTGGAGCGGCTTCTGAAGACAGACGTTTCTTCTGGGCCTGCCGAGCATGCGGCCAAACGGCACGTCGGTTGAGCAAGCGCGCGTCTAAACATTCTTCAGGTAAGAGGCGGCCAGCTTGAGTTCGTCGAGAACGCGCATTGCGCCGCCATTGCGCCCATCGCGACCACCAGAGCGGAGCGATCCGGCAAGTTTCCAGGGCCTGAATATATTTGATTTTGTTGAAGAAAAACGGCTCCTCAGACTCCGGTTGACTTACCCTGCCTCGATAGGACTATACTAGAACATAACATGAACATAGATGGCCGCTCCTCGTTGAGACAAGCGAGGAAGGCCTTGGATTTCAGGACCGGGCGCATGACCAGCGCGCGTATGAGTACGCTTGCGTCCTTGCAGGACACCATCCGCCATCTCGAGGCGCAGACCATGCCGCTGCATGCCGAACACGTGGCGCTCGGTCATGCCGGAGCGGATGCGACGCTGCAGGGCGGCCTGTTGCGCGGCGCACTGCATGAGGTGTTCGCCCTCGAGACCCGGCAATCGGTCGCCGCAACCGGCTTTGTCGCGGGCATCGCGGAGCGGTTGTCGAACCACAGGCCGCTGCTTTGGGTGCAACAGGATTTTGCGGAAACCGAAGCCGGCGCCTTGTCGATGAGCGGGTTTGCCGAACTGGGACTCGACCCGCGCCGGCTGGTGCTGGTGAGCGTGCCCAATGCGGAAACAGGGTTGAAGGTCGCCGCCGATGCGCTGGCCTGCGATGCGCTGGGCGCGGTGATCCTCGAATTGTGGGGTGGCGCGAAGACATTCGATCTCGTCGCAAGCCGCAGGCTGACGCTCGCGGCCCGATCAAGCGGCGTGCCGTGCGTGATGCTTTCCACGTCAAGCGAACCCGTCATCAGCACCGCGGAAACGCGCTGGATCGTGCGTGCAAGGCGTTCTCCGCCCGGACCGGACTGGATTGCCTGGGGCGCGCCTGTTCTCGATGCAGAACTCGTTCGCAACCGGCATGGGCAGACAGGGCGATGGATCATGGAGTGGGATTGTGATGAGCGTATCTTCCGTGAACCGGCGACGTATTCTCAGCCTCTGGTTGCCGCGCCTGCCGACCGACCGCATCAAGCGCCGGCTCATGCGGGAGGATCGGTCGCGCGCATGCGCCGGGCCGGATGACGCGTTTTTCCGTAACCCCTGGATCATCGCGGACAAACGCAACAATGCGCTGCAGGTCGTCGCCATGAACGATGCGGCGGCGGCCCTCGGGCTTGAGATCGGAGCGCCGCTCGCCAATGCGCGCGCGATCTGTCTCGACATCGAAGTATTTGACGCCGACGAAGCTGCCGATATGCAGGTGCTTGCCGATATCGCGGACTGGTGCGACCGCTTCACGCCGCTGGTGGCACTCGATCTGCCTTACGGATTGTTTCTCGATATCAGCGGCTGTGCGCATCTGTTCGGTGGCGAGGCGGCGATGCTGTCGCGCGTTTGCGATTCACTGTCGCGGCAGGGTTTCGCCGCGAACGCCGCGATTGCCGGAACGCCGGCCTGCGCGCGTGCGCTGACGCGGGCGACGCGCAGCCGGATCGTGCCGGAAGGCGAAGAGGCAACAGCCGTCAGGTCGCTGCCGGTGTTCGCGCTCGGCGTGGAAGATGCGATCACGCGCGGACTGCGCCGTGCGGGGCTGAAGACCATCGGCGATGTTGCCTCCCGTGAACCGCGCGAGATCGCCGCGCGGTTCGGCAAGGCATTCACCGATTTGCTGCGCGAAGTGCTCGGGCAATGCGATGCCCCGATCAGTCCGCGCCGGGTGCCACCGGACTTCATGGTGGAAAAGCATTTTCCTGAGCCGGTCGCGACCGAAGATGCAGTCGCTGCGACACTATCGGGGTTGGCGCAGAAACTCGTCGGCATGATGGAGCGGCAGGGCAAGGGCGCCCGACGGCTGGAGGCCAGCTTCTTTCGTACCGACGGCGCGGTGCGCACCATTGCCGTCGAGGCAGGCCAGGCGGTAACGCGCGTCGGCGTCATGGAGCGCCTGTTTCGTGAGAGGTTCGGCGCGCTGGCCGATCCGATCGATCCGGGATTCGGGTTCGATCTCATCCGCCTGTCCGCAAGCCGCGTCGAAGACGTCGTGCAGGAGCAACGCGATCTCGATGCCCGCGCACAGGACAATGACGATGTGGCCGCGCTGATAGACCGTCTGGCCGCACGGCTCGGCGGTTCGCGGATCAAGGTGTATCTGCCGCAGGATACGCATATTCCGGAGCGTGCGGCGCTGGCCGTGCAGGCGCAGCATCATTTGCCGAAGATTTTATCGGCGCAATGGCCGCAGCGGTACGAGAATGAGCCGCCGTTGCGGCCGTTGCGGATGTTCGTTCATCCCGAGCCGATCGATGTCATCGCGGATTTTCCACATGGGCCTCCGGCGCATTTCAGGTGGCGGAGGGTGCAACATCGGATCATTCAGGTGGAAGGGCCCGAGCGTATCGCGCCGGAATGGTGGAATCTTGCGGCCGGACTCGACCCGGTCGAACACAAGGAAGCGCGCGCGCGTGATTATTTCCGTATCGAGGACAGCGAGGGCTGCCGGTTCTGGCTTTATCGCGAAGGCATCCATCGCAGGGAAACGATTGAATTTCGCTGGTTCATGCAGGGAGTGTTCGCATGATCTACGCGGAGATTGGCGTCACCACGAATTTTTCGTTCCTGCGCGGGGCCTCGCATCCGCAGGAATATGTCCACAAGGCCAGCCGCTATTGTCTTTATGCCATCGGCATCGCCGACAGGAACACACTGGCGGGCGTGGTGCGTGCCTATGGCGAACTGGGCAACAAGAATCGTAAGGTCCGTTACAATCCGAAGCTGCTGGTCGGCACGCGTCTGGTGTTCGACGACGGCACGCCGGACATTCTGGCGTATCCGCGCGATCGCGTGGCTTACGGCCGTCTGTGCCGGTTGCTGAGCAAGGGAAAGCTGCGCGCGGAGAAAGGCGAATGCCTTCTGCGCTTCGATGACCTCGCCGAATTCAGCGAAGGCCAGTTGCTGGTTCTGATGCCGTCTTACAGGCTCGACGGTGGTAAGATCCTGCGAACGCTCGATGCACTGAAAAAGCTGCCAGTGGAAGGTGTGTGGCTTGCGGCTACCATGTTCTTCCACGGAGACGATCGTCGCCGGATGTCGCGTCTCGAGCGGCTGGCGACCACGGCGCACGTGCCGTTGATCGCGACGAACGACGTTCTGTATCATTTTCATCGCCGCCGGGCGCTGCAGGACGTGCTGAGCTGCATTCGCGAGAAGGCCACCATTCATGAAATCGGCAGGAAGCTCGAAGCCCATGCCGAACGCCATTTGCAGCCGCACAAGGAGATGGTGCGTCTTTACAAGGATTATCCCGATGCCCTGGAAGAGACTATCCGCTTTGCCGACCGCATTGATTTCTCGCTCGGCCAGTTGAAGTATCAATATCCCGACGAGCCGGTTCCGCCGGGGAAGACAGCGCAGGAGCATCTGCGCGATCTGACAGAGGCGGGTATCAGGCAATATTTCCCTGAAGGCGTCGATGCGAAATTGCGCGGCACGATCGAAAAGGAATTGCGTCTGATCGAAAAGCTCGGTTACGCGCATTACTTCCTCACGGTGCATGACGTCGTGCGCTATGCCCGCTCGCAGAGCATCTTATGTCAGGGGCGCGGTTCTGCCGCTAATTCGGCGGTCTGCTTCATGCTCGGCATCACCTCGGTGAATCCCGCCGAAACCGACGTGCTGTTCGAGCGCTTCATCTCCGAGGAGCGGCTTGAGCCGCCCGATATCGATGTCGATTTCGAGCATTCGCGCCGCGAGGAGGTGATGCAATACGTCTTCCAGCGTTATGGAAGGAATCGCGCAGCAATTGTCGCGACGGTGATCCATTATCGCCCGCGCAGTGCCATTCGCGATGTAGGCAAGGCGCTGGGACTGACGGAAGATGTCACCGCTGCGCTGGCGGATACGGTGTGGGGGAGTTGGGGCCATGGCCTCAGCGAGATGCAGGTCAAGCAGGCCGGGTTCGATCCGGCCAATCCGATGATCGTACGCGCTGTCGAGCTTGCGACGGAACTGATCGAATTTCCGCGCCATCTGTCCCAGCATGTCGGCGGCTTCGTGCTGACGCAGGACCGGCTCGACACTTATGTGCCGATCGGAAATGCTGCGATGGAGGATCGCACCTTCATCGAATGGGATAAGGATGACATCGATACTTTGAGTATGATGAAGGTCGATGTGCTGGCGCTTGGCATGCTGAGCTGTATCCGGAAGTGTTTTGATTTGATCGCGGAGCACAAGGACAGGCGTTACGAACTGGCGGATATCAAGGCGGAGAACGACGATAGCGGTCCGGTCTTCGACATGCTGTGCCGGGGCGAATCCATCGGCGTGTTTCAGGTGGAGAGCCGTGCGCAGATGACCATGCTACCGCGGCTGAAGCCACGCGAATTCTACGATCTCGTGATCGAAGTCGCGATCGTCCGGCCGGGGCCGATCCAGGGAAACATGGTGCATCCCTATCTCAAGCGGCGGTCTATGAAGCCAGAGGAGATCGAATATCCCTATCCCAAAGGTGGAAATCCGGACGAACTGAAATCTATCCTGCGCAAGACGCTTGGTGTTCCGCTGTTTCAGGAGCAGGCTATGCGTATCGCGATGACGGCGGCGGAATTCACCTCTGCGGAAGCGAATGGGTTGCGCCGCGCGATGGCGACATTTCGTAATGTAGGTACCATGCCGAAATTCGAGACGCGCATGGTCGGCCGCATGATCGCGCGCGGTTACGATCCGCAATTCGCGCAAGGTTGCTTCGACCAGATCAAAGGATTCGGCAGTTACGGCTTTCCGGAAAGCCACGCGGCGGCGTTCGCCCAGCTTGTGTATGTGTCGGCCTGGTTGAAATGCTTCCACCCCGATGCATTTGCCTGCGGGCTTTTGAATTCGCAGCCGATGGGATTCTACGCGCCTGTGCAGATCGTCGGCGATGCGCGTCAGAACGGCGTCGACGTCCGCGAGGTCGATGTCTCGCACAGCTTTTCACAGAACGCTCTGGAAGGGCAGAGCGGCAAATATCACGCGCTGCGCCTCGGCTTCCGGCAGATCGACGGATTCAAATGCGCTGATCCGGATGAGGAGAGATGGCGCCGGGTGCAGGGCAAGGCAAAATCGGAAGACTGGGGAGAGGCGATCGTTGAAGCGCGATCGAGGCAGCCATTTACCTCGCTGGAGGATTTCGCGCGCGAGACGAACCTGCCGAAGCGCGCGCTGATCCTGTTGGCCGATGCCGATGCATTCCGCTCGCTGGGGCTGGATCGCCGCAGCGCGCTGTGGGCCGTTCGCCGGTTGCCGGACGACGTGTCGCTGCCGCTGTTTCAATCGGCAGCTGCCCGCGAACAGCCGGACGAAGGTGCGCAGCCATTGCCGCAAATGCCGCTCCCGGAAGAGGTGGTCGCCGATTATCAGACGATACGGTTGTCCTTGAAGGGGCATCCGATGGAATTCCTGCACACGATGTTCACGGAAGAGGGTGTAGTTTCATGCGCGACGGTTGCTCATGAGAACGACAAACGGCGCGTGCGCTGTGCGGGCGTTGTGCTGGTGCGCCAGCGGCCGGGTAGCGCGAACGGCGTCGTCTTCATGACGCTGGAGGATGAGACCGGCATCGCCAATATCGTCGTCTGGCCGAAGGTGATGGAAAAATTCCGCAAGGAGGTGATGGGCGCGCGGCTCGTCGAGGTCGAGGGCATCATCCAGAGCAGCCCCGACAAGGTGGTTCATCTGGTTGCGGATCGCTTGTTCGATCGAACCTCCGATCTGATCGGGCTCGCGAACGACACCCTGCGGCCGTATCTGGATATGAATCCATCAGAGGAAACAGGTGAGAAACGACTGGTTGCGACAGTTAAGGCGGGGCATCCCCGCGAGGTGCGGATTCTTCCTGCGTCTCGGGATTTTCACTGAAGAGTGAAAAGGCGCGCGACTACCCTTCGGTGGGAATGCCAAGCGTTCCTCTTCCGGGCTCCCGCCCCGGCACGCTGACATGCACCTCATGGCCTTCGCGAACGGCCAGAGACGCTGCCGCAATGGCGGCCTCAAAAGCGGCTTCCTTAGTTGCGAAGTCGCCTTCCGGCTCCCCGTCGTGAAGAACGACCCATTTCGATGTGTGGTCGATGACGGCATATGTCGCGAGCCCCATGATTTTCCTCCGGAACGGATTTTAAAAATTAAATAGCCGAGGACGGATGACGTTCCAGGGAGCCTCAAAAGCGCAGTCGAGCGGCCGTGATCTGAGTGCGCAAGTTCTTGATGAAGGAGGGCCACCGTTCCGGGAACCAAGTTCCGCTTCGCACGTCACCCCAAGACGACAAATCCGAGGCACTTTGCATTGGACGCGCGAACCTCAGAGCGGAAGACCGACGCGGAAAAGCCTCAACGGGCCGAGGCTCGCCCCAATGAGCCCGATCCGCTGAAAAACCGCGACAGGGATAGCCAACCGAAGGATGAGCATAAGCCCGCGCCGTCACGGATGGATCGCATGCGCGAGCACTGGAAGCTGACGGCCGTCATTGCCGTCGTTCTCCTTGCTGTGTTGGTCGGCGGCCTCGCATACTGGCTTGATGTCCGGGACTATGAATCCACGGACGATGCGTTCGTCGCCGCGCGCAGCTTCTCTGTGGCTCCGAAAGTCGGCGGCTATGTAGTCGAGGTTCCCGTCACGGACAACCAGCATGTCGAAGCGGGTGAACTTCTGGCCCGGATCGATGATCGTGATTACCGGAATGCTGCCGATCAGGCGAAGGCACAGGTCGCCGTCGCGCGCGCGAATATCGATAACGTCAAGGCACAGATCGACAGCCAGCACGAGCAGATCGATCAGGCACAGGCGCAGGTCGATCAGGCCAAGGCGCAGCTTGAATTTGCACAACAGGAAGAAGGCCGCGCGAAAGACCTTGTGCAGAAGGGCGCCGGCACGGTGCAGAACGAGCAGCAGACGCGCTCGAATCTCCGCTCTCAGGAAGCGAATATGACGCGGAGTAATGCAGCGCTGAGTGCGGCCAGGCTCGGAATTACAACGCTCGAAGCACAGCTCGAAGGTGCGCGTGCCTCGCTGCAGCAGGCGCAGGCCCAGCTCGATCAGGCGAACCTTAATCTTCAATATACCCGTGTCACCGCCGCACAGGCCGGGCATGTGGTGAGGTTGTCCGGCGCGGTCGGCTCTTTCGTTACGGCAGGGCAAAGCCTGATGATGTTCGTGCCGGACGATGTGTGGATCGTTGCGAACTACAAGGAGACGCAGCTCCAATACATGCGGCCGGGTCAGCCGGTGGAATTCACCATCGATGCCTATCCGGATCGCAAGCTCACGGGTCATGTCGCATCGGTGCAGCCCGGTTCGGGGACGGCGTTCAGTCTGTTACCGGCTGAGAACGCGACCGGAAATTACGTGAAGGTGGTGCAGCGTGTGCCGGTGAAGATCATTGTCGATCACTGGCCGGCGGATATTCCGATCGGTCCGGGCATGTCCGTCGTGCCCTGGACAAAAGTGCGATGAGCGATGCAGTTCAAGGGGGAGCGGCAGGAGGCTGGTCTCCTGAGCGCTCGGCCGCGGGAGGACATAATCCTTATCTGATCGCATTCGTGGTTTCGATCGCCACCTTCATGGAGGTACTCGACACCACGATTGCCAATGTCTCGCTTCGCTATATCGCAGGCGGTCTGGCGGTGGGCCTCGATGAGAGTACTTACGTCATCACGAGCTATCTCGTCGCCAACGCCATCGTGATTTCGATCTCCGGTTGGCTCTCGACCGTCATCGGCCGCAAGCGCTTTTATATGAGTTGCGTTGCGGTCTTCACCGTTGCGTCGCTGTTGTGCGGCCTGGCCTGGAATCTTCACTCGCTTGTTCTGTTTCGTATCCTGCAAGGGCTTGGCGGAGGCGGGATGGCGACGAGTGAACAGGCGATCCTTGCCGACTCGTTTCCTCCGGCAAAACGAGGACAGGCATTTGCGATTTACGGCATTGCGGTTGTGGTCGCGCCGATCGTTGGTCCCACGCTTGGCGGATGGATCAGCGATACCTATTCCTGGCATTGGGTATTTCTCATCAACGTGCCGATGGGTTTGATTTCACTGTTTCTGGTCGGGACGATGGTGAGCGAACCATCGGGTGCCGAGGAGGAGCGAAAGGAGCTCCTCCGCAAAGGCTTGCGCGTCGATTATGTGGGGTTCGCCCTCGTCGCCGTCGGGTTGGGATCGCTTGAATTCGTGCTCGACGAGGGGCAGCGCAACGATTGGTTCGGGTCGAACATGATCGTGGCATTCGCCGTCCTCTCCGCCGCCTGTCTGATCACGCTGATCTTCTGGGAGTTGATGCGCGACGATCCCATCGTCGACATCAGGCTGCTGGGCCAGCGGCAGTTCGGCACTTGCTTTCTGGCGATGCTGGGAACGGGTGCCATCGTGGTGGCGACGACGCAGATCCTTCCGCAATTTCTGCAGACCGAAATGGGTTACACAGCCATGCTGGCAGGGCTGGTACTTTCACCGGGAGGGCTTGTAACGCTCGTAATGATGCCGGTCACCGGAAAGCTGATCGGGCTCGTGCAGGCGAAGTATCTGATTGCGGCCGGTGCGGCGATTGCAGGTCTGTCGATGTGGCACCTCACCGGTCTCACCGATAACATCACCTATGATTATGCCGCGATGTCACGAATCTATCTCGCGCTCGGTTTGCCGCTGCTGTTCCTTCCCATCACCACGGCTTCATATGAAGGCGTGCCACCCGAAAAGACGAATCAGGCATCGGCCCTGATCAATGTTGCACGCAATCTTGGAGGATCGATCGGAGTGGCGATGGTGCAGACCATTCTGGCGCAGCGCCAGCAATTCCATCAAAGCCGCCTGATCGAACACATTGCGCCGTCCGATGTTGGCTATCAGCAGACCCTCGCCGCCGTGACGCACTTTTTCGAGGCGCAAGGCTCCAATGCGACGGACGCGGCGGCACAGGCGCTCGCCTATATCGCTCAGATGTTGCAGCAGCAGGTCAATCTGCTGGCTTATATCGACGTGTTCTGGTGGCTCTCTTTGATCGGCGCAGTCATGGCGCCGCTCGCTCTCACGCTCAGATCGATCGACATGAACGCTCCGGCGCGGCATTAGCCGTTACCGTTATGGTTGTGCTGCAACGAAAAAGGCTGCCGTTCGCGGCAGCCTTTTGAGAGAATGTCACCTGTGCCCGTGATGGCTATTCCCAGCTCAGTGCGCCGCCGTTCTGGTATTCGATCACGCGGGTCTCGAAGAAGTTCTTCTCCTTCTTCAAGTCCATCGCTTCCGACATCCACGGGAAGGGATTCTCGGTTTCCGCGAACACTGGCGCAAGGCCGATCTGCGCGCAGCGGCGATTGGCGATGAAGTGCATGTACTGTTCGCACAGAGCTGCGTTCAGCCCGAGAAAACCGCGCGGCATCGTGTCCCGGCCGTAAGCGGCTTCAAGCTCGGCAGCCTCACGGATCATGCCGCGCACCTCTTCCTGGAACGCCTTGGTCCACAGATGCGGGTTTTCAAGCTTGATCTGGTTGATGACGTCGATGCCGAAATTGAGATGAATGCTCTCGTCGCGCAGGATGTACTGATACTGCTCGGCGATGCCGACCATCTTGTTGCGCCGGCCGAGCGAGAGAATCTGCGCGAACCCGGTATAGAACCACATGCCTTCGAACACCACATAGAAGGCGACGAGATCGCGCAGGAACGATTGATCGGCTTCAACGGTGCCGGTCTTGAAGTCCGGGTTGTCGAGGTTCTGGGTGTGCTTGAGCGCCCATGCCGCCTTGTCGGTGATCGACGGCACCTCGCGGTACATGTTGAACAACTCACCTTCATCGAGGCCGAGGCTTTCGACGATATACTGGAAGGTGTGCGTATGCACCGCTTCCTCGAAGGCCTGCCGGAGCAGATACTGCCGGCATTCGGGATTGGTGAGGTGGCGGTAGATCGCCAGCACGATGTTATTGGCGACGAGGCTCTCGGATGCCGCGAAGAAGCCGAGGTTGCGCTTGATCGCGCGACGCTCGTCCTCAGTGAGGCCGTCGCGTGATTTCCACAGCGCGATGTCCGCCTGCATCGAGACTTCGGTCGGCATCCAGTGATTGTTGCAGCCCGAGAGATATTTCTCCCATGCCCATTTGTATTTCAGCGGCAACAGCTGATTGACGTCGGCGCGGCAGTTGATCATCCGCTTTTCATCAACGGACACGCGGCCGCCGGAGCGGTCGATCTCACCGAGACCCGTCTGCTCGGAGGGCTGCTCGGTGTTGAACACGACGGCAGGTGAAGGTGCGGCTGTGGAATCTGACCAGTCGAGCATCGTACTTTCCTTTCTTGTTCTTATTGGCAGGCTTCGCAGTCGGGATTGTCGATCGAACAGGCATGGACGCCATCAAGGTCGGGCGCGGTAGCGTTCGGAATGATAATCGGCGCGTGCGCCAGCATTCCCGATGCGGACACCGCGTTGAGCTTGCCGTCGGTGCCCTTCAGGGTCGACTTCTCGACATGCGTGGCGCTGCGCGAGCGCAGGTAATAGGTGGTCTTCAGGCCGAGCTGCCATGCGAGGCGATAGAGCTGGTCGAGTTTCTTGCCCGACGGATTGGCGATGTAGAGGTTGAGCGATTGCGCCTGATCGATCCACTTCTGCCGCCGTGCAGCAGATTCGATCAGCCATGAGGTGTCGATTTCGAACGCGGTCGCATACAGTGCCTTTAGATCGTCCGGCACGCGGTCGATCTGGCCGACGCTGCCGTCGAAATATTTCAGGTCGGACACCATCACTTCGTCCCACAAGCCGCGTGACTTGAGGTCGTGCACGAGGTGCTCATTCACGACGGTGAAATCACCCGACATGTTCGATTTGACGAACAGGTTCTGATAGGAGGGCTCGATCGATTGCGCCACGCCGCAGATGTTGGAGATCGTCGCCGTCGGCGCGATCGCCATCACGTTGGAGTTGCGCATGCCGTCCTTGCGGACGCGCTCGCGCAGGCTCGACCAGTCGAGTGTTGCGGACGCGTTCAGTGGAGCGCCATCGCGTGCCTTCGAAAGAATAGCGACGGAGTCGATCGGCAGGATACCCTGCGACCACAGCGAACCGTCGAAGGACGGATAGCGACCGCGCTCAACGGCGAGATCGACCGACGCCGAGATCGCGTGATAGCTGATGATTTCCATGCTCTCGTCGGCGAAGGCGACAGCGGCGTCGGACGCAATCGGAATGCGCTGGACATGCAGCGCATCCTGGAAACCCATCAGGCCCATGCCGACGGGGCGGTGCTTCAGATTGGAGCGGCGCGCCTCGGGAATGGTATAGAAATTAATGTCGATGACGTTATCGAGCATCCGCACTGCGGTCGTGATGGTGCGCTGAAGCTTGTCCCGGTCGAGCCCCTCGCGCGTGGTGTGATTGAGCAGGTTGATCGAGCCGAGGTTGCACACAGCGACCTCATCCGCCGAGGTGTTGAGCGTGATCTCGGTGCAAAGGTTCGAGGAATGCACGACGCCGGTGTGCTGCTGCGGCGAGCGCAGGTTGCATGGGTCCTTGAAGGTGATCCACGGATGGCCGGTTTCGAACAGCATGGTCAGCATGCGCCGCCACAGGTCGGTGGCGCGCACTTGTTTGAAGACGCGGATTTCGCCGCGCGCGGCTTTCGCTTCGTAACCTTCATAAGCGGTCTTGAAGGCCGGGCCGTAAAGGTCGTGCAGGTCCGGCGTCTCGTTCGGCGAGAACAGTGTCCATTCGCCATCGGCTTCGACGCGCTGCATGAACAGGTCGGGCACCCAGTTTGCGGTGTTCATGTCGTGAGTGCGGCGGCGGTCGTCGCCGGTGTTTTTGCGCAGATCGAGGAATTCCTCGATGTCGATGTGCCATGTCTCGAGGTAGGCGCACACCGCGCCCTTGCGCTTGCCGCCCTGGTTGACGGCGATGGCGGTGTCATTGGCCACCTTCAGGAACGGGACCACGCCCTGGCTTTCGCCGTTGGTGCCCTTGATGTGGGCGCCGAGGCCGCGCACCGGCGTCCAGTCGTTGCCGAGGCCGCCGGAATATTTCGCCAGCAACGCATTGTCCTTCACCGCTTTGAAGATGCCGTCGAGATCGTCGGCGACGGTGGTGAGGAAGCAGCTTGAGAGTTGCGGGCGCAGCGTACCGGAATTGAACAGCGTCGGCGTCGAGGCCATGAAGTCGAACGACGACAGCAGGTTGTAGAATTCGATCGCGCGCGCTTCGCGGTCGATTTCGCGCACGGCGAGGCCCATCGCGACGCGCATGAAGAACGCCTGCGGCAGCTCGATGCGCGCGCCATGCACGTGTAGGAAGTAACGGTCATAGAGCGTCTGCAACCCCAGGAACTGAAATTGCAGGTCGCGCTCGGGCTTCAGCGCGGCCGCCAACCGGGCGAGATCGAAACGGCCCAATTCCGGATCGAGCAGCTCGGATTCGATGCCGGTCTTGATGTAAGCCGGAAAATATTCGGCATAGCGCGTCGCCATGTCGGATTGAGAGGCGTTGCTCGGCGTGCCGTGAACGAAGCTCAGAACCTCGCTGCGCAGCTTGTCGAGCAACAGACGCGCGCTGACATAGGCGTAGTTCGGTTCCTGTTCGACCAGTGTGCGCGCCGCCATGATGGAGGCGAGCGCGAGCTCATCCTGGCTGATGCCGTCATAGAGGTTGCGGCGGGCTTCCGCGAGCACCGGTGCGGGATCGACGGCGTCGAGTCCCTCGCAGGCTTCACGAATGATGAGTTCGAAGCGCTTGAGGTCGAGCGGCACGCGGGTGCCGTTCGCGAGCGTCATCTGCAGCGCGGGCTCGTTTGACGTGGTCGCGGTGGCTTTATCGGCGGCGCGCTCGCGGGCGCGCTCTTCGCGATAGAGCACGTAGGCGCGCGCGACCTTGTGGTGTTCGCTGCGCATCAAAGCGAGCTCGACCTGATCTTGCACATCCTCGATGTGGAAGGTGCGGCCTTCGCCGAGACGGCGGGTGAGGGTGGCGACAACTTCGTGCGTCAGTTGCTCGACCGCCTCATGCACACGACGCGATGCGGCCGCCGTGTGTCCCTCTACCGCAAGAAACGCCTTGGTCATCGCGATCGAAATCTTCGACGGGTCAAAGCGAGACACCGTGCCGTTGCGTCGTATGATCTGCATGGCCGGTTCGCTCGGCGACGAAGCCAGCGAATCGAGACTCAATTGGATGAGCGGCACTTTTTCAGTTTTGGCAGTTTGCAGGTTCAGCGACATCGACAGGCCCCGTGATGCGGATTGCGGAAGGCGGGGAGTCGAGGCGCTTGAGCGCTCGGCAAAATGCCGATTGCTGGCGGCCGCCGGACACCCCGTCCGTGGACGATTTTTCGGTGTCGCGGCAGGTCTCCTGGCTTGCAGGTCGTTGCGGCTTCTTTGTCTTCCCGGCCAAGGCCAGTGACGTAATGGCGAAGCAGCTCGCTGCTGACAGTTGCGGGGGCAGCGCCGGATTTCCGCATCGGGTGCGGTTCACCGGCTTCCCTCTTAGCCACTAGATTTTGAGCCTAGTGGAACCGTGACATCTATATGTGGTGATCTTTGGCCGAAAGAGTCAAGGAATGATTAAAACGGTCCCCGTTATCCCCGGAGCCAGGCCGAGGCTTGGTAAAAACCTCAAGCCTTTCAGCGCTGACCACAGTGCGGCGATTCTGGTTCCGGGGCCAAGGACATTCGGCGGAATAGGATTGTTCCGATCGAATCCCCGAATCGACCGCGCTTTACGGATAGAGAGGCTCTCATTAGATAGAGCCATCACCGACAAAGCCTTTGCAGGCGAGCCACGCGATGAATGATTTTGTTCGACCGATCCTCAATCCACCGGGTGGGCAGAAGAAAGTTCTGCTGCATTCGTGCTGCGCGCCGTGCTCGGGCGAGGTGATGGAGGCGATGCTGGCCTCCGGCGTCGACTACACCATCTTCTTCTACAACCCGAACATCCATCCCGAGCGCGAATATCTGCTGCGCAAGGATGAGAACGTGCGCTTCGCCGAAAAGCACGGCGTCGGATTCATCGATGCCGATTACGACAAGGATAATTGGTTCGCGCGCGCCAAGGGCATGGAATGGGAGCCGGAGCGCGGCGCCCGCTGCACCATGTGCTTCGACATGCGCTTCGAGCGCACCGCGCTCTATGCGCACGAGCACGGCTTCCCCGTCATCACCAGTTCGCTCGGCATCTCGCGCTGGAAGAACATGGCGCAGATCAATGATTGCGGAAAGCGCGCGGCCTCGAAGTACGACGGCATCGAGTATTGGGATTACAACTGGCGCAAGGGCGGCGGTTCGGCGCGCATGATCGACATCAGCAAGCGCGAAGAATTCTACCAACAGGAATATTGCGGCTGCGTGTATTCGCTGCGCGATAGCAATGCCCACCGCCGGGCCTGCGGGCGAGAGCCGATCGAGCTCGGGGTGAAGTTCTATGGGCAGGATTCCACCGAGGGCGAGCGATAATCCCACCCCTCGCGCGTTGACTGATTTTTTCCCAACGTCATATTTCGACCTGTCGTGGTCTTCGTCATCATCTTGAAGACGAAGCTAAGAGGGAAGCCGGTGAAGCGCATAAAGCGCTAATTCCGGCGCTGCCCCCGCAACTGTGAGCGGCGAGCCTGCATCCAATCGTGTCACTGAAGCGTTCCTGCTTTGGGAAGACGGGTGTGGGCCGC
Organism: Afipia felis ATCC 53690; assembly: GCF_000314735.2. NCBI lineage: Bacteria > Pseudomonadati > Pseudomonadota > Alphaproteobacteria > Hyphomicrobiales > Nitrobacteraceae > Afipia > Afipia felis. The sequence continues at coordinate 1,440,023 of NZ_KB375270.1, read as the reverse complement.
GACCCGCAAGCCAGGAGACCTGCCGCGACGAGATGTTTCCACGGGCGGGGTGTCCGGTGGGCGTAGTCCTGAGGTGCTCGCGCGCTTCGGTTGGCGTGCGCGCACTTCATCCCCGCCGTTTCTCGTATTTCGGGGTTTCGAAGCCATGTCGAATTCGTCTGTCACTCTCGCTGTCGCCACGCTTGGTACGCCGCGCATCGGTCCGCGCCGCGAACTGAAAACCGCACTGGAAAGCTTCTGGGCGGGCAAGATCGATGAGAAAGCCTTGCTCGCAACTGCGGCCGAGTTGCGAGCTGCGAACTGGGCACGCCAGAAGGCGCGCGGGGTTAGCGTCATCCCGTCCAACGATTTCTCGTTGTACGATCATGTGCTCGACACCAGTGCGATGGTCGGTGCCATTCCGGAAATCTACGGCTGGAAGGGCGGCAACGTATCGCTCGCGACCTATTTTGCGATGGCGCGCGGCGCGGAAGGCAGCGCCGAGACCTGTGCGCACGGCCATGTGCATCACACCGGTCACGGCGTGCCCGCGCAGGAGATGACCAAGTGGTTCGACACCAACTATCACTACATGGTGCCTGAATTCAGCAAGGGGCAGATCTTCGCGCTGTCGTCCACCAAGCCGATCGACGAGTACAAGGAAGCCAAGGCGCTCGGCCATCAGACACGGCCGGTGCTGCTTGGCCCGGTCACGTTCCTCAAGCTCGGCAAGAGCAAGGATGCATCCCTCAATCCGCTGTCGCTGCTGGATGGACTGCTGCCGGTTTACATCGAGGTACTGAAGCGCCTCGCGGCCGAGGGCGCGGAGTGGGTGCAGATCGACGAACCATGCCTGGTGCTCGATCTCGACACGGCCGCGCGCGATGCGCTGGGGAATGCCTATGCCACGATCGCTCGCGAGGTGCCCGACATCAAGGTGATGCTCAACACCTATTTCGGTGCGCTCGGCGATAATTTCGACACCGCCATGGCACTGCCGGTCGCCGGTCTACATCTCGATCTGATCCGCGCGCCGGAACAGCTTGAGGCTGCGATCAAGAAGGCAAAGTCTGATCTGGTGTTCTCGCTCGGCGTCATCGACGGCCGCAACATCTGGCGTGCCAACCTGCCAGCGATCCTCGATCGCATCGAGCCGGTTGTCGCCGCGCGCGGCAACGATAAGGTCGAGATCTCGCCTTCGTGCTCGCTGCTGCATGTGCCGATCGATCTCGACGTGGAGACCGGGCTTGATGCCGACGTCCGAAGCTGGCTCGCCTTCTCGCTACAGAAGATGAGCGAACTGTCCGCGCTGGGCAAGGCGCTCGCATCCGGCCGCGCCAGTGTCGTCGCCGAACTCGAAGCGTCCGCTGCCGCAGCGGCCGCCCGCAAGACCTCGCCTAAGGTCAACAACAAGGTCGTCGCCGAGCGCCTCAAGGCGGTCACATCCGACATGGCGAAGCGCAAGAGCGCATTCGCGGCGCGGGCGAAAGCGCAGCGTGAGAAGTTCAAGCTGCCTGCCTTCCCGACCACGACTATCGGTTCGTTCCCGCAGACCAGCGAAGTTCGCAAGGCGCGCGCCGCCCACACCAAGGGTGCGCTGTCGGACACGGACTACAACAAGTTCCTGCGCGAAGAGACAGAGCGCACTGTCCGCTGGCAGGAAGAAGTCGGTCTCGACGTGCTGGTGCATGGCGAGTTCGAGCGCAACGACATGGTACAGTATTTCGGCGAGCAGCTTTCGGGCTTCGTCTTCACCAAGAACGGCTGGGTGCAAAGTTACGGTTCGCGCTGCGTGCGTCCGCCGATCCTGTTCGGGGATGTCTCGCGTCCCAAGCCGATGACGGTGGAGTGGTGGTCCTACGCGCAGTCGCTGACCGAGCGGCCAATGAAGGGCATGCTGACCGGCCCGGTCACCATCCTGAACTGGTCGTTCGTGCGCGACGATATTCCGCGCAGCGAATCCTGCCGCCAGATCGCGCTGGCGATTCGTGACGAGGTGGTCGACCTCGAGAAGGCTGGTGCGACGATGATCCAGATCGACGAGGCGGCGCTGCGCGAAGGCCTTCCATTGCGCCGCTCTGAATGGAAAACCTATCTCGACTGGGCGGTGGGCAGCTTCCGTCTCTGCGCCTCCGGCGTGAAGGACGAGACGCAGATCCACACGCACATGTGCTATTCGGAGTTCAACGACATCATCGATGCGATCGGCGCGATGGATGCCGACGTGATTTCGATCGAGACATCGCGCTCCAAGATGGAATTGCTCGACGCTTTCAAGAGCTACAAATATCCCAACGAAATCGGTCCGGGCGTCTACGACATTCATTCGCCACGCGTGCCTGAGATCAGTGAGATGACGGAGCTCCTGAAGCTCGCGCGCAATCGTCTTGCGGATGAGCAGCTCTGGATCAATCCCGATTGTGGGCTGAAGACCCGCAAATGGGATGAGGTGCGGCCTGCACTCGTGAACATGGTTGCGGCCGCGCGCGAGTTGAGGGCGCAGGCCTGATACGAAACAGGCTTAATAAAAAAACCGGCGTCATCTGACGGATGGCGCCGGTTGTCTATCTTGATGTCAGCGAAGCGCGGTGGTGGTCTGCGTCTGCGGCGTGGAAGCCGTTGTCTCGGACGTGTTGGGATCGGCGACGAGAAGTCGCGCGAGCAGCAATCCTGCAATCAGGGTCCAGAACGCGACGGTGCCGAGGCGCACCACCGGGGAATAGCGGCGGTTTGCGACGGCGCCATGCTCGCTCCACACCGGATGCTTGGCCGGATCGGCAGATAAATGTTGCGGCATCGTGAGACCTTCTGTGCGAGGTCAATTGTCTCCCGCGCCACCGCGGCTTTCAAGAAAACAAACCGGCATTTTTGTCCGCCGGTGAGGAACAAAGCTGCTTCCTCACCTATGCCGGTAGCATGGTTTTTCGCTGTCGCCCGATATTGCTGATAAAGCCCCAGCCTGCGCTGTTATTCCGCAGGATGCACCGCATGCTGTGGGACAGAAGCCGGTGCATCTGCGGCGTTGGCCGACGAACCGGAAGCAGGAGAGGGGTTATCGAACAGGAGAGTCTGCTCGAGAGCCTTGGCAGCTTTCTTCAAGGCGGGCACCAATGCGAGCGCACGTGCGAGCGGCAGTCGCGTGACGGGACCATGCACCGCGACGGTGGCACAGATCCGTCCGCGCGAATCCCGGATCGGAACGGCGGTGGCCGCCATGCCTTCCATGAACTCCTCATTGTCGGTGCCGACACCGGTCTGGCGAATTCGTGCGAGTTCGGTCTCGAGTTGTTCCGTGGTGGTCAGGGTTCGCGCGGTGTAGCGCTGGAACGGCTGCGTGCGGAACAGCGCCTTGCGCAGTGGCGCTGGCGCCAGGCTGAGAAACAGCTTGCCGCTTGCCGTGCAATGCAAAGGCACGCGTGAGCCGACGCTGAGGCGGAATTGCAGCGGCCAATCGGATTCGACGCGATCGAGATAAATCAGGCGCTCGCCATCGAGCATGGTGATGTTGCAGGTCTCGCCGATCTCTTTCACCAGCCCGGAGAGGATGACGCGGCGTGGCGCGAGATCGAACGAGCGACGCATACCATCGAGTGAGAGGGCGAGGAGGCGGCTACCGACCTCATAACGTCGTCCATCCGCGGCGCGCTGAACGAATCCAAGTCGCTCAAGCAGCGCGACGAAGCGGTGCGTCGTCGCTTTCGGCAATCGGATCGCGGTCATCAGTTCGTTGAGCGTCGGCGGCTCTTTCGCTTGGGCGATGGTTTCGAGCAGGAGCAGGGCTCGTTCCGAAACCGAGGTCGTCGTTTGCGTGGACATTTTCAAAACCGATTCCATTGAGTGAGCCAAAAACCACGCGACTACGTTGACAACATTTTGTGCGAAGTTCAATCTTCAAGATAAATCGTCTCAATAAATGGAATAAACGTGATGGTGGGAACGGCCGATCAGTTTGACTACATCGTTGTGGGGGCAGGCTCGGCTGGCTGCGTGCTAGCGAACCGGTTGAGCGCCGATGGCCGTCACAAGGTGTTGCTGCTGGAGGCAGGGCCGAAGGACAACTACCTGTGGATCCACATTCCCATCGGTTACGGGAAGACGATGTTCCACAAGGCCTACAACTGGGGCTACTACACCGATCCCGAACCCAACATGAAGGATCGCCGGATTTACTGGCCGCGCGGTCGCGGTCTCGGCGGTTCGAGCTCGATCAACGGGTTGATCTTCATTCGCGGTCAGCGTGAGGATTACGATCACTGGGCACAGCTCGGTAACACCGGCTGGGACTGGAACAGCGTCCTGCCTTATTTCATGAAGTCGGAGCACAACAGCCGCGGCGCAAACGCAACGCATAGCGACAAGGGGCCGTTGTGGTCGTCCGACATCGGCGGCAAGCACGAACTGATGGAAGCCATCATTCGCGGCGCAAGTGAACTTGGAGTGCCGCGCACCGAGGATTTCAACAGCGGGAATCAGGAAGGCGTCGGCTACTATCAGCTGTTCACGCATAACGGCTTGCGGATTTCGTCAGCGGTTGCCTATCTCAAACCCGCGCGCAACCGCGCCAATCTCCGCATCGAGACGGACGCACATACGACCGGCGTCATTCTCGAAGGCCGCCGCGCGGTCGGCGTGCGATATCGTCAGAACGGTGTCGAGCGGGAAGCGCGCGCGTCGCGTGAGGTGATCCTGTCGGCAGGCGCGCTGCAATCGCCGCAGCTCCTGCAGCTTTCGGGCATCGGGCCTGCGTCGCTTCTGCAGAAGCACGGCATCAACGTGGTGCATGATTTGCCGGGCGTTGGCCAGAATCTGCAGGACCATCTGCAACTGCGCCTGATGTACAAAGTTTCGAAGCCGATCACCACGAACGACGATCTGCGGACGCTGTTCAGCCAGGCCAAGATCGGGTTGCAGTGGCTGCTGACGCGCACCGGTCCGCTCGGCATCGGCATCAACCAGGGTGGTCTGTTCACGAAGATTCTGCCCGGCTCGGCAACGCCGGACATCCAGTTTCATTTCGGCACGCTGTCAGCCGACATGGCGGGCGGCAAGCCGCATCCGTGGTCGGGCTGCACGTTCTCGGTCTGCCAGTTGCGGCCCGAGTCGCGCGGGACGGTCGAGATCAAATCGACCGACCCGATGGAACCGCCGTCGATGCGGCCGAACTATCTCGAGGCCGAAACCGATCGCATTTGCGCGGTGGAATCGATCAAGTACGCACGCCGCCTTGCGTCGACCAGTGCGCTCAAGCCTTATCTCGTCGAGGAATACAAGCCCGGCGCGGATGTGCGCAGCGACGACGAGATTCTCGATTTCGCACGTGAATACGGTGCGACGATTTTCCATCCCACTGGCACCTGCAAGATGGGATCGGATTCGATGGCCGTGACGGATGACCGGCTTCGGGTCCACGGCATCGGAGGTCTGCGCGTGGTCGATTGTTCGATCATGCCAACCCTCGTTTCCGGCAATACGCATGCACCGGCCGTGATGATCGCGGAAAAGGCATCCGATATGATTCTAGCGGACTCGAAAGAAAGTTCGATCGCAGCTTAAGGAATGATCCTGTTAACTGGGGAGAGCCAACATGGCAGATAAGGCACTTTTAAAACGCGTCGTTCTCGCATCTCTGATAGGGGCGACCGTCGAATGGTATGACTTCTTTCTCTACGGTGTCGTTGCCGGCATCGTTTTCAATCAGCTTTACTTCCCGTCCGGCGACCCGGTGATCTCAACGATGCTTGCCTACACGACGTTCGCGGTGGGCTTCGTGACCCGTCCGCTCGGCGGCGTGATCTTCGGTCACTTCGGCGACCGCATCGGCCGTAAGAGCATGCTTGTCCTCACGCTGATGATTATGGGCGTCGCGACCTTCCTGATCGGTCTGGTGCCGACCTACGCACAGATCGGCATCTGGGCGCCGATCGCCTTGCTGGTGCTGCGCGTTCTGCAGGGCATCGGCCTTGGCGGCGAGTGGGGCGGCGCGGTGCTGATGACATACGAATATGCTTCGCCGGAGAAGCGTGGTCTCTATGCGAGCTTGCCGCAGATCGGCCTGTCGATCGGCCTGTGTCTTGCGTCCGGCGTGGTGGCGTTGTTGTCCTACTCGTTGACCAACGAGCAGTTCCTCGCGTGGGGCTGGCGCGTTGCCTTCATCCTGAGCTTCGTGCTGGTGCTGGTTGGACTTTATATCCGCCTCAACATCATGGAGACTCCGGAGTTCGCCAAGATCAAGGAAAGCCGGAAGGAAGTGCAGATTCCTTTCGCCACCATGATCCAGGAATATCCGAAGGAGATCGTCGCGGGCATGGGCGCGCGTTACATCGACGGCGTGTTCTTCAACATCTTCGGTGTGTACTCGATTGCCTTCCTGACCTCGCAGCTCAAGATTCCGCGTACCGAGGCCCTGCTGGGCGTCTGCGCCGCGGCGTTGATCATGTGTGCGTTCATTCCGTACTTCGGCCATGTGTCGGATCGCGTGGGCCGCACCAAGACCTACGCCTGGGGCTCGCTGATTACCGGCCTCTCGGCTTTGCCGGCGTTCTATATCTGGATGACCCATCCGGACCAGGTCGTGTTCGTGTGGGCGGCGCTGATTGTTCCGTTCGGAATTCTCTATGCGTCGATCTACGGACCTGAAGCCGCGCTGTTCTGCGATCTGTTCGGACCGCAGGTGCGCTACACCGGCATCTCGTTCGTCTACCAGTTCTCCGGAATCTTCGCGAGCGGCCTTACGCCGATCATCGCGACCTATCTGGTGCAACGCTACGCGGGGAATGCGGGCTGGGCGATAGCCTGGTACTGCGTGTTTGCAGGTACGATCAGCGCGCTATCAGCGATATGGATTTCCCGCCTGGCGCGGAAGCGCATCGAGGCGGGTGGCACCGCTCCGGCGGCGCTGGTCGCGTAAGCGATACGACGCTACAAACTCGAACGGCCCGGTCTCTGACCGGGCCGTTTTGTTTTGAGGATCGTCGAGATTTACGGGAAGGGAATGGCTGTTACGCGAGGCTCAGCCGCGCAAGCGCACAGGATGCAATGCGTGCACGGCGTGAATCGGCGCGGCTCGTCAGGATCACCGGCACCTTCGCGCCGAGTACGACGCCCGCACATTCGCCGCCGCCCATATAGATGAACGACTTGTAGAGAATGTTGCCGACATCGAGGTTCGGCACCATCAGGAGATCGGGATCGCCCGCAACTGCGGACGCGATCTTCTTGGTCTTGGCGGACTGCGCCGAAATTGCGTTGTCGAACGCCAGCGGACCGTCGACGATGGCGCCCGCGATCTGGCCGCGGTCGGCCATTTTGGTCAGCGCGGCGGCATCCATGGTGGATGGCAGATCCGGATTGACGGTTTCGACCGACGACAGAATCGCGACCTTCGGTGCCTCGAAGCCGATGCGGTGTGCGAAATCGACCGCGTTGGCGAGGATGTCGACCTTTTCCTTCAGGCCCGGCTGAATGTTGACCACGGCGTCGGTGATCATCAGTGGCTTGTGGTAGGCGGGAAGATCGAACCAGAACACATGGCTCATACGCCGCGAGGTACGCAGGTTCGCCTCGCGCGAGACCACTGCACCGAGAAGCTCATCAGTGTGCTGCGAGCCCTTCATCAGCGACTTCGCTTCGCCCGCGCTGACGAGTGCCACCGCAGCGCGCGAGGACAGAATCGGATCGTCGTCGGCATCGACGATGCGCACGTTATCGAGGCTGGCCTTCAACTCTGCCGCGCAAGCCTCGATCCGGCGTCGCGGGCCGACGAGAATCGGGTCGATGATGCCTTCTTCGTAAGCCGACAAGGCGGCGCCAAGTGCATCGGTCGAGCAGGGGTAGGCGACGGCGACGCTCAGGCGGCCCTTGCCGCGCGCGGCCTGTTCGAGAGCATCGAGTTTCGGGTGAGATGAAGGGGATGGCATCAGGTGGCTCCGACGTCGGCGCTGATAGTTGCGCTCATGGCCTTGGCGGCATTTTGCAGCAGTGGAATTTTCTTGATCATTTCGGCTTGCGACATCCGCGTCACCGGAGCCTGGATCGCCAGCGCCGCGGCGCAGACGCGATTGCGGCCCTTCTGGTGAATGATCGGCACGGCGAGGCAGACGAGACCCGCGAGAAATTCTTCGCGGTCGAGTGCGTAACCATCGCGACGGATTTCTGACAACTCGTTCAGCAGAGCGGACTTTTCCGTGACGGTGTTGTCCGTCATGCGTTCGAAATTCATTTCGGAAATAACGAGATCGCGCTTGGCCGGTTGCATCAGCGCGAGAAACAGTTTGCCGCTCGCGGAGCAGTAAGCGGGGACTTTCGAGCCCTGCTGGAACGTGATGCGCAGCGGCCATTTGGACTCGACGCGGTCGAGATAAGTGACCTGCGTGCCGTCGAGCACCGTGAGATTGCAGGATTCACCGACCTCCTGCACCACGCGCCGCAGAATTTCGTGCCGGAGCGTGCCGCCGGGGCGGTTCGAAAGAATGGAGAATGCAAGCTGAGTCGCCCGCATGGCGAGTTCATAGCGCCGCCCGTCGGGCGTGCGCTGAATAAGGCCCGCCTGTTCGAGCGAGCCAAGCCAGCGATGCATCGTGGGCTTCGGCACGCCGACGGTCACCGCCAGTTCGGCGAGACTCGCAGGATGTTGCAATCCGGCGATGGCCTCCAGCAGGGCCAATGGCTTCAGGGCACCAAAAAGCTCGTTCATACCCATGCTATACACCGTTATTCCGATAAATGAAACATCTTAAAATTGAAATTGAGATATTCGTTGCGTCTCGTCAAGCTGCATGGCACATACGGCTGGAAATCCTGAGGTCCGGTCAGGACCAGCACTCCCCGCAGACACTGTAAAAAGAGAGGGTTCGCCTATGAAAATGACAACGGAAGAAGCCTTTGTGAAAGTGCTTCAGATGCATGGCATCGAGCATGCTTTCGGCATCATCGGTTCGGCGTTCATGCCGATTTCGGATCTGTTCCCGAAGGCCGGCATCACCTTCTGGGACGTCGCCCATGAAACCAACGGCGGCCTGATCTGCGACGGCTACACCCGTTCCACCGGCAAGATGGCGATGGCGATCGCCCAGAACGGCCCGGGCATCACCGGCTTCGTGACCCCGATCAAGACCGCGTACTGGAATCATACGCCGATGCTGCTGGTGACGCCGCAGGCGGCGAACAAGACCATCGGGCAGGGCGGCTTCCAGGAAGTCGAGCAGATGGCGATGTTCCGCGACATGGTCTGCTATCAGGAAGAAGTGCGCGATCCTTCCCGCGTCGCCGAAACGCTGAACCGCGTTATCATGAAGGCGAAGCGTCTCTCCGCGCCGGCCCAGCTCAACATCCCGCGCGACTTCTGGACGCAGGTGATCGACATCAACCTTCCTGCGATCGTCGATTTCGAGCGCCCGGCGGGCGGCGAACACGCGATTGCGGAAGCCGCGAAGCTCCTGTCGAACGCCAAATTCCCCGTCATCCTGTCCGGCGCGGGCGTGGTGATCGGCGGTGCGATTCCTGATTGCGTCGCGTTGGCTGAAAAGCTCGATGCGCCGGTGTGCAACAACTACCAGCACAACGACTCCTTCCCCGGCGGTCACCGCCTCTCCGTCGGTCCGCTCGGCTACAACGGCTCGAAGGCCGCGATGGAGCTCGTTGCGAAGGCTGACGTCGTGCTTGCGCTCGGCACCCGTCTCAACCCGTTCTCGACGCTGCCGGGCTACGGCATCGACTACTGGCCGAAGGATGCCAAGATCATCCAGGTCGACATCAACCCCGACCGTATCGGCCTCACCAAGCCCGTGGCCGTCGGCATCTGTGGCGACGCCAAGCAGGTCGCGCAGGGCATCCTCGCGAAGCTGACCTCGACCGCCGGCAATGCCGGTCGCGAGGAGCGCAAGGCGCTCATCCACACCACCAAGTCGAAGTGGCTGCAGACTCTGTCCAGCATGGATCACGAGGACGATGATCCGGGCACCAGCTGGAACAAGGATGCGCGCGTTCGTGACAAGGAACTGATGTCGCCGCGTCAGGCTTGGCGTGCGATTCAGGCCGGTCTGCCGCGTGATGCCATCATCTCCAGCGACATCGGCAACAACTGCGCCATCGGCAATGCCTATCCGACGTTTGACGAAGGCCGGAAGTATCTGGCGCCGGGCCTGTTCGGTCCGTGTGGCTATGGCTTCCCGGCAATCATCGGCGCCAAGATCGGCAACCCCGACACGCCGTGCGTCGGTTTCGCGGGCGACGGTGCGTTCGGTATTTCGATGAACGAAATGAGCTCGGTCGGTCGTGAAGAATGGCCCGGCATCACCATGGTGATCTTCCGCAACTATCAGTGGGGCGCGGAGAAGCGCAACACGACGCTGTGGTACGACAACAACTTCGTCGGCACCGAACTCGACCGGCACCTGAGCTACGCCAAGGTCGCGACCGCATGCGGGCTGAAGGGTGTTCAGGTCAAAACTCAGGAAGAGCTGACCAACGCATTGCGTCAGTCCTGCGAAGACCAGAAGAAGGGCATCACCACCTTCATCGAAGTGCTGCTCAATCAGGAGCTGGGCGAGCCGTTCCGCCGCGATGCGATGAAAAAGCCTGTCAAGGTTGCGGGCATCAACCGCGAGGACATGCGTCCGCAGCAGGTTTCGTAACCGTCATCGCATCGAGCCGGATGATTTGATCCGGCCTGAAACAAGAAACCCGGCCTTCGTGGCCGGGTTTTTTTGTGGACGGAGATGCGTGGTGATGCCGCACTTCGCGTTGCTATCCTTCTCCGGAGGGCGCGACATTGCCGAGTTCGCGCGCGATGTAGCGGGCCAATTGCTCGGCCGCTTCCGAAATGCCTTGCTCCTTGCGATGCAGCACCATCTCGATGGACGGCAGCTCCGGCAATCCATCGCCCTTGTTCAGAACGCGGATGTTCGGCGTGATGGTACAGCGTGGAAACGCCGAGACCGCGATTCCGGACAGGACTGCGGCCTGCAACCCGGCGAAACTGTCGCAGATCGAGCGAAGCGTCCACGGGAGTTCAGCGGTGTTGAGCGCGTCGATCGCGATCTGCCGATAGACGCTGCCCTGCGGCAGGAGCGCGAGTGGCAACGGACGGCGTAATTCCTGCGTTCCGTTCAGGCTGGCCGCCCACACCACGGGTTCATGACGAATCAGTTCGCCGCGCCGGAAGCCCGGTTGGTTGGTCATCAGGGCGATGTCGATTTCCTCGCGCTCCAGCGCAGCGCTCAGATAGACGCTGCGGGTGCAACGCAAATGGATTTCCACATTTGGATGCGACCGAGAAAAGTTGTCGAGAACTTCCGGCAGCAGGTAGGCGGCATATAAATCCGGCGTGCCGAGTGTGACGTGACCGGCGATTCCCGGCGTCGAGAATCGTCCGCGCGCTTCGTCATTGAGGCGCAACATCGAGCGCGCAAATTCAAGAAGCACCTCTCCATCAGGGGTTAGGACGAGTTGCCGCCGGTTTTCTCCGAACAGCGTCCGACCAACGACTCCTTCGAGGCGTTTGATCTGATGCGTGATCGCAGGTTGCGTGCGGCCAACTTTTTTTCCTGCCGAAGTCAAGCCGCCCGTATCGACGATGGCGACAAACGTTCGCAGTAGCGAAATGTCGAGGTCTTGATTCACTGATAAATTCCGCGAATGATGCTCATGCAGCTAATCAATTTTGTCACGAGTGCTGCATCGTGCACCATACGAAAAAGTGATTTTATGTGAAGTGGGCAACCAAGCCCACCGATAAAGTCTACAAAAACCGTCGCTGGGAGGTGACCATGGAGGCGATACGACAGCCAGCCCGTTGGGCTGGGAAGGCTCTTGCTGTTTTGTCTGCGGCTTTTCTTTGCAGCATGCCACTGAGTGGCCCCGCTGCAGCCGCGGGCTATCCTGAACGTCCGATAGAATTGATCGTTCCGTGGGGCCCCGGTGGCGGCGCGGACCAGCTTGCACGTCTCGTCAGCAAGCTGATGGAGCCCATCATCGGGCAAAGCATTCCGGTTGTGAACGTGCCCGGTGGCACCGGTGCGACCGGCATGGCCAAGTTGATGGCGTCGCCCGCCGATGGCTATTCAATGGCGGTCTATATCGCCGACAGCCACGCGCTTCTCGCCGGCAAGTCGCCGCGCTGGACCATGAATGACATCACGCCGGTGGCGGTGATGATCAAGGGGCCGTCCTTCATCTTCGTGAAGGAAGACAGCAAGTACAAGACCTGGGCCGATTTCGAGAAGGACGCCAAGGCCAATCCCGGCAAGCTGAAGGTCGCGACGCTTGGCTTCGGCAGCGTTGACGACTTCTCTCTGAGCGTCGTTGAAAAGAGCGGCGGCGTGAAGGTCGTGCAGGTGCCGTTCGCGAAGCCGAGCGAGCGCTATGTCTCGATCCTCGGCGGCCATGCGGATGCTCTCTACGAGCAGGCCGGTGACGTCGCTCAGTTCCTGAGCAGCAAGCAGATGCGTCCGATTCTCCTGTTCGGAGAAAAGCGCCTCGATGCGTTTAAGGACGTGCCGTCGTCTTACGAGCTTGGCTACAAGATCGCGCTGCCTCAGTTCCGCTCGATCGTCGTGCGTGCGGGAACGCCGCCGGACGTCGTCAAGAAGCTGTCCGACGCGCTCGCCAAGGTTGCTGAAATGCCCGAGTACAAGAAGTTTCTCGTGGAACAGTTCGGTGAACCGACAAGCTTCGAGCCTTCGACGAAAGCTGATGCCTTCGTCAAGGAACAGCTCGAAGACATGAAGAAAGCGACAGCGGCGAACTAATCGCCTGCTGAAAATCATCACGCAACAAGACAGGTCGGCGACGTTATGGGAAACACCGCACTCCGTCAGACTATTCCGTATGTCGCCGGCCTGATTGTATCCGGCATTCTGTATCACTACGCCCAGCAGATCGAATATACCCCGCGTCAGGGCGACCTCGGTCCGGATTTCTGGCCGAAGGCGACGATCGCCGTGATGGCGCTGATCTGCCTGATCGAGATCGGACGTCGGTTGCTGGGCATGAATCAGGAAACGCACGGCATCGCCGAGACTTTCGAGAAAGAGGATGAGGATGCGGAGGTTGAGGCCCCCAAGTACCCTCATTTGCTCATCGGCGGTATCGTCCTCGTTCTGGTCTACGCAGCCGTAGTCACGACGGTGGGATTCCTGCTTTCGACTTTCATCTTCCTCATCGCGTTCATGTATCTCGGCGGTTATCGCAACCATCTTGCGATCTGGCTGACCGGCACGGGCATCACGGTCGGAGCAGCGCTGCTGTTCATGCGCGTGGCCTACGTTTCGCTGCCACGCGGCGCGCCACCATTCGATGCCTTCACTGATTTCATTCGTCACATCATCGGCGCCTGAGGCGAGGGGACATAATTATGGGTGAGATTCTCCTTCAGCTGGGGAACGGCTTCCTCAACTGCTTCACGTTGAGCCACATGTTCATGCTCTTCGTGGGCATCGTGATCGGTCTGCTGGTCGGCGTGCTGCCAGGTTTGACCTTGGTGATGGGCGTCGCGCTTACGCTGCCCTTCACCTACCACATGGATGTGACCGCCTCGATCGTGCTGCTGACAGCCATGTATGTGTCGGGCACATATGGCGGCGCTTTCACGGCGATCCTGTTCAAGATACCGGGGGAGCCCATCGACGTTCCGATGCTGTGGGACGGGTATACGATGGGCCGCAAGGGCAAAGCTGCGAAAGCGCTCGGCTGGACTCTGGTGGCGGCGCTTGGCGGCGGTTTGCTCTCGGCCATTATCATGGTGCTCATGACGCAGCCGCTTGCACATTTCGCTCTGCGTTTTTCGACGCCGGAATATTTCGCGGTCTTGGTGTTCGGTCTCTCCAGCGTCGTCGCGCTCGGCAGCGGTTCGCTTGCCAATGCTCTCATCAGCCTCTGTGTCGGCATTTTGATCTCGTCGGTCGGCACCGATGAAACCTACGGAGCCTCGCGCTTCACCTTCGACTCGCCGATCCTCGCCGATGGTATTGAGTTTCTCGTCGTGATGGTTGGCGCCTATGGCATTGGCGAGGTGTTGTCGCGACTCGAGACCGGGTTCTCGACAAAGCCTGTCGAGAAGATCGGCAACGCCCGGACCGAACTGCCGACCTGGAAGGAAATGAGTGCGCTGAAGTGGATGTTCGCGCGGGCGAGCATCCTCGGCAATATCATTGGTCTCATTCCCGGAGCGGGCGCGACCATCGCATCCTTCGTGAGCTATGGCATGGAGTCCCAGTTCGGCAAGCGCCGCAAGGAAATGGGTACCGGCATCGCGGAGGGCATCGTCGCGCCGCAAGCGGCGGCAACGGCGTCCGTCGGTGGTGCGCTCGTGCCGCTTCTTGCGCTCGGCATTCCCGGCTCAGGTGCGACCGCGATCATTCTCGGTGCCTTCATGCTGCACGGCATTCAGCCGGGCCCGCAGGTCATGATGACGTCGGCGCCGATCGTCTACACGGTATTCGCCTCGGTGTTCGTTGGCCTCGCGCTGATGTGTGTCGTCGGCTATTTCGCGATCCGGCCGCTGGTGAAGATTCTCGATCTGCCTGAAGCGGTGGTGTCGGCTTACGTGATGACGCTCTGCTTTGTCGGTGCGCTGTCGATCCGCAACAGCGTCACCGACCTGTGGCTGATGATCGGGTTCGGCGTCATCGGCTATCTGTTCGAGCGCTTCAAGTTTCCGATCGCCCCGTTGGTTCTCGGCGTGATCCTCGGGCCTTTGACGGAAGCCGCGTTCATGAATTCCATGATCAGCTTCAGCAATGACTGGACGGTATTCTTCACCCGTCCGATTTCGGGAACCGTGATGGCCTGCACCGCCGTTATTCTGGCGCTGCCGTTCCTGCAGCGGACCTGGGCGAAGCGGAAGACGCCGGTTCCCGCGGAGGCGAGCTAATTATCGCCATTCGATAGTATAAAGAGGCCGGCGCGGGCACCATGCGCCGGCCTTCGTTGATAAATCTCGCGAATGGATGCGATGCAGATTATCAATTTCCTTATGGGAATTGCTCTCCTGTAGCATGGTCAGAATAAAGGCTGCGTCATTTTGAAGCTGGGCACTGAACCTGGCGGACAGCAGCGAAATATTGGGAGGTCTCCAATGGCCATGCGCAATAAAGCGAGCCGCTTGGTTCTGCTTACTACTTGCTTCATGTATCTCATCTTCTACGTCGACCGCGTGAACATCTCGACCGCGGCGCCGTTCATGCAGAAGGACCTCGGATTGACGGCGACCCAGCTCGGGATCGCGTTCTCCGCCTTCGCATATCCTTACGCTTTCTTTCAAATCGCAGGCGGTTGGCTCGGCGACCGGTTAGGGCCGCGTGTGACGCTCGCGTTATGCGGCGTTCTCGTCGGTCTTTCGACGATCTGGACCGGCTTTGTCGGCGGTCTTGCCGCGTTGTTCCTGTCGCGCCTTGCGCTGGGTATCGGCGAGGGACCTGCATTCCCGACCGCCACGCGCGCGCTCGCAAATTGGATGCGGCCTGATCAGCGCGCCTTCGCACAGGGCATCACCCATGCTTTCTCTCGTGCCGGAAACGCGCTGACGCCGCCGCTGATTGCGATGATCGTCGTGTCGTTCTCCTGGCGTGATTCATTTTTCTTCCTCGGCGCAGCCGCGCTGATCTGGTCGGCGGTGTGGTTCATCTATTTCCGCGATGATCCGCGTACGCATTCGCAGATCACACCGGATGAATTGGCGGGTCTTCCACCTGCGACGGTCGTCGCCACGCGCAAATCCGTGCCGTGGGGGCCGCTGCTCAAGCGCATGATGCCGGTGACGGCAACGGACTTCTGCTACGGCTGGATTCTCTGGCTGTATCTGAACTGGCTGCCGTCCTTCTTCCTTCACGAGTTCAATCTGAACATCAAGAAGTCGGCGCTGTTCGCCGCGGGCGTTTTCCTGGCCGGTGTGGTCGGCGACACAGTCGGCGGCATTCTTAGCGACCGGATCCTGAGGAAGACTGGTGATGTCGGGAAGGCGCGCATCAGCGTTATCGTTCTCGGCTTCCTCGGATCGTTCTGCTTCATGCTGCCGATCCTGTTCTTCCACGATCTCAACATCGTGGCGACCTGCCTCAGCTTCGCATTCTTCTTCGCGGAACTGATCGTTGCTCCGATCTGGGCGATTCCGATGGATATCGCACCGGAGTTCTCCGGCAGCGCGAGCGGCTTCATGAACTTTGGTTTCGGCATGGCCGGCATTATATCCCCGGTGGTGTTCGGATACGCGATCGACCTGACGGGGCGCTGGGACGTGCCGTTCATCGGCTCGCTCGCATTCCTGCTGATCGGCGCCATGCTGGCGTTCACCTGCAAGCCCGGCGAACGCTTCGTCGATGTCCGCAATAGTCCTTCGGTGCCGCGTCCCACGCCGGCCTGATACTCAAACGGCCATGCCTCGCCGGTTTGTCCGGCGAGGCATGGCGCCCCAACAATTCTGATGAATGGAGCAAATCATGAGTGTTGTCGTTGAAATGCAAAACCGGAATTCGGACGCGCAGCAGATCGCTGCCGAGTTGATGCGCAAGGCGCGTGCGGCGCAGGAGATTTTTGCGGAAGCCGATCAGGCGCGCACCGATGAAGCTGTTCGTGCCATCGCATGGTCGCTTTACAAGCCGGAGCACGCCAAGGAGCTGGCCGAGCTGGCCGTGAAGGACACGGGCCTCGGCAATGTCCCGGACAAGATCATGAAGAAGCAGCGCAAGACCTTCGGCACGCTGCGCGACATGCTGCGCGCCAAGACGGTCGGTGAGATCGAGCGTGACGTGAAGCGGGGCATCGTGAAGTTCGCCAAGCCCATCGGCGTGGTCGGCGCGATCACGCCCTCGACGAACCCCGGCGCCACGCCGGTCAACAAGGCGCTGATGGCGATCAAGGGACGCAATGCCATCATCATCGCGCCGTCGCCGCTTGGTTTGCACACGACCGAAATGGTTGTGAACTACATGCGCGATGCGCTGGATCAGATCGGCCTGCCTAAGGATCTCGTGCAGATCCTGCCGTCGCCGATCACCAAGGAAACGACCCAGGCGCTGATGGAGGCGGTCGATCTCGTCGTCATCACCGGCTCGCAGGATAACGTGCGCCGCGGCTATTCGAGCGGAACGCCGGCGATCGGCGTCGGCGCGGGCAACGTGCCGGTCATCATCGACGAAACGGCCGATTTCGATTCCGCCGCGCAGAAGATCTGCGCATCCAAGACGTTCGACAATTCGACCTCGTGTTCTTCAGAGAACTCGGTGGTGATCGTCGACGCCTGCTACGACAAGGCGATTGCCGCGCTGAAGAAGGCAGGCGCCTTCTTGGTCGATCCGGCTTCCAAGGCCAAGGTTGTCGGTGAGCTGTGGAAGAACGGCAAGCTCAACCGTCACCTGATCGCGCGCGACATGTCGATTCTGGCGGAAGCCTTCGGCCTTCCGGACGAGGCGGCGAAGTCCAAGTTCCTCCTCGTTGAGGAAACCGGCATCGGCCGCGACTATCCGCTCTCGGGCGAGAAACTGTCGCTGGTGCTGACCGTCTATCGCGCCAAGGATTTCGAGGCGGCCAAGAACACCGTTCACAAGATCCTCAACCATCAGGGCAAAGGCCACTCGATGGGCCTGCACACCACCAAGCTGGAGCGCGCGCGCGAGCTCGCGGAAGAGCTTCCGGTGGTGCGCGTGCTCGTCAACTTCGCCCACACTTTCGGCAATGGCGGCGGTTTCGACAGCGGCCTGGAGTTCACGCTGACCATGGGCTGCGGCTCCTGGCAGAAGAACAGCATCTCGGAAAACCTGAACTACAAGCACTTCATCAACGTCACGCACCTTGTCACGCCGATTCCGGAGGACAAGCCGAGCGAGGAAGAGCTGTTCGGGCCGCATTGGGCACGTTACGGCAAGTAAGGGGTAGGACATGAATCTCGAGGAGTATGCAGCGAAGCATCACGTACTCGTGCCGGCCGGCGTTCCGACGCCGGAAGGCCGGGTTTGCAAGACGCCGGAGGAGGCTTCGGCGGCGGTCACGGCCATCGGTCCATCCGTCATCAAGGCGCAGGTGCCGACCGGCAAGCGCGGCAAGTCGGGCGGCATCAAGATCGCCAAGACCGCCGATGAAGCCGCCAGCGCAGCGCGCGACATTCTGTCGATGAGCATCGGCGGGCATCGCGTCTCGCAGGTGCTGGTTGAGCAGCTATGTCCGATCGAGCGCGAGCTTTACGCCGCCGTTCTGATCGACGTGGCAAGCCGTGCGCCGCTGGTGCTGTTTTCGACCGAAGGCGGCATGGACATCGAGGAGGTGGCCGAGAAACATCCGGACGCCATCCGCAAGCACGTCGTGGACATTCACAAAGGCTTCGGCACTGCCGATGCTGCGGCTATGCTCAAGGGCCTGCCGCTTGGTTCGGCCGCGGGTGCGGTCGGCGAGGTGTTGGCGAAACTCTACGCGATCTTCCAGGACAAGGATGCGGAACTTGTCGAGATCAATCCGCTGGCCGTTCTCAAGGACGGACGCGTGGTGGCACTCGACTGCAAGTTCGTGCTCGACGATTCGTCAGCGATGCGTCAGCCCGATCTCGCCAAGGTTGCAGCACCTGCGAAGATGACGGCACTGGAAGAACGGGGCGCCGAGAATGGCCTCAAGTTCATCCAGCTCGACGGCAATGTCGGTGTGTTGGCGAACGGCGCGGGCCTCACCATGACCACCATGGACGTCATCGATCACTTTGGCGGCAAGCCCGCCAACTTCCTGGAGATCGGCGGCGAAGCCTACACCAAGGCGGAAGTCGCGCTCGATCTGGTGCTGTCCAACCCTGGTGTCAAAAGCCTCGTCATCAATTTCTGCGGCGCGTTCGCGCGCACGGACGTGATGGCGGATGGTGTCGTCAAGGCCTGGGAGACGCTGAAGCCGAAGGTGCCGGTGTTCTTCTCGATTCACGGCACCGGCGAGGACGAAGCAGTCAAGCTCGTGCGTGAGCGGCTTGGCATTGAACCCTATGACTTCATGGAAGATGCCGTGAAAGCGGCGGTCGAGGCAGCGCAATGATTTATCGTCGCGGACAAAAAGTTCTGGTTCAGGGTATGACCGGAAAGCAGGGTGCTTTCTGGTCGGAGCGGATGCGGGAGATGGGCACGGATGTCGCCGCCGGCGTCAATCCGAAGCGGGCAGGCGAGACGTTTCTTGGCGTGCCGATCTATGGATCGGCAGTCGAGGCGACCAAGCAGACGCCTTGCGATGTCTCCGTGATCTTCATTCCGCCGTCGATGGCAAAGGACGCCATCATCGACGCGATCGATGCGGGCATCGAGACCATCGTCACACTCACCGAGCACATCCCGGCCCACGACGTTCTGGAAATCTTCGCACGTCAACGCGTGTCGAAGAGCCGGATCATCGGACCCAACACGGCCGGCATCGTCACGCCGGGCGAGGGCTTCGTCGGCATCATGCCTGGTCATAACCCCAACATCTTCAAGCCGGGCCGCGTTGGTGTGATTTCACGCAGCGGCAGCCTCGGCACGTTGATGTGCCTGAACCTGACCCGTGCCGATCTCGGCCAGTCGGCGTTCATCGGCATCGGTGGCGATCCGATCATCGGCACCACCACGCGCGATGCGTTGATGGAGCTGGATCGCGATGCCAAGACCGACGCTGTTGTGCTGGTCGGCGAGATCGGCGGCGCGATGGAAGAAGAAGCGGCCGAATACGCCCGCACCATGAAAAAGCCGATCGTCTCCTTCATCGCGGGGCGCTCGTCGCCGCCCGACAAGAAGATGGGTCATGCGGGCGCGATCGTCACCGGCGGACGCGGCGGTTACGCCTCCAAGCGCGCGGCGCTTGAAAAGGCGGGCATTCAGGTCGCGGATACGCCGGCCGAAGTCGTCGCCATCCTTAAGCAGACGAAGGTTGCTAAAATGTCGGCGGCGGGCTGAGAAGCACGCCTCCTATTAATCAATGCAGCTCAAGAAAGCGGCGCGGACGTTGTCTCTCTGGCAGCGTGACGCGCCGCTTTCGGTGAGACGAAGCGAATACCGTGGCGCTGCGCCATGCTGCGCACGCCGGAAACGGTACGGTTGAGAGCGGCAGCCGTCCGATAATGCGAGGCGCCGGCGTCAGCATAATCTTTGAGTTTCTTCAGGTCGTGCTCCGACCATGTCTTTGAACTCTGTCGAATCATGCAGTGGTTTCCTTGTGGGGTGTGTAACGATTCGTACGCAATCTTGGATTCGTACGGCATCGTAAAAAACCACCAACGATTGTCCTTAACTTGAGTTGCATGAACCGCGAGAATAACGCGCGAAGTTTTTCGCGCGCCTTGGAACGATTTGGTCCGATGTATTTCGAAGTCGCCTGACCCACCGACGAACTTGCCGCCGATTGCCTCGCGACGGTGGCGGCTTGGTGTTTTTAAGGTGGCAAGCCCCTCGGTTCGGGCATGGCTTCCTTTCTCCGAGGCCGCAGCTTTTCAGGGAACTGGCGTCACTGCGGTCAAAAAGCTGCGAGAAAATAAGGGCAAACCCCCATTTTCGAGAACAACCTGCGTAACCATTAACATGGGTTATGGAACCAAGCCGGGAGGAACTGGCATGCCGGGGAACCGTTGGCCTCGGTGGCCAATTCGGTCTCACAGCAGAGGCAGGCATGGAAGCCGGACGACCCTACACGAGATTGTTGCGCCGGCTGGACAGCGTGGTGAGTTTGACGGAGAGCGACAGGCGCGGAATTGCCAAGCTGCCAATGACTGTGAAGAATTTTGCCAATGGGCAGGATCTCATCCGGGAAGGCGATATCAGCACGCAGTGCATCCTCGTCCTCGACGGTTACCTGTTTCGGCACAAGCTCGCCAATGGCTCTCAGCGACAGATCATGTCGTTCCATGTACCGGGTGATATTCCCGACTTGCAGACGCTGCACTTGCCGAAGCTCGATCATACGGTGACCGCGCTGGGTGCTGCTGTTGTTGCCTTCATTCCGCACGCGGCGTTCAAGGAATTGCTTCAGGCCTCGCCGCAACTGACGCATGTGTTCTGGCGTGAATCGCTCGTCGACGCGGCGATCTTTCGTGAGTGGGTTATCACTCTTGGGCAGCGCGATGCCATCTGCCGCGTCGCTCACTTGATCTGCGAATTGGTCATGCGCTTGCGGGCGGTCGGTCTCGCAAAGGACATGGCGTTCACGATTCCCTGGACGCAGTCCGATGTTGCCGATGCCTCGGGCATCTCGACGGTGCATGCCAACCGCGTGATTCAGGAATTGCGGCGACTCGAATTGCTGGAATGGGATTCCCGCCTCATCCAGATTCGTGACTGGGACGGCCTTGCCAAGCTTGGCGATTTCTCTCCCGACTATCTGCATTTTCGTTCGACCGAGTTTGCAAACGTTCCGGGCTAAGCAAGCCTCTCCGACACGTGGGCAAGCATTCATTGTGCCGGGGGCATAGGGCCGCTCTATGAGCACATTGTCACGGCGAACTTCATCCCAGAAGAAATTCACCGGAAATTCCGGGAAGGCGTCAGAAATAAGCGCTACCGGGCCTCATTTTCTGCCGTTGTTTACAGCGCATTTACCAACAACCGCATTGGAATAACACGTTAAGCAGCAACATACCGCTGGTTGATAGGTTTTTCGTTCCTAGGAACGACCGCAACCGTTGAAATGCTGAGAATTATTACCTGTCTGGATTCCCAACATGACTGGAGGCTGCTTCTTCTGGCGGCGGGCGTTTGTCTGCTGACCAGTCTTGCTGCCCTCAACATGTATCAGCGTGCGAATGCCGACGACAAGGATTCGTCGCGCCTGTTCTGGGCGCTTACGGCCGGTCTCGTGAGCGGATGCGGTGTTTGGGCCACTCACTTCATCGGAATGCTGGCCTATACGCCCGGGATCCCGGTTTCATTCGATTTCCCGATGACGGTTGCTTCGCTTGGCATCGCAATCATCATGATGGGTACTGGATTCGTCACGGCGACCTATGGCGACCGCATCTGGGCGCCGTTGATTGGTGGCGTGATCTTCGGTGTCGCAACGTCGTTGATGCATTACGTCGGAATAGCATCGTTGCGGATGCCGGCTGATATCGTGTGGATGCCGGACCTGCTGACTCTCTCGATCATATGCGGCATGGGTTTCGGTGCGCTTTCCTTCTTCATCGCACGCCGCGGCGAGACGTTGTGGCATGGCGGGATGGCTGCAGTTCTGTTGGTGGTGGCGATCTTATCCGACCATCTGATTGCCATCAGCGCGATAGGGCTGATCCCGGATTCTTCGGCGACGTCAGAGAGCGTCGGGCTTTCGCCTTTTGCTCTTTCGGGGGGCGTGGCTTCGGTAATGGCCGCTTTCGTCGTCGCCTGCCTGATCAGCGCGATCTCCGATCGCCGCAGTCGTCGCGACATCAATGAGCGCAATATGCAGCTCAACGCGGCGATCGACAACATGATGCAGGGCCTGTGCATGTTCGGACCCGACAATTGCCTGCAGTTGTGGAACGGAAAATACCTCGCGATGTACAAGCTCGCGCCGGAAGACATTCGCGTCGGCATGACGGTCGACGAAATGTTGGCGGCAAGGAAGAAGGCAGGAACGATCGTCAAGGATCTGGACGCCTATTCCTCGCGGCTTTGGAATTCGGTGGAGAATCGCGAATTCACCCGATGGGTTCTTGAACTGGTAGACGGTCGCACCATCAGCGTCTCGTATCAGGCGATGGAGAACGGCGGCTGGGTCGGAACGCATGAGGACATCACCGAGCAGCGCAAGAGCGAGGCGCAGATCCAGTATCTGGCGCAACACGATTCCCTGACCGGATTGTTCAATCGGGCAGCCTTCAACGAGCATGTCCACAAGGTCTGGGAAGAGGCCGTGCGGGAGCGGCGCTCCTTCACCGTGCTCAGCCTCGACATCGATCGCTTCGGCGAGATCAACGACACTTATGGCCACAGCACCGGCGACTTGTTTTTGGATGAGGTTGCACGACGTCTGCAGGCCGCATGTGGCAGCGCGTTCATCGCCCGGCTGGGTGGCGACGAATTTATGATCGTTTCGTCCGAGGGCGAGCAACCGGCCCGTGCCGGCGATATCTGCACTCGCGTCTTGACGGCGTTCGAGATGACGTTCCAGATCGACGGTCACGCGATCCACAGCGGCTGTACCGTCGGTGTTTCCATTTTCCCGCAGGACGGAGCGGATGTGGAAACGCTCATCAGCAATGCTGACGTTGCGCTGTACCGTGCCAAGAAGGAGGAGCGGGGGTCCGTTCGCTTCTTCGAGCCGGAGATGGACAAGCAGCTTCGCGAAAAGCGCGCGCTGCTGCATGACCTCGGCGTTGCCATTGAGAACGGGCAGTTCGAACTGCACTACCAGCCTCAGGGCGGTCCGGACGGAAATCCATTCGGCTTCGAGGCATTGGTGCGCTGGCGCCACCCGGTCAATGGCTTGGTCGCTCCCGGCACCTTCATTCCGCTAGCGGAAGAGACTGGTTTGATCGTTGCCATCGATGCGTGGATTTTGCGTGAAGCTTGCCGCGAGGCGGCAAGCTGGCCCAACGCGCTGCAGGTTGCGATCAATGTCTCGCCGATGAGCTTCCAGCAGAACGATCTGCCGGGCCTCATTCACGGGATACTGCTGGAAACAGGCCTGAATCCCAAGCGGCTCGAGATCGAAATTACCGAAGGGGTGCTGATGCAGGATTTCTCACGCGCCTGCTCGATCCTGCGCCGGATCAAGAATCTCGGCGTCCGCATCGCGATGGACGATTTTGGCACCGGCTACTCGTCACTGTCGTATCTGCAGTCTTTCCCGTTCGACAAGATCAAGATCGACCAGACCTTCGTCGCGCAGATTCACAAGAACGTACAGTCGTCGGCCATCATTCGCGCGATCATCAGTCTCGGTGAGGCGCTCAATCTTGCCGTTATCGCGGAAGGCGTGGAAACGGCAGCGCAGCGCGACTTCCTGGCAGATGCTGGATGCGTGGAAATGCAGGGCTATCTGCTCGGCCGGCCGCAGCCGATCGATGCTTACGGTTATCTGATCGGCCGGCCATCAGCGGTGCCGGATAAGGCTCGCGTCGGCTAGTGCACGTCTTCCCATGTGGTATGCGCGCAACTTTTCGCAGCCTGTAATGAGGCCGCGATGCGTTCCGCGATCTTCTCCGCGTAGCTCGAAAGATCGGATATGCCCATCAGTTCGCCGAACGTACCGCGCGCAAGCGGCCCGGCGACATACAGGTTCGGGTTAGGCTCGTTCTGACCGTCGATGGCGCAGCCAAGCCGGTCGACTTTGATGCCGAGGCCAAGTGGATCCGCCCGCAGCAGTCCGTCTTCATTCATGGATGATAGCAGCGGATCGGCTGCGATGGCATGAGCGGGGCCAGTCGCCAGTATCACTGCGTCGAACGTCGCGGGTTTCCATTCCGTGTCATGGCGCGCGCGCAAATCCACGGTGATCGCATGCTGCGTGGTGGAGTTCGCCCGCACGGGAGCGACCCTGATATCGAGCGTGCCATAGTTCGCTTTCACGGATGCCGCTCGGATATCGAGCATGCCATATGCGATGAGTTTTTCGATCGTCTCGTGAATCTGCGGCGCGATGCGAAAGCGATGGATGTCCCAATAAGGGCGAAGGTGGCGCAAAAGCTGACGACGGCCCGAGGCCGAGAGATTTTGCCAGATCGACTGACCCTGTTCGTGGACACGGTTGAGCACGATCTGCCAGGGCAATCCTTCCCGCGCGGCATCCGTCACGGCCTTGCGGATGCGGCGCGACAACGCAGCCGGTTGCCTGACGGGAGGCGTCGTGAAGTCGCCCTCGAAGACCGACGGGTTGCCGGTGTGCCGTTGCGGACGAAGTCCGCGCCGGGAGACGGCGACGATCTCGCCGCGATGACCGGCGCGCTCCAGCGAAGCCACGATATCGGCCATCGTCAACCCGGTGCCGACGATGAGAATACGGTCATCTGGTGAAAGCGAGGCCAGTACGCCTTCGCGCCACGCGTCCGGAAAGAAGCGGGGATGGGAGCGCAACGACCGGAGCGAGCCGGGCACTGCGGGTGGCGCGTGACAAATCGCGAGCACCAGGGTGGCGGCCTCGACGGTTTCGCCATTGTCGCAGGCGATGCGGAAGCCGCTTTTTTTGGTGGCGACGGCGCTTACAGCCTTGGCCTGCAAATGCGTGATCGCGGGTGACAGATTGCGCACCTGCTCGTCGATATAGCGGCCGAAAGCCTCGCGGGTCGGGAACAGCCGGCCATCAGGCATGGCGGCCTTTGGATCGGTCGCGAGATAATTGGTGTCGATCAGCCAGCGGTGAAAATGTTCCGCATCTTCCGCGTCGAGGATCATCCGTGTCGCGGGTACGTTGATCCGATGCGCGGAATCCGTCGTGCCATAGGCCAGCCCGCGGCCGAGATCGGCCTGCGGCTCGATCACGACAATGTCGGCGGTAACTCTCTTTTTGCGGAGGTGCCAGGCCAGCGCCGCGCCGGAAAAGCCGCCGCCGATGATGGCGATCGGAGCCCGTATGGCATTGAATTCATTGGCAACGTTAGACCGGCTGCGCATTCCGTAGATCCAGTTCATTGACCGAAATTGGGTGGGAAAATATAATTTTCAAAATCCTCATTCACAATTGAAGTGAAATTCAATGCCCCGTCAGAAACAGGGAAGTCTCCCGACGCTGAAGCAACTGGACTTGCTGCTGGCGCTCGAGAAAGCGGACGGAATCTCAAGCGCCGGCCGCGTTCTGGGCATGACGGCATCGGCGACAAGCCATGCGCTTCGTGCGCTCGAATCCAATCTCGGTGTTCAGCTCATCGATCGCAACGCGCCCGGCGTGGAACTGACCTTTGCCGGCAAGCAGATCATTCCCCATGTCCGAGATGTGTTCAGTGCATTGAATCTGGTGCAGTCGGTCGCCCGAAGCGGGGCGAAGCTCGAAACCGGCATCCTGCGGCTGGGGTCGTTCGGCCTCACTGCGTCGCTTAAATTACTGCCGCCGATATTGGATACGTTCCGCAGGCGCTATCCGGGCATCGAAGTTCAGGTCATCGAACGCACCGACCTTGAAATCGAGCAGGCTTTGCTCGATCGCAAGATCGAGATCGGCATCGTCACGCTGCCGAATGACAGGCTCGACACCCAGATATTGACGGCAGACGAACTGGTTGCCGTATTGCCGACCGATCATGTTCTCGCCGCCGATGAAACGGTGAGCTTGCGCGACCTGATCCGTTATCCGTTTATTCTAACTTATGCGGGCTCGGGCGGGTTGGTGTCGCGGACTTTCGCGAAAGCCGGGTTGCAGTCGAAAGTCACTCACGAACTCTCGCAATTGACCTCTATTTTTGAGTTTGTCGCGAGAGGGCAGGGTGTTTCGCTTGTCGCATCGCTTTCGATACCGAACACGTACGAGGGAGTTGTATTCCGCCGCCTCAGGCCAGCTGTGACCCGTCGTATAGGGCTGGCTTGTCTGAACGACACCCGGCTATCTCCCGCCGCCGCAGCCTTATGGAAACAGGTTCAGCTAAAGCCGCTCAGGCAATCCAAGCTTCAGCGCTGATGGATTCCTGAGAGGCTTGCCGGTCGGCGACTTGGTGTGCGGGCAGGCGTTAGTCGTAGCCCGCGATGCGGTGGGGCACGTAAGGCGCTTCCAGCGCCTTGATCTCTTCATCGGTCAGTTTCAGCGACAGCGCGGCGACCGCATCGGTCAGGTGCTGCGGCTTCGAGGCGCCGATGATCGGAGCGGTGACACCGCGCTTCTGCGCGACCCATGCGAGTGCGACCTGCGCCCGCGGCACGCCGCGTGTTTTCGCGATCCGCGCGACTTCCTCGACAATCTTTCTGTCGGCATCGACGGCCTGCGTGTAAAGAGTGCTGCCGAACGCATCGGTCTTGGAACGCTCGCTGATGTCGTCCCAGTCGCGGGTCAGACGGCCGCGCGCCAGCGGGCTCCATGGCACGACGGCGATGCCCTGATCGATGCACAGTGGCAGCATTTCGCGCTCTTCCTCGCGGTGCAGGAGGTTGAGGTGATCCTGCATGCTGACGAACTCACTCCAGCCATGCAGGCGCGAGGTGTAGATCGCCTTCGTAAACTGCCAGGCATGCATCGATGATGCGCCGATATAGCGAACCTTGCCCATGCGAACGAGATCGTTCAGCGCTTCCAGCGTCTCCTCGATCGGCGTGTCGTAGTCCCAGCGGTGGATCTGGTAGAGATCGACATAATCCGTGCCGAGACGGCGCAGACTGTTGTCGATCTCGGTGAAGACGGCTTTGCGGGAGAGGCCTGCGCCGTTCGGCTCGTCCCGCATTCGCAGGCACAGCTTGGTGGCGATCACGACTTCGTCACGGCGCGCAAAGTCCTTCACTGCGCGTCCAACGATTTCTTCCGACGTGCCATCGGAATAGCTGTTTGCGGTATCGAGCACGTTGATGCCGAGTTCGAGCGCTTGCTTGATGAGCGGACGGCTCGCGTCTTCCGGCATGGTCCATGGATGTTTGCCGCGATCCGGCGTGCCGTAGGTCATGCAGCCGAGCCACAGGCGCGACACTTTCAGACCGGTTTTGCCGAACTTGACGTATTCCATGGAGAGCCTCGCGTATCGTCGTTTCGAAATATGAAAAAGCGGCCGGAGCCGCCTCACAGCTATTAAAGCACAGCGGAAGCGGCGGAAGGTTCAAATATTGCGTGATCCGCGTGGATGATTTGCATGAGCGCCGAGGCAGGATGCAGCCACTGAATAACAGCCGTCGCATCTACTAAGCGCTCTGCTAATTTCATTCGTGTGATGTATTGCGCGCCACGTAGTTGCAAACGCCGAGCGGAATTTTGCAGCGCGATAGACAGGCGCGTCAATCTGTCCTCGTTCAATGACCGACTGCGAAGAAACGCAGATATTTCAGGGCTTATTCGTGCGTTTTAGCCATTCGTCGGGAGGTAACATTTTAACGTACCGTTCTCTATTTTATGCCATCTGTCTGTTTGCGGATTTGCTGGCCATTCGCCGGCGTTGAAAGCATGCGGAATTCGGGGACAGAAGCGACGATAACAGCGCGGTGCGCAACAGCAGATGTCATCTGCAACGATTTGAAGGTTCTCTGTCCGATAATTTTGATGACTCGTGTTTGAAGGGGCTGACATGCTCGGCGGGATCAAGAAGCTCAATATTTTCGGCTGGACCAGGAATCTTTTCGGCTGGACCAAGTATTTCGGTTGGGTCTCGAGAGTGGCATCGAGATTTAATATATTCTCCTTCGTCAGGCATATCGGTTTGTCCTGGAAGGTTCAGATCGCGCCGCTCTTCCTGGTCATCTCTCTTGTCGCGCTGGGGATTTATTCCCTGAAGACGCTTCAACACAATCAGTCGTCAGAGGAAAGCCTGATGTCAGGTCCGGTTCGCCAAGCCGAACTGATGAGCGACTTCACCTCTACGATCTGGTCGGCCCATGCCAATTTGTATCGCCTCACGACGACGGCGGCGACCGAGACGGATGCCAAAGCCATCTCGGACTACGTATTTGACACCACGACTTCGCTTAGCCGTGTCGACGATGCGTTGTTGGCTCTCGAGGTCAGCCTGTATGAGCCAAGCTCGGTTTTGTCGAAGGAAGACTACGCAAAACTGAAAGATGCCGTCGCTGTCTATGCAGCCAAGGCTAAAATCGTCATCGACAAGACGGGCGCTTCCGGGGCCGATACGAGGTTCATCAAGGATGCGGAAAATCAGTTTTCGGCTGTGTCGCAACTGGTTTCCGACATGATGAGCGCGAGCAGCACGCGCAAAAGCATGGAGATCGGTATTTCTCAGGTGCGCCTCGAAGAGCAGCAGTTCACTCTCAAGATCGTGCTGGGCGTCATTTCCGCGTTTGGTCTGCTATTCTCGTTCCTGATCGGTCGCGGTATCTCCAAGCCCGTTGTCGTGATGACCAAGGCGATGCATGAACTCGCCGGCGGCGATCTGTCGGTGCAGTTGCCGGGCCTCGACCGTGGTGATGAAGTCGGCCAGATGGCGCGCGCGGTGGAAGAATTCAAGGTTCAGGCGGTGACCAAGGCCGAGCAGGAGGCCGTCGAGCGCGAAACCAAGAATCGCGAGCTGGCGACGACCCGCAAGGCCGAGCTTCATGCGCTTGCCGAGAGTTTCGAGAGCGCCGTCGGCAACATCATCGAACATGTCAGCTCGGCTTCGACCGATCTTGAATCGTCAGCGATGGTATTGACCCAGAGCAGCGTCGCGACGCAGGAACTCAGCGCCGTGGTGGCGAGTGCCTCGGAAGAAACCTCCAGCAACGTCCAGTCGGTCGCATCCGCGACCGAGGAAATGGCGGCTTCGGTGTCGGAGATCGGCCGGCAGGTGTCGGAGTCCAACCAGATTGCGGCGGAAGCCGTTGAACAGGCGCAGCGCACCGATACGCGGATCAGTGAATTGTCGGAAGCGGCGAACCGCATCGGCGATGTCACCATGCTGATTACGACGATCGCGAGCCAGACCAATCTGCTGGCCCTCAACGCCACCATCGAGGCGGCGCGCGCGGGCGAGGCGGGCAAGGGCTTTGCGGTGGTCGCGCAGGAAGTGAAGGCGCTCGCTGCCCAAACGACCAAGGCGACCCACGAGATCAGCACCCAGATTGCGGCCATGCAGTCGGCGACGGAAGAGTCGGTGGTTGCGATCAAGGAGATCGGCGGCACCATCGGTCGTCTGTCGGAAATCGCCTCCATCATCGCTGCCTCCATCGAGGAGCAGGGCGCGGCAACGCAGGAGATTGCGTTGAACGTCCAGCAGGCAGCAGCCGGCACTTCGCGTGTCGCCACCAGCATCGCCGACGTCCATCGCGGCGCGGGCGATACCGGATCGGCCTCCTCTCAGGTGCTCTCGGCGGCGCAGTTGCTGTCGAACGAGAACCGGCGGCTGAAGACCGAAGTCGCCAAATTCCTGGAAACGGTGCGGGCCGCCTGAGGCGGTCCGGCAGCGATCAGGGCCGAGTGGCTGCGGCCTCTGCGATCGCGCCGTAAATGCGCTCGATATCCTCCGGCGTGACGCAATAAGGCGGCATCACATAAATGTTGTTGCCGAGCGGGCGCAGGAGGATGTCGCGCCGGTTGAAATGGGTGAGAAGCTTCGGCCCGATTTTGGCAAGATAGCCGGCATCTCCGACTTTCAGATCCAGCGCCGTGATGGTGCCGCAGCGGCGGACATTCTCGAAACGGGAATCGTTTCGGAACGGCGCAATCGCGCGCTCCTGCATGGCGCAGAGCGATGCGAGCCGCTCGCGGGTTTGTGGGTCGTCCCACAGTTTCAGATTGGCGAGCGCGGCGGCGCAGGCGATCGGGTTCGCGGTGTAGGAGCTGGAGTGGAAGAACGTCTTTGAACGGTCCGTCGAATAATGTGCCTCGAAGATCGCGGGTGTGCACAGCGTCACGGCGAGCGGCAGCGCGCCGCCGGTGATACCCTTCGAATAGCAGACGATATCGGGCGTCACGTCCGCCTGTTCGCAAGCGAACAGCGTGCCGGTGCGCCCCCATCCGGTCATCACCTCGTCGGCGATGAACAGCACGTCGGCTTTCGTGCAGATGCGACGCATCTCGCGCAGGATGTGCGGCGGATACATCAGCATGCCGCCCGCGCCGAGGATCAGCGGCTCGACGATGAAAGCCGCAGGCTTCTCGCGACAGGCACGCTCCAAGGCATCGAGTGTGTCCTGTTCCTGTCCTTCAGCCGGAAATGGCACGCGGTCGACAGAGAACAGCAGGGGTTCGTAGGGGGCGTTGAACACACCGCGCGCGCCGACCGACATCGTGCCGATGGTGTCGCCGTGATAGGAATGCTCCATCACCACGATGCGTTCGCGCGGTGCGCCGAGGTTGCGCCAGTAGCCGAGCGCCATCTTGAGCGCGACCTCGACGCTGGTTGAACCGCTGTCCGAAAAGAAGACGTGCGACAACCCCTCGGGCGCGAGTGCAATCAGCCGCTCCGCGACTTGTTCGGCGGGTGGATGGGTCTGTGCAGCGAAGATGATCTGGTTGAGCTTTGCTGCCTCTGCCTGGATCGCGCGAACGATGTCGGGGTGGCAATGGCCGTGTGTGACGACCCACCATGAGGCGATGGCGTCGAGAATGCGGCGGCCGTCATCGGTGTGAAGATATGCGCCCTCGGCCTGCACGATGGTGGGAAAGTCGTCATACAGCGCATGCTGCGTGAACGGATGCCAGACCGGCGATTTGGTCGGTGAGGTCATGAGGCGAAGTCGGTCAGGTTGAAGGATGCAGCGAACGCGCCACGCAGACTTTCGCGCGTGAGCGGCGAGAGACGGGGCAGGCGGCCGAGGTGGCGGACGTCGCCAAGCTTGCAGATGATGCGTTCGCTCTCGGCCTGCTCGTCACCGATGAAGGCAATGCCGACGAGCGGAATATTCCGGCGCTTCACCGCCTCGATCGACAGCAGCGAATGATTGATGGTGCCGAGTGTGGTTCGCGCGCAGAGCACCAACGGCAATTTCCAGCGTGCGAAGATGTCGATGAAAAGCGTATCGTCGTTCACGGGCACCATCAGGCCGCCAGCGCCTTCAATCACGAGCGGTCGCTCGCCGGGCGGCGGTGGACGGAGCGTGTTGGCGTCGATCGTCACACCGTCGATGCGCGCCGCGTAGTGTGGGGAGGCGGGCGTGTTGAGGACATACTGCTCGGGAATGATGCGTTTGGCAGAGAGGCCGCCGAGTTCGGCGACGCGGCGCGCATCGGTGCCATCCTCATGCCCGGCCTGCACCGGCTTCCAGTAGTCAGCGTCGAGCGCATCGGCGAGGCCTGCGCAAAACACAGTCTTGCCGACATCGGTATCGGTGCCGCTGACGATCAGTCGTGTGGTCATGCCTGCAGTGTTTGCGCTTCTTCCTTGAGCGCCGCAAGCATGGATTCGACGTCCGCGTTGGTCACGTTCAGCGTCAGCGAGATGCGCAGTCGTGCAGTGCCCGCAGGCACGGTCGGCGGACGAATACCGCGGATGTCGAAGCCGCGCCGCTGCAGGGCAGCCGCAAGCGTCATGGTGCGCTCGTTGTGGCCGACGATGTAGGGGATGATCTGCGAGCCGGATGGCGTCCAGCCTTGCGCGCGGATTTTGTCGCCCGCGAGTAAGATAAGATCATGCAGTCGTTGCCGCCGTTCGGACTCCTCGCGCAGGATATTCAAGGCCTCTCCAACGGCGACCGCCATCAGCGGCGAGGGCGCGGTGGCAAAGATGAAGGGGCGGCTGCGGTTGATGAGAAAATCGCGTAGCAGCTTCGTCGTCATTACCAGTGCGCCCGATGCGCCGAGCGCCTTGCCGCAGGTATGAACGGCGACGACATTGGTGCGGCCTTCATAGGCGGCGGACAGGCCGCGTCCCTCCGGTCCGAACACGCCGGTAGCATGCGCCTCGTCGATGTAGAGAAAACCGTCGTTGCGGTCGGCGATCGCCATGAGTTCGTCGAGCGGCGCAGTATCGCCGTCCATCGAGTAGATGCTCTCGACTGCGATCCACGGTCGGCCTTTGCCGCCCTTGGTCCGCCACGCCCGGATGGCGTCTGCAACGGCGTTGCTGTCGTTATGCGGGGTCTCGACAATTTCTGCGCGGCTAGCTTTCGCACCCTCGCGCATGCTGGCATGAGCGAGTGCATCCATCACGATCAGGTCACCGCGCTGGGGCAGAGTGCTCAGTGCAGCGAAATTCGCGCTGTAGCCTGCGCCGAAATACAGTGCGCTTTCCGCTCCGAAGAAATTAGCCGCATCAGCCTCGAGTTGTTCATGCTCTGTGCAATTGCCGCGCAGCAGGCGCGAGCCGCCAGCGCCGATCGGCGTGCCGGATTCGATCGCGGCAGTCACCGCCTTGCGCAGGCGGGGGGATTCCGCAAGCGCCAGATAATCGTTGGAGACGAAATCGATCCCCAGGCGCGGTTGCAGGCTACGCAAGCGTCCGTCACGAGCCAGTGCGGCCAGCGCGCTCGTGTAGCGGTCATCAGCGAATTCTTTATCCAGAGGCAAGGGAACGGCCAAAAATCACCGGGAATTGAGAAAACTCCAAGCATTTTAACATGCTGGGGGGAGAAGCGGCAGAGGCGGGCACTGTGGCTGGCCGCGAGCATTACCGCTATCGCGGAATTCTAGACCTATTCTATCCTTTCAAAGCCAAAAAATGCACGTCGAAGAATGACTTGAGCCCTCTCCTGGGACATACAGGGCTAACAAGGAGACGAGTTTGGCAGGTTCGGTCCCGAGGGCCGTTCAGGCCTTGATCGGACAGCCGGGTCGGGATGACCCTGAAACGGTCAAATTGACCGGCATTGTTCGCAACCTCATTGCTACTGGGCCGACGTATGAAAACCATTCGCTTGATCACGTGCCTTTCGATTATCGCCTGTCTGTCAGGCGTTGCACCCGTATTGGCACAGCAGGCTGTTCCTGCGCAGTCCGCTGCTCCGGCGGTCAGTTCGCCTGCGCCTGCCGTACCGTCAGCGACCGCGCCGACTGCGACTGCAACACCTGCGCCCACGGCGTTACCAGCGGCGGAGGCTGCAAAGGGCATGGCGGTTCCGCACGATCTGTCGCCGTGGTCGATGTTCATGTCGGCCGATATCGTGGTCAAGCTCGTGATGATCGGTCTCGCGTTCGCGTCGTTGATGACGTGGACGATCTGCTTTGCGAAAATGCGTGAGCAGTTCGTGGCGCAGAAGCGGCTCAAGGATGCGCTCCGCGCGGTGTCGAACTCGCGCACGCTGGCCGAGGCACGCATGGCGCTCGGCACCGGCAAGACCGTGCTGTCATCGTTCCTGGCAATGGCCGTTCATGAAGTGCGGCTGTCGTCCGGCATTGTCGGCGATGCGGGCATCAAGGAGCGGGCGGCGTCGCTGTTCGCTGAACTGACACGTAGCGAGGCACGCCGGATGCGCCTCGGCATGGGCATGCTCGCGACCATCGGCGCGACCGCGCCGTTCGTCGGCCTGTTCGGCACGGTTTGGGGCATCATGAACTCGTTCATCGGCATCTCGAAGATGCAGACGACCAACCTCGCCGTGGTTGCACCGGGCATCGCGGAAGCGCTGCTCGCAACCGCCATGGGCCTCGTCGCGGCGATCCCGGCGGTCATCATCTACAATCACTTCTCCCGCGTGACGAAGCGCTATCTGGAGCTTGTCAGCCAGGCGTCCGGGGCGGCGGGCCGTCTGCTATCGCGCGATCTCGACCGTGGCCATAGCGCGGTCTCGCACGCAGCCGAATAACGGAGACGGTTCGTGGGTGTTACGTTCAACGATGTCGATGATGGCGACGATCTCAGCGAAACGCATGAGATCAACGTCACGCCGTTTATCGACGTCATTCTGGTTCTTCTGATCATCTTCATGGTTGCGGCGCCGCTCTCCACCGTCGACTTGCCGGTGGATCTGCCGTCTTCGACCGCGACGCCGACGAAGAAGCCGGACAAGCCGACCTATGTGACCATCAAGTCCGACCTCGCTGTCGCGATTGGCGAGACGCCCGTGAAGCGGGTCGATCTCGTGAACGCGCTCGATGCAGCCGGAGAGGGCAACAAGGACCGCCGTATCTTCCTGCGCGCAGACCGCGCGGTGTCTTACGGCAACATGATGGATGTTCTCGAAATCCTTCGTGCCGGTGGATATCTGAAAGTGGCGCTGGTGGCGCTCGAGGGTGTGCCTGACAGCACCGGCACGGCCATCCCGGCGGCGAAGCCGCAATAACCGGAAGAACGATGTTCCTGAACCGGCTGTGGAACGACCCGTCGAGGCGCGTATGGCTGTTCGCCGCCATCGCGGCCTTGATCCTGCATGGCGCGGTTGCGGCCATCGCGGTGACGAGTCTGACCGACACGGCTGACGACGACGAACTGGGTGCAGCCGGCATCGAGGTGGGCCTCGAATTTCTTGCGCCACGCGGTGAGGCGACGGACCTGCCACCGGGACCGGACACTGAAGCCTCCGCGGCTTCGCCGCAGGTGACGGAGCAGAAGGCGGAGGTGAAGAAGACCGACCTGCCGCAGGATAAGCCGATCGAATCCGAAGACCCGGACCGGGTGGTATCTCCCGACAAGGCCACCGACCCGAAAGAAGATGATCCGAATGTCGCTGCCAAGCAGCAGGCGCCCTCGACGGAGTCGATAGCCGCGGAAGCGACCGCGATGCCGACCTCGGAGGCGGCCCAGCAATCCGATCGGTCGACGACGCTGGCGCAAGGCACTGGCGCGAGCAAGCAGCGCATCAAGACGACGTGGCAGAAGGAACTGGTCGCGCACCTCGACCATCACAAGCGCTATCCGACCGATCGCTCCGATGTCAGCGTCAAGATCATGGTGAGTTTCGAAATCGACCGGACCGGCCACATCATTTCGAGCACGATTGTCCAGGGTTCGGGATATCCCGAATTCGATCAGGCGGCGCTCGCGATGCTGAAGCGCTCCGATCCCGTGCCCGCGCCGCCGCCGCTGGTTGCGGACGAAGGATTGAGTTTCACGCTGCCGGTCGTCTTCCGCGCCCACGGGAAGAAGAAATAAGGCGCTGCCTTAAGCGGCCAATCCTCTCTAGCTTGCCTTGCGGGCGCGCGCCTTCGAACTGGTCTGCTTTTTGGTCGCGCGGGGAGTGGTGCGAGCCGGGCGACGCGCGGATTTGGCATTGCCTTTCAGGCTCTCGCGGAGCGCATCCATCAGATTGATGACGTTACCGCTTTCGCGGGGCGTGCTCGGTGCCTTGATCTTCTGGCCCGAACGTTTGCGGTCGATCAGTTCGGTAAGCGCACTCTCATAATGATCCTCGAAATGACTGGGATCAAAATCGCCGGTCTTGCCCTCGACGATGTGTTTGGCAAGGTCGAGCATTTCCTTGGTGACTTTGACATCCTTGATGTCGCCGAAATAGTCGGCCTCGTCGCGCACCTCGTAAGGGAAGCGCAACAGCGTGCCCATCAATCCCTTCTCCAGCGGCTCCAGCGCTATGACGTGTTCGCGGTTGGTCAGCACGATGCGTCCGAGCGCCATCATGTTCATGGAGCGGATCGTCTCGCGGATCACGGCATAGGCGTCTTGGCCGACCTTGCCGTCGGGAACAATGTAATAGGGACGAATCAGGAAACGATTGTCGATCTCGTTCCGAGGGACGAATTCGTCGATGTCGATGGTGTGGGCCGATTCCAGCGCGATGTTGTCGAGTTCGTCGTCGCTGACTTGAATATATGTGTCGGTGTCGACCTTGTAGCCTTTGACGATGTCCTCGCGCTCAACTTCCTCGCCGGTCTCGGCATCGACCTTGGCGTATTTGATTCGATGACCGGTGTTCTTGTTGATCTGGTTGAAGCGAATCTTGTCGGTCTCGGATGTCGCGGGAAACAGCGCGACGGGGCAGGTGACGAGGGACAAACGGAGGAAGCCCTTCCAGTTCGCACGGGGCGCCATCGTTAACTCCGGGTTACGCAAGGCCAGCCGACTCAATGGCGCGAGGGCGGATTCGTTCCGGAACATGTCCCATCAGGAGAAAACCAATCTACCAATGGAGGCGAAACGGTTCTGAGGTACCGAAAATCCGGATTTGTTCGCCTGAGTTCCCGTGTGGTGTTGCCACGTTATTGCCTTGTTTACGCTACGGTTTTTGAAAGTTCACTGTGGTGTTTTCGCTACAGCATTTTGCGCCGCATCGTGGTCAATAGCGTTCATTCGACTTCTACGGACGTTTGGGAGACTACCTCTATGAAAAAGATCCTTCTTGCAGCCACTGTCGCGGCTCTGAGCTCGACCTCGGTGTTCGCTGCTGACCTCGCGGCCCGCCCCTATACCAAGGCTCCGCCGGCTTACGTTGCCCCGATCTACAACTGGACCGGTTTCTACATCGGTGCCCAGGTTGGCGGCGCGTTCCAGGGCTCGAGCGGCTTCACCACGGATAACGCGGCTATTGTCGGCACCCGTAACGACAGCTCGTTCCTCGGCGGCGGCGTTGTCGGCGCCAACTACCAGTTCGCTCCGAACTGGGTTGTCGGTCTCGAGGGCGAATTCAACGGGCTGTCGAGCAACCGTCATACCTTCAGCGACGGCACCGATGCGATCCGCATCAAGAACGACTGGCTGGCTTCGGTCACTGGCCGTCTCGGCTACACCTGGGGTCCTGGCATGATCTACGCCAAGGGCGGTGTTGCATTCCGCGACAACGGCGGCATCGACTCGACCTCGCTGGCCCTGGTTGACCGCAAGGACACTGGCTACACCGTCGGCGCTGGCCTCGAATACATGTTCGCTCCGGCCTGGTCGGCGAAGATCGAGTACCAGTATTACAACTTCGATCACACCACCGTGGCGTTTGCTCCCGGTACCGTGCGCTACAGCGACGACCTTCACACTGTGAAGGCCGGCATCAACTACCACTTCAACTGGGGTGGCCCGGTTGTTGCCCGCTACTAAGACTTGCTGATCGCTCACGCGATCCAACGAAAAGGCCGGCGAAAGCCGGCCTTTTTTGTTGCCTCGAGAATAAAGGAATTCGCCTGCTGCAATCGCAGGCTGCTCCTCCGAAGCGCTGTCACCCGCCGTCGAGCGCTGCAAGCCGCGTCGCTTCCGCGAGGTCATCCGCTTGATTGGCATTAAAGAACGGGTCGAGCGGTTCGGTTGGCCATGACGCCTGCGCCAGCCGGAATCGGCGCACGAAGGCATGAGCCTTGCGGAAGTCCTCGACCGTCAGGGCATGCCGGATGGCATGACGAATCTCGACATTCCAGATCGCGATAATCGGATGCATCTGACCGCCGGATTCGGCGACCGCAATTTCGGCATCGTTGTCACGCCGGGCCTGATGCAGGCGGGACACGAGGTCGCGCGGCAGGAAGGGACAGTCGCCTGCGGCGGTGAGGACATATTGGACGCCAGGACGGTTCACCACCGCCCATTCCAGGCCCGCCAGCACCCCAGCAAGCGGACCGGGGAAGTCCGCGACGTCATCGGACACAACTGGCAGGCCGAACGCCTTAAAGCGTGCGGGATCGCCATTGGCGTTGAGCACCAGCCCATCGCATTGCGGTGCGAGACGGTCGATCACGCGCTCCAGAATAGGACGCCCGGCAATGAGCCGCATCGGCTTGTCGCCGCCGCCCATGCGGCGGGCGAGGCCGCCCGCCAGAATTACGCCGGGCGTGGGCGGATAGCCATTTTCTATCATGCGATCCGTCCTCATGGTTCCTGCAGTCCGCATCGATTTGACGCCTTGCGGCTTGTGCCGGGCGACAGTCACGCTATAGCACGCTAAGAATAGAGTGGAGAATGCGATGCGGGTGATCGGGCTGGCCGGATGGAGCGGGGCGGGAAAGACCACGCTGCTGTCGCGCCTCGTGCCGCATCTGATCGGCGAAGGCGCGCGTGTCTCCGTCATCAAGCACGCACATCACGAGTTCGATATGGACAAGCCGGGCAAGGATTCCTGGGTCCATCGCCAGGCCGGCGCGACGCAGGTGCTGATCTCCTCGGCGAAACGGTGGGCATTGCTGAACGAGCTACGCGGTGATCCCGAACCATCGCTTTTCGAGTTGCTGTCGAAAATGGCGCCCGTTGATTACGTCATCATCGAGGGGTTCAAGGCGCAGGAGCATCGCAAGATCGAGATCTATCGCGCCGAGAATGCCAAGCCGTTGATGTTTCCGAACGATCCGAACATCATCGCGGTCGCGACCGATGTGCGCGTGGAGAGCGAATTGCCGGTGCTGGGTCTCAACGACATTCCTGCGATTGCGGATTTCGTGAAAGCACATGCCGAGAATCGCGACGAGCTTCTCGCGCGTGCCACGATGGGTTGAAGCATGGCGCAACTCTCGGATGATTGTTTCGCATTCGGTGGCCCGATGATGAAGGTCGATGAGGCGTTGGCCATCATCACTTCGCGCCTGACGCCGGTCGAAGACATCGAGAGCGTCGAGGTGTCTTCTGCCGATGGCCGAACCCTTGCGGCCGATGTGATTGCGCCGATCAACATTCCATCCTTCATGAATTCCGCCGTGGATGGTTATGCGGTGCGCGGCGAGGATGTACCGGTCGGTGGCGAACGTGAATTCAAGGTGCAGAACCGCGTTACGGCGGGCGCCATAGCGAATGAAGTCATCCGGCCCGGCCATGTGATCCGCATTTTCACGGGCGCGCCGATGCCGCCGGGCGCCGACACGGTCTACATGCAGGAAGACGTCGAGGTCGGCGATGGTACCGTCCTGCTGCCGCCCGGCCTCGAACCGGGGGCGAACGTTCGTCTGGCCGGCGAGGATATTTCGCAAGGCTCCATTGCCTTGTCGAAAGGCAAGCGGATGCGCCCGCAGGATGTTGCGCTGGCGGCGGCGCTCGGGTTGACCGAGCTTGCGGTACGCCGGCGTCCGCGCGTTGCCGTCTTCTCGACAGGAAACGAAGTGGTGGCGCCGGGTGAGGAGCGAGCCGCGGCGCAACTGTTCGATTCCAATCGCACCATGCTGAGCGCGATGCTGCTCCGCCTCGGCTGCGAGGTTATGGACCTCGGCATCCTTCGCGATGATCGGGCGATGCTCGCAGCGGCGCTGAAACAGGCTGCACAAAGGTGTGACCTGATCCTGACCACCGGCGGCGTTTCGACGGGTGAGGAGGATCATGTCAGAGCAGCGATCGAGATCATCGGCTCGCTGGTGTTCTGGCGCATGGCGATCAAGCCGGGCCGTCCGGTGGCGATGGGGGTAATTGACGGCACGCCGTTTATCGGTTTGCCAGGCAATCCGGTGGCGGGCTTCGTCACCTTTACCTATGTGGTGCGGCCTGCGATTCTCGCTCTTGCGGGAACGTCTCCGATACCACTCGTTCCGCTGCGTGTGCGCGCGGCATTCGATTATCGCAAGAAGGCAGGGCGCCGGGAATATATCCGGGTGGCGCTGAAACAAGGCGATGCCGGGTTTTTCGACGCCGTGAAATTTCCGCGCGAAGGCGCGGGCCTGCTGTCATCGCTGGTACAGACCGACGGCCTCGTTGAACTGGAAGAGACTGTCTCCAGCATCAAGCCGGGCGATCTGCTCAACTTCCTTCCGTATTCGAGCCTGCTGTAACGACAATGTCATCCCACCGGCTCGATCTCAGCGGATTGAAGTGTCCCTTACCGGTTTTGCGAACCCGCAAGGCGCTGAA
Organism: Afipia felis ATCC 53690; assembly: GCF_000314735.2. Taxonomy (NCBI): domain Bacteria; kingdom Pseudomonadati; phylum Pseudomonadota; class Alphaproteobacteria; order Hyphomicrobiales; family Nitrobacteraceae; genus Afipia; species Afipia felis. The sequence continues at coordinate 1,399,954 of NZ_KB375270.1, read as the reverse complement.
GTCCATGCAACCCGGCGACAGCATCGAAGTCGTTTGCACCGATCCGCTCGCAGCGATCGATCTCCCTCATCTGATCGGGGAAACGGGCGACCGTATCGAGGTCGTGAAGCGCGATATGGGCGGGATCATCTTCCTGATCGAGAAGCTCGGCTAGGCATAGCTCTCCAACAGCATTTCCATCGTGGTCCGATAATATGAAGTCGGATTCCGTTCGCAGGAGCAGCATAGCCCTGCCGAATGAATGTCGTTCTACCTTTGGCTGATCGACATTAACTCCACGTTCTGTCCCAATCCGATGGATTCCATCTATCATTCCGATGGATGGGAATATCTGAAGTGAGGCGGGTTTAAATCAGTTGAAATGCCGCGCGTCGTGATCCTCGCGGCTCGCCGATGCCTTGGGCAACGTCCCAGTCCGCGCTGAAGCGGAGGCACGGAGAAAACTGGATTGCCAATGGGATAGCAGACCACCCTAGAAGTGGCTGTGAGGGGAGAAACAACATGGCTTCATTTTTAGACCGCGAAAATACGGTCGCTAAGCCGGGCTTCAGCCGGTGGATGGTTCCACCGGCTGCGCTCTGCGTGCATCTCTGTATCGGTCAGGCTTACGCTTACAGCGTCTTCAACCTGCCGATGACCAAGCTGATCGGCATCACGCAATCAGCCCCCGGCGATTGGAAGCTCACCGAGCTCGGGTGGATTTTCTCCATCGCGATTTTCTTCCTCGGCGTTTCGTCCGCCATATTCGGCCGCTGGGTCGAAGAAGGCGGCCCGCGCAAAGCGATGTTCACCGCGGCCTGCTGCTGGGCCGGCGGCTTCTTCGTATCGGCGGTTGGTGTCTATCTCCATACCCTGTGGCTGATCTATCTCGGCTATGGCGTTCTGGGCGGCATCGCGCTCGGCATCGGCTACATTTCGCCGGTCTCGACGCTGATCAAATGGTTTCCGGATCGTCCCGGCATGGCAACTGGCATGGCCATCATGGGTTTCGGTGGCGGCGCCTTTATCGCCTCGCCGCTGTCGGTCTGGTTGATGAGCAAGTTCAATACCCCGACGCACATCGGTGTCATGGAAACCTTCATCGTGCTCGGGGTGGTGTATTTCTGTTTCATGATCGTTGGTTCGATCATCGTGCGCGTCCCGGCGCCCGGCTGGGCTCCGGCCGGCTACGTGGCTCCGGAAACGAGCAAGAAGCTGATCACCCGTAACGACGTCTTCGTCTACGACGCCGTCAAGACTCCGCAGTTCTGGCTGATCTGGTGGGTTCTCTGTCTGAACGTCACCGCCGGCATCGGCGTGCTCGGTCAGGCTTCCGCGATGAGCCAGGAAATGTTCCCCGGCAAGATCACGCCGATCGCCGCCGCGGGCTTTGTCGGCTTGATGAGTCTGTTCAACATGGGCGGCCGTTTCTCGTGGGCGTCGCTGTCGGACTATATCGGCCGCAAGAACACGTACTTCGTGTACATGGTGCTCGGCTTCATCCTGTATTGCACGGTGCCTTTCGCCGGCAATTCCGGGAATGTCGTTCTGTTCGTCTGCTGCTTCCTTGTCATCATTTCGATGTACGGCGGCGGATTCTCGACGGTGCCAGCCTATCTGAAGGATATGTTTGGCGTCCGGTACGTCGGCGCTATCCACGGCCTGCTGCTGACCGCGTGGTCGATGGCTGGCATCTTCGGTCCGGTGATCGTCAACTATCTCCGTGAGTACAACATCACTCACGGTGTTCCCAAGGCACAGGCTTACAACAACACCATGTACATCATGGCTGGCTTGTTGGTGGTTGGCTTCATCTGCAACCTTCTGGTTAAGGCGGTTGCATCCAAATACTGGATGGTTGGAGACAAGCCGGGCAGCGTTGCCAACAGCGCGCTGGCCACTGCACCCGACAGCGCCAAGGCATAAGGAGAGAACATCATGCAGAGCACACAAGAAAACGGCACCAGCACGCTGCAACTCATTATCGCTTGGGGCTTCGTTGGCATTCCTTTGATCTGGGGTGTGTTGTCGACGCTCGACAATGCGATGAAGTTGTTCAAGTAACTTCTGTTGCCATCTGAAAGCCGCAACTGACGGCTTTCTAAGCCAGGACCGCACAAGCTGTCCTGGCTTTTTATTTGCATGGTACATTCTCGAATGATGACAACACGACGTACCTTCCTGATCGGAACGACCGCCTTGCTTGGGGCAGGGATCTCGGCACCTCAGGTCTTTGCGGGACCGTTGGAGAATCTGAAAGACAGGATCAGCCGCATCGAAGCCAAGGTGGAAGGCAGGCTCGGCGTCGCCGTTCTCGACACCGGTTCGGGCCGCAGCTTCGGTTACAGGGAGAACGAGCGTTTCCCGATGTGCAGCACGTTCAAGCTGATGGCCGCTGCAGCAATTCTGAAGCGTGTCGAACAGAAGCAGGAGACGCTCGAGTGGCGCGTACATTTTACCAAGAGCGATCTCGTCACTTATTCGCCGGTCACGGAAAAACACATTGAGAGCGGGATGACGGTCGCCGAACTGTGCGAGGCGGCGATCACGCTCAGCGACAATACGGCCGGCAATCTTATGCTCGCCATGCTTGGCGGCCCGTCCGGCGTCACGGCATTTGCCCGGGCATTGGGCGATCCGCTGACCCGGCTCGATCGTACCGAGCCGACCTTGAACGAGGCCGTGCCCGGTGATGTCCGCGATACCACGACGCCCGCCGCGATGGCGGAGAACCTGCAGAAGTTGATCTTCGGACACGCGCTGGCCAAGGCGTCATCCGCGCAATTGCAGGCCTGGCTTCTGGCCAACAAGACCGGCGATGCGCGTTTGCGGGCACGGCTTCCCTCCGGCTGGCGGGTGGGTGACAAGACAGGCAGCGGCGAGCGCGGTTCGACCAATGACATCGGCATTCTGTGGCCACCTGATTCAGCGCCCATCATCGTGGCGGCATATCTGACGGAAACCGCAGCGCCTGCGGATAAGCGCAATGCCGCGCTGGCTGAAGTTGGAGACGCCGCGGCGACTGATTTGAGACCTCGCAGTTAAGGACAGGCCGCAGTCAGTCGCCCGGTTGCAAAAGCGGAACTTTTGCGATGCACCGGCGTTGGTATGCCAAGCTTAATTATCCCAACGACAGCGAGGCTTGCATGAACGATGTGATTGATCGCGTGATGACGACCTTCGCCATGATGCGTAGCGTGGACGATGCCGAGCTGGAGGCTTCGCGTATCAAGCTCACCAGCTATATTGATGAGCTGACTTCTGCCGGTCAGCATGACGAACAGCGTCTGGCCGTGCAGGGCCTTGCTTATATGCGCGAGTTGTATGACGTCTCGGGGAGCGCGCCGCGCTAGTGCAATTTGACCGGCGGCAGCGTGGTGCGCCGCAGCCGGTCGGCCAGAAAAAGCGCCGTGGCTCGCAGCCAGCCGTGCAAGGCAACACGGTGCATGTGATAGAGCGACACATATAGCAATTTGGCCAGAGTGCCGTTGGCCGGGAAAACAGACTGGCTATGCCGCAGCGTTGGGAATTCGCCCGCAGCGCCGCCTTCGCCGAGCGACACCAGGGTGCCGCGCGGCTGGTACTTGAAGGGGCCAATGCTTCGTCCGGCCAGACGGCGTTCCAGTAATTTTGCCAGATAATTGGCCTGCTGATGTGCGACCTGCGCGGTCGGCGGTACCAGGGCATTTCCAATATGGGCAGGAGCCGCAGCGCAGTCGCCCATTGCGAAGATGTCCGGAGCACCGATGCAGGCGAGATGGTCATCGACCTTGATACGATTGCCCGGCGTAAGCGACAGGCCTTTCAGTTTTGCGACGATGTCGTGACCCGATACGCCGGATGCCCAGACCTTGATCTCGCAAGGTACCGTTTTGCCGCCCTTGAGGTGCAGGGCGTCGGCGGTCACCCGTTCGACGCTTTGTCCCAGCAGGATACGAACCCCAAGCTTCTCAAGCACCTTCGTGGCGTGGCTGGAAGTCTTCGGGTCGACCGCTGGCAGAATGCGCGAGGCCATGTCCACCAGCGTGATATCGAGCTTGCCGCTGGCGCCGAGGCCGCCCCAGCGCTCCATGGCATGGACCGCGTGGTGCAACTCGGCGGCAAGCTCGACGCCGGTGGCGCCAGCGCCGACGATGCCAACGCGGACCCGGTCGAGCCGGCCTGCACCGACCTGAATGGCCGCGTCCAGGAAGGCCCGCTGCAGTTTCAGAGCCTGAGCCGGGCTGTCGAGCATATGGCAATACTCGAGCACGCCGGGAATTCCGAAATCATTCACCCGGCTGCCGAGCGCCAGCACCAGCGTGTCGTAATGCAGGGTGCGCTCGCCGAGAATCTCGCTGCCATCGGCCGGGCTCAGGACGCGGTCGAGCTTCACAGTCTTGGCTGTGGGGTCGATCGACAGCAGGCTGCCAAAGGCAAAATCAAACCCGTGCACGCAGCCATGAGCGAGATAGTTGGTTTCGTCGTCACCGCTCCCGATCAGGCCTGCGGCAACCTCGTGCAGGCGTGGCTTCCAGAGGTGGGAGGGGTTGCGGTCCACCAGCACGATCTGCGCCTGTTTGTGTCCGAGGCGGTGGCCCAGCCGAGTGGCAAGTTCGAGGCCGCCCGCGCCACCGCCAACAATGACGATACGGGGCAGAGTGCCTGGGGGCGGGGTCATGGTGTTTCTCGCGTCTAGGGCCTGAAACCCTGATAGGCTAACACCGGAATCCAGCGTGACATCAGGCCGCAATTGGTTGGAGACGAAGGCCGAATCGCGGAAAACCCGATTCCAGCCGAGAAGCGCCGAAACTGGCGGCACCGGCTGCCACTGCGGCACGAGGGCGCCATATTTGGATGGTTTCCCCGACGTCGCAGAAACAGGAGTGAAGGGTGCGGGCCTGGGCCCCCTATATTGCGATAGCTGCGCTGGTCGGAGCGGCTGCGGCGATCGGCACGATCGTCGTGATCGACGATTTCGGTAGCCCTGAAGCGGCTGTCGAACCCGGCGATGCTATGGCCGAGCGCAAAGCCGAGCCCGAACCTTGGCCGGTGCGCTCGACAGCCGAAATCAAGGCAGACCGTCTGGCCTCGCGCGCGCCGCCGCCTGCCGTGAGCGTTAGTATGTTTCTGGACACCGCGCGGCAGTTCATGGTGGCGCCCGTGGTGGCGCCGGCGCCAGCGCCGGTTCGGGCGACGACGGCGCTGCTTGATGATCAGCAGATCGCAGCGATCAAGGCGCGTCTGAAGCTTACCGCTGCGCAGGAGAAATACTGGCCACCGGTAGAAAGTGCGTTGAAAGAGGTAATCTCGGCGATGCACATTACTCGCCGCCAGCCATCGTCGATGGACGCCGACCACGAGGCGGTGAAACGGTTAATGGTTGCGGCCGGACCGTTCTTGGCGCAGTTGCGCGCAGACCAGAAAAGCCAGATCCAGTCCTTGATGCGGATCGCGGGTCTCGGCACGCAATTGCCGAACGCGAACTAGCTCTTCTTCTCGTCAGCGATGCCCGCGAGTTTCAGCACGGTGTGAAGCAGCACGTTTGCGCCCGCCGTGCAGTCGGCTTGCGTCGCGTCTTCAAGCTCGTTGTGGCTGATGCCGTCCTTGCAGGGGACGAAGATCATCGCAGCCGGCATCACGGTGCTGAGGTTGCAGGCGTCGTGGATGGCTCCGGACATCATGCGGCGGCTTGCATAGCCAAGTTCGCGGCTCGACTGCGCGATAGCCTCAACGAGGCCTGCGTCGAAGACCGTCGGTTCTTTGCGCCAGACCGGAATGAGTTCGATCCCGACGCCGCGGCGTGCGGCGATCTCGGTGACCGCCTTTCTGAATGCGTCATGCAGTTTGTCGAGAATGTCCGCCGCACCGCTGCGTGCATCGATGGTGAAGTGAATCTCGCCGGGCACGACGTTGCGGGATGCGTTCTCGATCTTGATCTCACCGATGGTCGCAACCGCATTGGGGCCATATGTGATCGCGGCCTGTTCGACGGCGAGCGCGAGCTCGGACAGGGCCAGAAGTGCGTCGTGCCGCAGCGGCATCGGCGTGGTGCCGGCATGGCTGGCAAATCCGGTGATGGATCCGTCGTACCATGCGATGCCCTGGCCGCGTTCGACGACACCGATGGTCTCGTTTTCAGCTTCGAGAATGGGGCCTTGTTCGATGTGCAGTTCGACAAAGCCTGCGAATTTGCGCAAGCCGACCGCCTCACTGCCGCGATAGCCGATGCTATCGAGCGCATCCGCCACGCTGACGCCATCGGTGTCGCGGCGTCCCAGAATATCTTCGGTGGCGTATTCACCGGCATAGGCGGCCGACGCCATCGTTGCGGGCGCGAAGCGCGAGCCTTCCTCGTTGGTCCAGTTGACGACGCACAGCGGAGCGTCGGTCTCGATCCCGGCATCGTTCAGGGTGCGGATTACTTCGAGCGCGGCAAGCGTGCCGAGCACGCCGTCATATTTGCCGCCGGTCGGCTGGGTATCGAGATGCGAGCCGAAGCCGACAGGCAATTTCGAATTGTCGCGACCCGGGCGGGTCGCGAACATGGTGCCGAGCGCATCGACGTGGACTTCGCAACCTGCCTGTTCGCATGCGGTGCGAAACCAGTCGCGGACTTCTTTGTCTTCGGCACTCAGGGTAAGGCGCTTGACGCCGCCCTTGGGTGTACTGCCGAACTTCGCGGTGTCATGAATATCGTGCCACAATCGCCCGGAATCGACCTGCAGGTTGCTCGGCTTCATTGCGATACCAATCGTTCGTTACCAGCCGCGCGCCACCGGCCACACAGCTTCGACCTTGTCGCCGCGATAGGCGACGAGCCAGTCATGCAAGTTGACGGTGGGATCGCAATGACCTGGGATCAGTTTCAGCCGGTCGCCGGGCTTGACGGTTGTCTGCGAGGACAACTGCAGCGTGCCGTGCTCGTCGGTAGCCTTGATGTAGGTGATACCGGGCGCTTCATATGTGACCGGCAGGCCGCTTTCCGCAGTAAGCGATTTCAGCCCCGCGTCGCACACCGCATGGCCCGGAGCAGCGGCGCTGATGACGCTTGTCAGAACGAACAGCGCGTTGCGGAACGGGTAGGCGGTGTCGTTGCGGCCGTAGTCGGCATCCATGAACACATACGAGCCGCACTGCAACTCGTTGTAGACGCCGCTGGTCATTTCGTTTTCGTAGGAGCCCGTGCCCGCGCCGGCGATGACATCGCACGGAAGGCCTGCTGCGCGCAGAGCATCGGCCGTCTCGCGCGCCAAGGCGGTCGCTTTGGAGATGGCGGCAACACGCTCCTCGGGGTGGCGCAGATGCTGCGCGCTTCCGTGATAGGCTTGTAAACCGGTGAAACGAAGGTTTTTATGTTTGACGACTTCTTTCGCAAGCGCCACGGCGTCGGCGGTAGAAGTGACGCCGCAGCGTCCCATACCGACATCGATTTCGACTAGAATGTCGAGAGTGACGCCAGCCTCGTGTGCGGCATCGGCCAGCACTGCGACCTGATCGGTGTGATCGACGCAGACACCGATCTTTGCCATGCGCGCCACCTGAGCGAGACGCTTCGCCTTTCCCGCGCCGACGATTTCATTGGAGAGGAGAATATTGTCGATACCGCCCGCCGCCATCGCCTCAACCTCGGCGACATTCTGGCAGCACACCCGGCTTGCGCCCGCCGCCATCTGACGCCTGGCGATCTCGACGCTTTTATGCGCCTTGGCGTGCGGCGTGGCGCGCACGGAAGGGTAGGCCGCGACACGCGCCGCAAGCGCTGCAATGTTAGCCTCCATCGCATCAAGATCGACGACTAGCGCCGGCGTCTCGACTTGCGCGATCGTCATGCCCGGTTCTGCTGGGCGGCGGCCTGTCATCTTCAAATCCTCATTTGCCGGTAAACACCGGCTTGCGCTTTTCCATGAACGCCTTGCGGCCTTCCTCATAATCGCCGCTCGCGAAGCATTCGTCGACCATCGCGTCGCATTTTGCCATATCGCGGGCACTCTCATCCTTGGCGATTTCGCCGACGATGAATTTGATCGAACTGACGGTTAGCGGTGCGTTGGCCGCGATGGTGGCGGCGTAGTCCCTGACATAGGTTTCGAGCTGATCGTTCGGCACCACACGGTTGGCGAAACCCATGATCCGCGCTTCTTCGGCATCGAACTGTCGCGCGGTGTAGAAGATTTCCTTGGTGAAGGAGGGGCCGACGATATCGAGCAGCCGTTTCACGCCGGCATAGCGGTAGCCGACGCTCAGTTTGGCGGCCGGAACGGCGAAACGCGAATTGTCCGTGCAGATGCGGATGTCGCAGCAGCTCGCAAGTCCCATGCCGCCGCCGACGCAATAGCCTCGGATCATGGCGATGGTCGGTTTTGGGCAGTTGTAGACCGAGGCGTAACCCGCATCGACAGCCTCGTTATACGCTTCGAGGCCATCCCTGGAGGCGCGTTCCTCAGCGAATTTGGAAATGTCCGCGCCGGAGACGAATGCCTTTTCGCCCGCGCCGGTGATGATGACCACACGAATGGCGGAATCAGTAGAGAAGTCATTCATGATGTCGGTGCAGGCGCGCCACATTTCCAGCGAGACCGCATTGTGGCGCGCCGGATTGTTGAAGATCAGGGTGCCGATCGCGCCGTCCTTGCGGGCGATCATCTTGTCCGTCGTTGTCATGATGCGCCTTGTTGTCAGACGGCCTTGCTCTGCTTCAATGCGGCGATTTCCTCGTCGCTGAACTCGAATTCCCGCAGCAGTTCGTCGGTATGCTGTCCGACCTCGGGAGGCGGAGCGACGAAACGGCTTGGGGTCCGCGACAGCGAGAAGGGCTGCTTGACCAGGTTCACGTCGCGCTCACCGGTGCCGGGCACCTTTTGGACGATGTCGAGATGTTTGACCTGCGGATCGTCGAACATCTTGTCGATGGTGTAGATCGGCCCGCACGGTACGCCAGCCTTGTTCAGCTGTTCAATCCATTCGGCGGTGGTCCCGGTGCTTGTGACCTTTTCGATCTCGGCATTCAACGCATTGCGGTTTTCCGAACGCATTTTCGGATTGCGATATTGCGGCAGCTCGATCAGATCGCTGCGGCTGATTGCATGTGCGAGACGTTCCCAGATCACCTGTCCGGTGGCGGCGATATTCATATAGCCGTCCGAGGTTTTGAACACGCCGGTCGGAATCATGGTCGGATGATTGTTGCCAGCCTGCTTCGGTACGTCATGCTGCATCAGCCAGCGCGCGGCCTGGAAATCCAGCATGAAGATCTGCGAATGCAGGAGGGAGGTCTGCACCGCCTGGCCTTCGCCGGACACCTCGCGTTCCAGCAGCGCGGTGAGGATGCCCATCGCGCAGAACAGGCCAGAGGTGAGGTCGGCGATCGGAATGCCGACACGCATCGGGCCTTCGCCCGGTGCGCCGGTAATGGACATCAGCCCACCCATGCCCTGCGCGATCTGGTCGAAGCCCGGCCGCTTGGCGTAAGGCCCATCCTGACCGAAGCCGGAGATGCTGGCATAGACGATGCGCGGGTTGATCTTGCGCAGCGTCTCATAGTCAATGCCGAGCCGCGCCTTCACATCGGGGCGGAAATTCTCCACCACGACGTCGGCTTTCTCGACCATGCGATAGAAGGCTTTCTTGCCTGCCTCATTCTTCAGGTTGATCGTCATCGCGCGCTTGTTGCGATGCAGGTTCTGAAAGTCGGGGCCGTGCCTTGCGCCGCCGAGTTGCTCGTCATCCGGCAGATCGGTCGGAGCTTCGAGTTTGACGACGTTTGCGCCCCAATCTGCGAGTTGCCGCACGGCGGTCGGACCCGCGCGAACGCGGGTGAGATCAAGCACGGTGAAGCGCGAAAGCGCGGCGGACGCCTTGGGTACAGGCATGGACGTTTCCGTTTTTACGTTTCTTGATGAAGCGGTGAGAGGTTGTCTCTCGCCGCCGCGTGCCTGCGATGCGGCCTAGCCGACGTCAGCCTTCAGGCCAACGGCCTCGATGCCTGCGATGCAGCAAATCTCATCATTGTCGGAGGTGTCGCCGCTGATGCCGACCGCGCCCACCACGTCGCCGTTTGCATCCTTGATCAACACGCCGCCGGGGACGGGGATCAGCGCGCCGCGCGCCATGGTGTTGGCGGCGTCGATGAAGTAGGGCTGCTCGTTGGCGCGCTTGAAGAGCGCGCGCGAGCCAACCCCCATAGCGAGCGCGCCGTAAGCCTTGCCGTGCGCAACTTCGTGGCGCATGAGGCTTGTGCCATCCTGAAGGACGGAAGCCTTGATGCAGCCGCGCGCGTCGAGCACGACGACAGCCATCGGCTTGGTCTTCAGTTCGGCGATCTTGGCGAGTGCTGCGTCGAGGATTTTACGGGCGGTGTCGAGCTTCAGGGTCATGGTCGATCCTTCACGAATTACATCGGATGTTTTCAGCACGAGGCTCGATGGCGATCAAGCCTCGTGCGTGTTGGGTTGACGTGTGAAGCGGTTCAGGGCGCCACAGTCAGTTGCTGTAAACCGGCGCTGTCGAATGTCTTGCGGATGGTGCCGTCCTTTTTGGCGTCTTCGATGAACGCCTTCACATAAGCGAGAGCGGCGGGTTTGTTCTTCTGAATGCCGATGGCAACGCCCACGGTCTGAAATGCACCATCCAGAATGACTGAGCCTGGAAGCTGTTTCTGGAGCTTCGGCAGAGCGTCATGGGTCAGGGCGAATGCCTGCACTTCGCCGGCTTTCATCTTGGCCATGGCTTCGTCGACCGATTTTGCGACAGTAACTGTCGCCTGTTTCAGCGTTCGGGCTGCAGCTCGCATTGTGGTCGAGCCGTCGATGCCCACAACCTTGACGCCCGCACGATCGACGTCTGCCATCGTTTTGATCCCAGAGTCGGCGGTAGCAAGGTAGGTGCTTTCTATGACGAAATAGGGTGGGCTGAAATCGAGCCGCTGCTTCCGTGCCTCGTCGGCGGGCATGAAACCGATGTCGATAAGACCGGCGCTGCCTGCTTCGGTCAGTTCGCCCGTGGTCGCAGTGACATGAAGCTCGACCGGGACGCCAAGCTTCTTCGCCAGCGCGTTGCCAATGTCGAAAGCGGGGCCGTGAACATTGTCGCCATCTCTGGCGACGAAGACGGGGGTTGGCGCCGGCGCATAGGCAAGGCCGACGCGCAGCTTGCCGGTCGGTACGAGTTCTTTCAGCATTCGATCCTCGACAGCCAGGGCAGGAGTGGAAACGGCTTGGACGGAAGACAGCTTGCTACAATCAATCCGAGAAACCTACCCATTTTCATGGGCTCTCTCCCGATGTCTATCTGTGTTGCTTGAAGATCAGTCCCGCTGGCGACCTCCAGCCGGATCGCCCGCCGCGTCCTTTATGCTCATCGCCAGTACGCGCGCGACATGCAGCGCACCGCGTCCGGTGCCGTCCTTGATCTGATGGCGGCACGATGTGCCGTCGGCCACGATGATCGCCTCACTCGGCGCCTTGCGGACTGCGGGCAGCAGCTTCTGTTCGGCCATGGCGATGGATTCGTTGTAGGTGTCGGCGCCATAACCAAAGGCGCCCGCCATGCCGCAGCAACTCGACTCGATGACTTCGACATCGAGATCCGGCACCAGCCGCAAGACTTTCTGGACCGGCGTGAAAGCGTCGAACGACTTTTGATGGCAATGGCCGTGGACCATCGCCTTCGGAGCGATCGGCTTCAGCGGCAACTGCAATCGGCCCGCCGCGGCCTCCCGCATCAGAAATTCCTCGAACAACAGGGCCTGCGCCGACACCGCCTTGGCGGCCTCATTGTTGCGAAGGGAAAGCAATTCATCACGCAGCGTCAGCAGACAGCTCGGTTCCAGCCCCACAATCGGAACGCCGCGTTCGGCAAACGGCGCGAAAACGGCGACGAGGCGGTTGAGCTCCTCGCGAGCCTTTTCGACAAGTCCCGCGGACAGGAAGGTGCGGCCGCAGCATAGCGGCCGCGTGCCGGCGGCGGGTTTCGGCAGGTGCACGCGATAACCGCCTGCGACCAGTACGCTGAGTGCGTCGTCAAGGTTCTCGCGCTCATAGGCGCGATTGAACGTGTCGGCGAACAGAACGACCTCCGGACCGCCTTCCGGCCCGAACATCGTGCCGTTCGGCGAAAACGTATCGCGCCGCCATTCCGGCAGGTCGCGCTTTGCGCTGAAGCCTGCAATTTTCTCCAGCGCCCAGCGGAGCAGCGTGCTCCTGTTGCGCAGGTTTACCAGCGGCGCGAAGGTGGAGGCGAAGCCGGCATAATACGGCAGGTAGCCGACCAGGCGATTGCGCAGGGTGAGGCCGTGGGTTTTCACCCGGGCTGCCAGCACCTCGATCTTCATTTTCGCCATGTCGACGCCGGTTGGGCATTCGCGACGGCAGGCTTTACAGGAGACGCACAGCTTCATCGTCTCCATCATCTCGTCGGACGACAGCGCGTCGGGGCCGAGCTGGCCGGAGATCGCAAGACGCAGCGTGTTGGCGCGTCCGCGCGTCACATCCTTTTCGTTGCGCGTAGCCCGATAGGACGGACACATCACGCCGCCTTCGAGTTTGCGGCAGGCGCCGTTGTTGTTGCACATTTCGACCGCGCCCTGGAAACCGCCGGCCGCGCCGGGATAGGCCGACCAGTCGAGCTCGGTCTTGAAGTCTTCGACCTTGTAGCCGGGTTTGAAGCGGAACAGCGAGCGGTCGTCCATCTTCGGCGGATGCACGATCTTGCCGGGATTGAGCGTGCCCTGTGGATCGAAGCGCTGCTTTACCTCCTCGAAGTCGCGCACGATGCGCGGGCCGAACATCTGTTCGTGGAATTCGGAGCGGACGAGACCGTCGCCATGCTCGCCGGAGTGCGAGCCCTTGAATTCACGCACCATGGCGAAGGCTTCTTCGGCAATGGCGCGCATCGCCTTGACGTCCTTGTCGAGACGCAGGTTCAGCACCGGACGGACATGCAGGCAGCCCTCGGAAGCGTGGGCATACATCGTCGGGCTGGTGCCGTGCTTGGCGAATATCTTGTTCAGCCGGTCCGTATATTCGGCGAGGTACGGCAATGGCACCGCACAGTCCTCGACAAAAGACACCGGCTTGCCGGCAGTCTTCATCGACATCATGACGTTGAGGCCGGAGGTGCGGAAATCGGTGATTGCCGCCTGCATCGCGGGTTCCGTCACATCGACCACGCCGCCCCATTTGCGCGGCGGGTTATTCCAGCCAAACCCGAGATCGCCCATCAGCTCACTGAGCTGCTTGAGTTTGGTGAAGTTGGCGTCCTGACTCTCTTCGGCGAATTCAACGATCAGCAGTGCCTCGGGCTCGCCGCGTACCACGGCTTCGATCGTCGGCCGGAACATTGCGATATCGCGGCCGAGCGCGATCATGGTCTTGTCGACAAGCTCGACCGCGATTGGCTTGAGCTTCACCAGATGCTGGGTTGCATCCATCGCTTCATAGAAGCTACCGAAATGGCAGACGCCGAACACCTTGGTGCCGAGCAGGGGCCAGAGCTTCAGTTCGACCTGGGTGGTGAAGGCGAGGGTGCCTTCCGAGCCCACCAGGATATGCGCCATGTTGTTGGTCGGCCCGTTCGGTGTCAACGCATCGAGATTGTAACCGCCGACGCGGCGCTGAACGGTGGGGAAGCGATCGGTAATCTCGCCGGCCTCGCGGCTGCCTAGCGCGAGCAGGTCGCGAAACAGATCACGCCCGGGTGCTGCGACGTTCGGCCAGGCAGATTCGCGCTCGACCGGACCGAAATGGAGTTCGGTGCCGTCGGCAAGCGCAGCATCCATCGACAACGTGTTGTCGCGCATCGTGCCGTAGCGCAGCGAACGTCCGCCACAGGAGTTGTTGCCTGCCATGCCGCCGATGGTGGCGCGCGAGGCGGTCGAGACGTCGACCGGAAACCACAGGCCGTGCTTCTTCAGTTGCCGGTTGAGGTCGTCCAGCACGATGCCGGGTTCAACCACGCAGGTCCGCTTCTCGACATCGAGCGAGACGACCTTATTGAGATATTTGGAAACGTCGACAACGAGGCCGTTGTTGATGGTCTGGCCGCATTGCGAGGTACCGCCGCCGCGCGGCGTGACGATGTATCCTTCACCGCGGGCGATCTCCATCGCGGCGAGTGCTTCGGCTTTGGTGCGCGGGGCGACCACGCCGAAAGGCATGATCTGATAGAAGGACGCATCAGTGGCGTAGCGGCCGCGCGAGAACGCATCGAACATCACGTCGCCGGTGATTTCAGTCTGAAGCCGCCGCTCGAGTTTCGATCCTGCTCCGCTCGCCATGCTCATCCCTTAAATAGTTCTGCGACTGCTTCTGGCGGCCGCGGCCTCGCCACTCGAATACGCCCGAGCAAGGCTCCATCTCGCCGGAGGTCAGCCGCATGGGAGGATATCCTCTTACCGCTGCTGCCTTCCGAGCCCGAAATCAGGTCATCAGCTCTCTGTGCCGTCCCGGAAAGAGCTCAATGCGCCTGATTGGTAGGGGCAAGACGATAAAATGCAAAAGAAATCGCCACGACGCAAGTTTTTGTATGCAAAACTTGCGACGCCTCAATGTGCAGGTGGCGTGGCGGTATCCAATTGCTGTTGCGCCGGTTCCATTGCAGCGCTGCGCTTGTTTCTGAGGTGGTGGAACAGGATCTCGGAAAGCTCGGAGCCGGCGCGGCGCCGGAGCGCGTCGAGCATCAGTTCGTGCTCGCGCATGGCCTCGCCCCAGCGCTCTTTTTCGCGCGCGAAGTTGGCTGAGTAGCGCACGCGGCGGATGCGGCCGGCGAGGGTGGCGTAGGTCGACTGCAGCATCTGGTTGCGCGAGGCCTCCAGGATCTTCTGATGGATTGCCTGGTTGGCGCGGAAGTAGTTGTGCATGTCTTTGCGCAGATAGAAGCCGTACATCTCGTGATGCAACTGCTCGATCTCGGCGATCTCAGCATCGGTGATGTTTTCGCAGGCAAGCCTGCCAGATAAGGCTTCGAGGCCTCCCATCAGGTCGAACAGTTCGTGCAGATCGCGCTCGCTCAGCGCACGGACGCGCGCGCCGCGGTTCGGCAGCAGTTCGACGATGCCTTCGGAGGCGAGCACTTTGAGTGCCTCACGCAGCGGCGTGCGGGAAATGCCGAGCAGTTCGCACAACTCGCGTTCGAGGATGCGTCCGCCGTCGGGAATGTTGCCCTCGACGATGTGGTCCCTCAGCCGCGACAGCGTTTCGTCGTGAAGGGAGGTCTCTTCCTTGCTTCCCACGGGTTCATGGGAATGCAGTGTCGCAAGCAGGGATGCGGTCATATGTGGAATCGCCGTTTTTCTAATGTGACTTTAATCTGGCGAGGGAAAATCGTCGAGTTATTTTTTGCATGCAAAAAATAACTTGCATTCAAAAATTGTACATGCAATCCTTTTGGCTAACATTGAACATGTGAAGGCTGAGAAGGGTTCAGAACCATGGCGGGTTTCCAAGGGCGTCATTTTCTTCAAATCCCGGGACCGAGCCCCGTTCCCGATCGCGTGCTCCGCGCGATCGACATGCCGGTCATCGATCATCGCAGCGCCGAGTTCGCCCAGCTCGGCAAGGCTGTGCTGACCGGTTCGCAGAAGATTTTCCAGACCTCAGGCCCCGTGGTGATCTTTCCGTCGTCGGGCACCGGCGCGTGGGAGGCGGCGATCGTCAACACGCTGTCGCCCGGCGACAAGGTTCTGATGGTCGAGACCGGCCACTTCGCCACGCTGTGGCAGAAGATGGCCAAGCGCTTCGGCCTCGATGTCGAATTCATGCCGGGCGACTGGCGTCATGGTGCCGATCCGGCCGCGATTGGTGAGCACCTGTCGCAGGACAAGGCCCACGCCATCAAGGCGGTGATGGTCGTCCACAACGAGACCTCGACCGGCGTCACCAGCCGGATCGCCGACATCCGCAAGGCCATCGACGCTGCCAAGCATCCGGCGCTGTTCCTGGTCGACACCATCTCCTCGCTCGGCTCGGCTGAATACAAGCACGAGGAATGGGGCGTGGACGTCACCGTCAGTTGCTCGCAGAAGGGCTTCATGCTGCCGCCGGGCCTCGGCTTCAACGCCATTTCCGAAAAGGCCCGCGCCAAGGCGAAGACCGGCGGCATGCCGCGCTCGTATTGGGATTGGGAAGAGATGCTCAAGCCCAACGCGGACGGCTTCTTCCCCTACACGCCTGCGACCAATCTTCTCTACGGCCTGCGCGAAGCCATCGCGATGATGCTGGAGGAGGGGCTCGACAACGTGTTCGCCCGCCACAAGCGCCTTGCGGCCGCCACGCGCGCCGCGGTGGAGCATTGGGGACTGGAAGTGCTTTGTCAGAATCCGGAAGAATACTCGCCGGTGCTGACTGCGGTGGTGATGCCGCCGGGCCACGATGCCGATCAGTTCCGCAAGGTCGTGCTTGAGAACTTCAACATGTCGCTCGGCGCTGGTCTCACCAAGCTCGCGGGTAAGGTGTTCCGCATCGGCCATCTTGGCGAGTGCAATGAACTGACGCTGCTGGGTGCGCTGTCCGGCGTAGAACTCGGTCTGTCGGTTGCGGGTGTTCCGCACCGCGCCGGTGGCGTCGATGCGGCAATGAAAATCCTTGAGGATCGTACCCGCGCCAACCTCGCGGGCCACCTGAAACTCATCAAGAACTGAACTATAAAAGACCCGAACTACCAAGACCGCAAAATCCGTCCATCAGATGACGGAGTGCGTAACGTGACCCTGGGAGAAGTGTCATGGCTCACTACAATATCCTCATCCTCGGAGCCTCTTACGGCTCGCTTTTGGCCTCCAAGCTGTTGTTCGGCGGCCACGACGTGAAGCTCGTCTGCCTGCCGGCGGAAGCTGATCTCATCAACAAGGAAGGCTTCCGCGTGCGGATGCCGATCCGTGGCCGCAAGGACCAGATCGAGATCGATTCCCGCAAGCTGCCGGGCAAGGTGTCGGCCGCCGGCCCGGCCGACGTGAACCCGAAGGACTACGATCTGATCGGCCTTGCGATGCAGGAACCGCAGTATGGCTCCGCCGGCGTGCGCGAATTGCTCGATGCAGTTGCGAAGTCGCGGGTGCCTTGCATGTCGATCATGAACATGCCGCCGCTGCCCTACATGCAGCGCATTCCCGGCATCAACGCCGATGCGCTGAAGCCGGCGTACACCGCACCGGAAGTCTGGGCGAATTTCGATCCGGGCCGGCTGACGTTGTGCAGCCCCGATCCGCAGGCAGTCCGTCCGCCGGAGGAGCCGGTCAACGTCCTGCAGGTGACGTTGCCGACCAACTTCAAGGTTGCGCGTTTCGACGATGAAGCCAGCAACCAGATGCTCCGCAATCTCGAGCAGGACATTCAGAACGTCCGCTTCGACGTGCCGGAAGGCAAGATCGAATTGCCGGTGAAGTTGCGCTTCCACGACTCGCTGTTCGTGCCGCTTGCCAAATGGGCGATGCTGATGGCGGGCAATTATCGCTGCATCACGCCGGACGGCATGCGGACCGCGCAGGAAGCGGTTCACTCCAACATCGAGGAATCTCGCTCGATCTACAATTTCGTGGTGGATGTGTGCGTCAAACTCGGTGCCTCCCGCGACGACATGGTGCCGTTCGAGAAATACGCCGCCGCGGCGGAAAGTCTCACTCGTCCGGCCTCGGCCGCTCGCGCACTCAACAACGGGGTTCCGAACATCGAGCGGGCCGACAAGCTCGTGCAGCTGACGGCCCGCGAACTCGGCATGAGCCATCCGGTGCTGGACGGTATCGTGGCGCTTGTCGACAGGCGGCTGGAAGCGAATCGGAAGAAGGCCGCAGCCTGAAATAGGGAAGGGATTTCATCGTACTAAAGATTGATCCGGATCATGAAACGGAACGATTTTATGGTTGCGCGGGGGGGTTTTACGGATACATTCCCGACGGCAAATCGACCTTATAATAAGGTCATTTGCGCCATAAAAATCGAGGATTTAACGATGGTTGGTCATACAGGAAGGCATTTCCTCCAGATTCCAGGTCCGAGCAATGTGCCGGACCGGATCCTGCGTGCCATGGATATGCCGACCATCGACCATCGTGGTCCGGAATTCGCCGAAATGGCGCTGGGTATCATGGAAGGTTGCAAGCGCATCTTCCGCACCAAGAACCCGGTGCTGATTTTCCCGTCGTCCGGTACGGGCGCATGGGAAGCCGCCATGGTCAACACGCTGTCGCCGGGCGACAAGGTGCTGATGGCGGAGACCGGGCAGTTCTCGGTTCTGTGGCGCAATCTTGCGGAGCGTTTCCAGATCGAAGTGGAGACGATTCCGAGCGACTGGCGTCGCGGTGCGAAGGCATCCGAAATCGAAGCGCGTCTCGTTGCCGACAAGCAGCACGCCATCAAGGCGGTGATGATTGTCCACAACGAGACCTCGACCGGTGTCACCAGCCGCGTTGATGAAGTTCGCAAGGCAATGGACCGTGCGAAGCATCCGGCGCTGCTGTTCGTCGATACCATCTCCTCGGTGGGCTCGATCCGTTACGAGCACGACGCCTGGGGCGTCGACGTCACAGTGTGCGGCTCGCAGAAGGGCCTGATGATGCCGCCGGGCCTGAGCTTCAACGCAGTTTCCGACAAGGCGCTGGCTGCTTCCAAGACCAGCAAGCTGCCGCGTTCCTATTGGGACTGGGCCGATGCCATCAAGGCCAACAAGGCCGGCTCATGGCCGTACACGCCCGCGACCAATCTTCTCTACGGCCTGCGTGAATCCATCAAGATGCTGGAAGAGGAGGGGCTTGAGAATATCTACGCCCGCCATCAGCTTCATGGTGAAGCCACGCGCGCTGCGGTGCGGGCCTGGGGCCTCGAGACGGTCTGCGTTGACGCAGGCGAATATTCCCCGGTCACGACGGCTGTGTTCGTGCCAGAAGGTCATGATGCGGATCGTTTCCGCAAGATCGTCCTCGAAAATTTCGACATGTCGCTCGGCGCGGGCCTTGGCCGTCTGCAGGGCCGTGCGTTCCGGATCGGCCATCTCGGCCACTTCAACGATCTGATGCTGATGGGGACGCTCTCGGGCGTTGAAATGGGACTCGATCTCGCAGGCATTCCGCACAAGCGCGGTGGCGTGCTCGCTGCGATGGATGTTCTGAAATCGAAAGACAATGCTGCTGTTGTAGAGGTTCCACGAGTTGCCGTCGCATGACGGGCAAGGGCGTATAAGCTCGCCAATAAAGAGCGGCGCCAGTTCAAAGGGCAAACCAGGGAGAGGAAACGATGCGTAAGGCTTTGAATACGGCGGCGGTCGCCGCACTGACGTTGTGTGCCGGTATCGGCGGCGCCAGTGCATGGGAGCCGACCAAGACGGTCGAAATCGTGGTGGCTGCTGGTGCGGGCGGCGCGTCCGACCAGATGGCCCGCATGCTGCAGTCGGCTATCCAGAAGCACAATCTCATGAAGGCTCCGGTCGTCGTGTCGCTGAAGGGCGGTGCCTCTGGCGCCGAAGCCCTGATGTACATGAAAGGTAGCGCCGGCGAGGCCGACAAGGTGATGATCGCCTATTCGCTGATCTATCAGCTTCCACTGTCAGCCAAGATCCCGTTCAACTGGCGTGACCTGACGCCGGTCAACGTCATGGCGTTCGACCAGTTCATCCTGTGGGACAACGCTGAATCGCCGTACAAGACGGTGAAGGAATTCGTCGATGCGGCGAAGAAGTCTCCGACGCCGTTCAAGTTTGGTGGCACCGGCTCCAAGCGCGAAGACCAGATCCTGATGGTCGGCCTCGAGAAGCAGACCGGCGCGAAGTTTTCCTATCTGCCCTACAAGTCGGGCGGTGAGGCTGCGACCCAGCTCGTCGGCAAGCATATCGACGCCAACGTCAACAACCCGTCGGAAAATCTTGAAGTTTGGCGCGCCGGCCAGGTTCGTGCACTGTGCGTGTTCGACAGCGAGCGTATTTCCTACACCGCGAAGGTGACGGACAAGCAGTCCTGGCACGACGTTCCGACCTGCAAGGAAGAGGGCGTCGACGTGCAGTACAAGATGCTGCGCGCGATGTTCCTGCCGGGCAAGGCGACGCCGGAGCAGGTGAAGTTCTACGAGGACATGTTCCGCAAGGTCAGCGAAACGCCCGAGTACAAGGACTACATGGAAAAGCAGGCACTCAAGCCGGTCTACATGACGGGCAAAGAGATGATGGATTTCCTTGAGCAGGACGACAAGGCCAATGCCGATCTGATGAAGTCGGCTGGTTTCGTCGCCAAGTAAACTCGAAAAGTAAACTCGAAGTCGTCAATTCAGGACTAGTGAGGCGCGCGTTGTCGCCACGATGACGCGCGCCTTTAAACAGGACCATCCGCGAGCGCAATCATGTCAAACAACGATATCGAAATTGAAGTGACCGACCCGACGGCACCGGCAGAGGATTCTCCGCCGCTCGCCAGGACCCTGACGGTCGATATCTGGGCGATGATCACACTCGGCGCGTTCTCGCTCGTGATGGCCTGGGACAACTACAAGACCGGCATGGGGTGGTCCGAAGACGGTCCGCAGCCGGGATACTTTCCGTTCTATCTGTCGGTCATCCTGGTGCTTGCCAGCGTCTATGGCGTGATCAAGTCGCTGGCCGAGAAGCGCGCGGGCAACGTCGACGTGTTCGTCACGCGCGATCAGTTCAAGCGGGTGCTGCTGGTGCTGCTGCCGACGGTGGCGTTCTGTGTGGGCATGCAGTGGCTGGGTCTTTACGTCTCGGCCTTCCTGCTGACCGCCGGCTTCATGATCTTCATCGGCAAGCTGCCTGTCTGGAAGTCGGTGCTGACCGGGCTGATCTTCTCGGTCGCCATGTTCTACATCTTCGAAATCAAATTTGACGTCATCATGCCGAAGGGGCCGTTCGAAGCCCTGTTCGGTTACTGAGGAGATACTTCAATGGAGGCTTTTTCGCTTCTGCTCCATGGCTTCTCGGTGCTGCTCACCTGGAAGATCATGGGCCTGATGTTTGTCGGCCTTATTCTGGGTGTGTTTGTCGGCGTGCTGCCGGGCCTCGGTGGTCCCAACGGTGTCGCGATCTTGTTGCCGATCACCTTCTCGATGGACCCGACATCGGCCATCGTGATGCTGTCGTGCATCTACTGGGGCGCGCTGTTCGGTGGCGCGATCACCTCGATCCTCTTTAATATTCCGGGCGAGGCGTGGTCGGTTGCCACGACGTTCGACGGCTATCCGATGGCCCAGCAAGGCAAGGCCGGCGAGGCACTGACAGCGGCGTTCACCTCGTCGTTCATCGGCTCGTTCGTCGCCGTGCTGCTGATCACCTTCGTCGCGCCAGGGATTGCGTCCTTCGCGCTGCGGTTCGGCCCACCGGAGTTCTTCGCGGTCTATCTGCTGACGTTCTGCTCCTTCGTCGGTCTCGGCCGCGAGGACAAGCACAAGACCATCATCTCGATGGCGCTCGGGCTTCTGCTCACCGGCATCGGCATGGACACCGTGTCCGGCACGCTCCGCATGACGTTCGGCTCGACAGATTTGCTGCGAGGCGTCAACTTCCTGGTCGCGGTGATCGGTCTGTTCGGCATCAGCGAAATCCTGCTCACCATGGAAGAGCAACTCGCGCTCAAGGGCCATGCGGCGGCAATCAGCCCACGCGTTGTGCTCAAGGTGTGGATGGAGATGCCGCGTTACTGGGTGACGCTGGTGCGCTCGTCAGCGATCGGCTGCTGGCTCGGCATCACGCCGGGCGGCGCGATCGCCGCGTCCTTCATGGGCTACAACCTCGCCAAGCGCTTCTCCAAGGATCCGGAGGGCTTCGGCAAGGGCAAGATCGAGGGCGTGTTCGCACCGGAGACGGCGGCTCACGCCTCCGGTACCTCGGCGCTGCTGCCGATGCTCGCGCTCGGCATCCCGGGTTCGGGCACCGCGGCGATCCTGCTCGGCGGTCTGATGGTGTGGGGCCTCAACCCCGGTCCGCTGTTGTTCGTCGAACACAAGGACTTCGTCTGGGGCCTGATCGCCTCGATGTATCTCGGCAACGTGGTCGGCCTGCTGATCGTGCTTGCGACCGTGCCGCTGTTCGCCTCGGTGCTGCGTGTGCCGTTCGCGGCGATCGCCCCGATGATCGTGGTGTCCTGCGCGATCGGCGCCTTCGCGATCCAGAACGCGATGTTCGACATCTGGCTGATGCTGGGCTTCGGCGTGATCGGCTACGTCTTTAAGAAGATCGGCATCCCGCTCGCGCCGCTTACGCTCGCGCTGGTGCTCGGCAGCAGGGCCGAGGACGCCTTCCGCCTGTCGATGATCTCGGGCGGTGGTTCGTTCGGGGTGTTCTGGCAGAACTGGCTGGTGGGCTCGATCACGACGCTGTCGTTCGTGCTCCTGTTCCTGACGCCGATCGAGCGTGCGATCGGCAAGATCGGACGGGTCCTGCGCCCCGCCCAAGCCTGATCCAAACAGGCCTGATCCATAATGAGGGGCGCGGATGACCGCGCCCCTTTATTTAAGGCAGCGAAAGCCCCATTTCGCCGCAGATCGGTCATTTTGCGCCATAGAAATCAATTGACCGTACCCAAGTAAGTGCTTACTTCGTTCTATGGCATTCAAGCGCATGAGCGGCGATTCGCGCCGGCGGCAGATTCTGGACGCAGCGAAGCAATGCTTCGCGCAACACGGATTCGCCGGAACCACGACGAGAAAGGTGGCGACCGCCGCCTGTATCTCGGAAGGGCTCCTGTTCCGTCATTTCCCGACCAAGGCCGCGCTGCACGCTGAAATCCTCGCGGAAGTCTGCGAGGCTGACCCCGACCTTAAGCGATTGCTTGCGCTTCAGCCCTCAAGCGAAACCCTCATTATTCTGGTGCGGGAAATGGTCGCCCATTTCCTTGCTATCCGCACCCAGCAGGACCGCGATGAAGAGGAACGGCTCCGCCTGGGCTTTTCCAGCCATCTCGACGATGGGGAATTCGCCCGACTGCTGTTCGAGAAGGTCGCGAGACTGATCTCGCCGTTATTCACCGCCTCGCTTGAGAGTGCGGTGGCATCGGGCGATGCCGTGCGGATTGAGACGCGGTCAATCGACTTGTTCTGGTTCGCGCATCATCTTCTTTACTCTCTCGCGTTGACGAGATTGCCCGAGACACCCGCGCTCGATTATCCGCCGGACGATGTGCTCGCGCGTGAACTGAACGACTTTATCCTTCGTGCGCTCGGCGTGAAGGCGGATTTCATCGCCGCCCATCTCGACAGCGCCCTGTCTTTTTCAACCTTGCCTCATCTTGTTCCGGAAAGTGCCTAACATGACCGTTCCTGCCGAAGACGACCCGCATTTGCAGCGGCCTGTCGGTGAAACCGAATCCTCCGCGCATGCGCACAAGCCAGTGCGCCTGCGTAAATGGATGATCATCGTGGGCGGCGGGCTCGCCGTGCTACTGGTGCTCTTTGTGGGGTTCAATGCTTTCCGCGAGCACATGATCGCGCAGTTTTTTGCCAATATGAAGCCGCCGCCGGTCGCTGTGGCCGTGGTGGACGCCAAGAGTGAAGTGCTGCCGAACCTGATAACCACGATCGGTGATCTCGCCGCCGTCCATCAGGTGGACGTCTCCGCCGATGTCAGCGGCCGCGTGACGCAGATTTTGTTCACGGCAGGCTCGACAGTGAAGAAGGGCGACCCGCTGGTGCAGTTGTTCGATGCGCCGGATCAGGCCGACCTCGTCAGCTACAAGGCGCAGACGCTGAATGCGCAGCTCGCACTCGACCGCGCCAAGGCGCTGCTCGCGAGGTCTTTCGGCCCGCAGGCAACTGTCGATCAGGCGCAGGCCGCTTTCGACCAGGCAAGCGCAGGCGTCGCCAAGACCGAAGCGGTGATTTCGCAGAAGCTTGTCCGCGCTCCGTTTGACGGGCAGCTCGGCGTGCGGCGCGTGGAAGTCGGTCAGTTCCTGAGCGCTGGCACGCTGATCGTGACGCTGACGGATTTGTCGAAGGTCTATGCCAACATCACCGTGACGGAAAAGGATCGCGCCATCATCGCGGTTGGGCAGGAGGTCCAGATTCTGGTCGATGCCTATCCGGGGCGTGTCTTTGAAGGCAAGATCACGACCATCGAGCCACAGATCAGCTCCGATACGCGCAATGTGCGTGTGCAGGCGACCCTCGATAATCCTGAGCATCTCCTGAAGCCGGGCATGTTCGCGACTGTCTCGATTGTGCTGCCGGCGGAGCCCGCGCAGGTCACGCTGCCCGAAACAGCGGTCGACTACACGCTCTATGGCGACTCCGTTTTCCTGGTGAAGGAGAACAAGGAGAAGGACGGCAAGACATCGCTGACCGCAGAGCGTGTGCCGGTGACGACCGGTACCCGTATCCACGGGCGTGTCGCGATCAAGAAGGGCGTCAATCCCGGCGATCGTGTTGTCGCGGTAGGCCAACTCAAGCTTCAGTCCGGCGCGGCTATTGAGGTCTCGACCGATCAGCCGCCGCCAATTCCGGCACAGCCGCCACGTTACTGATTAGCCGGAGCCAGCTTTCATGGTCTTTACCGACATCTTCATCAAGCGGCCGATTCTGTCGCTGGTCGTGAGCCTGCTCATCCTGCTGATCGGGTTCAAGGCCGCGACCAGCCTGCCGATCCGCCAATATCCGAAATTGTCGAACACGGTGGTCACCGTGACGACGAGCTATCCCGGTGCATCGCCTGAACTGATGCAGGGGTTCATCACGACTCCGATCGAGCAGGCTGTCGCATCGGCCGAAGGCGTTGACTACATCACCTCGACCTCGGTGCAGGGCACCAGCACCATTCAGGTGTACGTGCGCCTCAACTTCGATCCCAACCAGGCACTGACCGAAGTCCTCGCGAAGGTGAACTCGGTCAAGTATCTCATTCCGAAGGAATCGAACGACCCGGTCATTACCAAATCCACCGGCCAGACCACGGCCGTGATGTATATCGGCTTCGCCAGTGACGAACTGGGCGGTTCGGCGATCTCTGACTATCTGACGCGCGTGATCCAGCCGATCCTGTCCACGGTCGAGGGCGTGGCTTCTGCCGACATTCTCGGTGGCCAGACCTTTGCAATGCGTCTGTGGCTCGATCCCGCGCGAATGGCGGGACGCGGCGTCACCGCGGCGGATGTTGCAGCGGCGATCCAGGCCAACAACTATCAAGCGGCCGCCGGCCAGACCAAAGGCTTCTTTATCGTTTCCAACGTCACCACCAATTCCGACCTCAGCGACGTGCAGGCGTTCAAGCGGATGGTCGTGAAGTCGAAGAACGGCGGTCTGGTGCGCATGGAGGACATCGCGACCGTCGAGCTTGCGGCGCAAAGCAACGATTCCAGCGTGGCCATGAACGGCCAGCACGCGATCTTCATCGGTGTTCAGGCAACGCCGCAAGGCAACCCACTCACCATCGTGAAGGGCGTCCGCGCGCTGTTCCCGGAAATCGAGCGCAATCTGCCGCCGACGCTGAAAATGAAGGTCGCCTACGATTCGACGAAGTTCATTCAGTCGTCGATCGACGAGGTTGAAAAAACGCTCGGTGAAGCCGTCGTCATCGTGATCGTGGTGATCTTCCTGTTCCTGGCGTCGCTGCGCTCGGTCATCATTCCGGTCGTCACCATTCCGTTGTCGCTGATCGGCGTCTGTTCGCTGATGTTGCTCGCGGGATTCAGTATCAACCTGCTGACGCTGCTGGCGATGGTGCTCGCGATCGGCCTTGTGGTCGACGACGCCATCGTGGTGGTGGAGAACATCCATCGGCATCTGGAGGAGGGGAAATCGCCTGTTCAGGCGTCCCTGATCGGAGCGCGCGAAATCGTCGGCCCCGTCATCTCCATGACGATCACGCTCGCTGCGGTCTATGCGCCGATCGGATTTCTCGGCGGCGTCACCGGCGCGCTGTTCCGCGAATTCGCCTTTACGCTGGCGGGTTCCGTGATCGTGTCCGGCATCATTGCTCTGACGCTATCGCCGATGATGTGTTCGATTCTGCTCACGCATGTCGAGCAGGGATGGTTTGCCCGGAAAGTCGACGCAATTTTCCGCTCGGTGACGGACTGGTACGGAAACCATCTCGACCGTTCGCTCGACTATCGGCCCATCACGGCGCTGTTCGCGGCGGTGATCCTGTTCCTCGTCGGGTTTCTCTATACCCACTCCAAAGCGGAGCTCGCTCCCGAGGAGGATCAGGGCATTCTGTTCTCGCTGACCAAGGCGCCGAAATACGCCAACATCGACTATGTGAATTACTATGGCGACCAGCTCGGTAAGGTGTTCGGCTCCTTCCCGGAGACCGATCTCACCTTCGTGCTGAACGGTACGCCCGTCGCCAACCAGGGCATCGCGGGCATGATCCTGAAGCCGTGGGACGAGCGCAAGCGATCCTCGACTGCGATGAAGCAGGAAGTGCAGGGAGCGGTTAGCAAAATCACCGGCACGCAGGCTTTCGTGTTCAACCTTCCGGCGCTGCCGGGCGGACCAGGCGGCTTGCCCGTGCAGATGGTGATCAACTCCACCAGTGACTTCCGACAGGTCTATCAGGAGATGGAGAAGCTGAAGGCAGCCGCGCGTAAGAGCGGTCTGTTCATCGTCTCGGACAGCGACCTTGCCTTCGACCAGCCGGTGGTTCGTGTGAACATCGACCGCAACAAGGCGAACGAGCTTGGCGTCACAATGCTGAACATCGGCAACACGCTGGCGGTCGCACTGGGCGGCAACTACATCAACCGCTTCAACCTGCAGGGCCGTTCCTATCAAGTCATCCCGCAGGTGCCGCGCGCGCTTCGCCTGTCACCGGAGGCGCTCAATGGTTATTATGTGGCCGCTGCGAACGGAGACCAGATTCCGCTGTCGACCCTGGTCGACATCTCGACCGGCACCGATCCGAATGCGTTGACGCACTTCAACCAGCTCAACTCGGCGACCTTCCAGGCCGTGCCGATGCCGGGCGTGACGGTCGGGACCGCGGTGGACTTCCTGGAAAAGCAGGCGCAGCAACTGCCATCCGGTTTCGGCCACGACTATCTGTCGGATGCGCGTCAGTACAAGCAGGAAGGCAACCAGCTTGCGGTGGCGTTTGCCTTCGCGCTCATCATCATCTTCCTGGTGCTGGCCGCGCAGTTTGAAAGTATCCGTGACCCGCTGGTGATCCTGATTTCGGTGCCGATGGCGATCAGCGGCGCGCTGGTGCCGTTGTTCTTCGGTGTCGCTACGATCAACATCTACACGCAGGTCGGCCTGCTGACGCTAATCGGTCTCATCAGCAAGCACGGCATTCTGATGGTGGAGTTCGCGAATGAACTCCAGTTGAAGGAAGGTCTCAATAAGCGTGCGGCGATCGAGAAGGCAGCCCGCGTCCGTCTTCGCCCGATCCTGATGACGACGGCGGCGATGGTCACCGGCCTCATTCCGCTCCTGACCGCGAGTGGCGCTGGCGCGGCGAGCCGTTTCTCCATCGGTCTCGTCGTCGTCGCGGGCATGACCATCGGTACGATGTTCACGCTGTTCGTGCTGCCTGCGGTCTATGTTGCGATCGCGACCGACCACTCGGCGCATGCCATCTCGAAACGCACCAAGGATATCGAGGCTTTCGAGGCGAGCGTTGCGTCCTGATTGAACTAACGCCGGCTTCCGCCGCTTGCGGCGGCGGGGGCCGGCGGTCACAATGGGTGGATGGATTCCGTATCTCCGCCTTCCCATCGCGATGAAGTCCGCTTTTTCTGGGTCGGGCCTCCGCTCAGTTTTTATGAAGTCCTGTCGCTGAAGAGCTTTCTCAGCGCCGGCGCGCGCGTGATTTTATACGCGTATGACAAAAGCCTCGTTGTGCCGGACGGCGTTGAACTGCATGACGCCGCCGACGTCCTGCCGCTCGACATTCTTCATCGCTACAATGCTGGTAATCCTGATGCGTGGGCGCGGCATTCGGACCTGTTTCGTTATGTGATGCTGGAGCGTTTCGGCGGTTGGTATGCCGATCTCGACATCGTTTGCCTCGCCGATAGGCTCCCGCAAGTAGAGATGTATTTCGGTCGCTCCAGCGGTATGCGTGCTTTTGCAGGATTGCTGAAATTTCCGAAGGGCTTTCCGGCGCTGCGCGAAATTATCCCTGAAGCAGAGCGAATTTTGTCGGAAGCAGGCGACGTGCAGGCGAACAAGACGCGAGCCGTGATCGGGACGCCGCTGCTGAGTCGGGCGTTGAAACAGCATGGCTTCAATGATTGTGCAGCGCCGACGCAGGATGCCTACGCCATTCCATACAATGAGGCGCTGGCGTTTTTCGATCCGAGTCAATGTGAAGCGCTGGAGGTGCGGCTGGCGGATTCGACGTTCACGCATCTGTGGAATGGCGCGTGGAACAGGCTGCGCATTCCGCGCAATTACGGGCCGCCGCGCGGCAGCTTCCTCGATCTGCTGTTCGCGCGTTTCGGCATCGAGGTGCCGGAGCAGGGCAGATTGGATTATACATCCATCGCATCCTGGGCGATGGAGGATTGTATTCTGGAAGAATACAAAGATCGCGTTGGTGAGGCGACTCTGTCCGGCGAGGCGTTGGACACCTTCATTGCGGCCTTGAGGCGCGACGGCTTCGAGCCGCGCGCCCGGCTCTATCGTCCGTCCCAGCCAGAGCCGCAGTGCGCCCCGGCCGAGACGCAAAGCGCGAATCCGCAGACTGTCCGCAGCTTCTGGCACGGTGCGACGATGCCGCTCTATCAGCAGGCATGCCTTGCGAGCTTCGCGCGTCGCGGCCATCGCGTCGAAGTCTTCACCTATCAGCGCGACGCGCATTTCGCGGGCGGGATTTATGTGCGCGATGCGCGCGAGGTCGTGCCGGAAGCGCGCGTACTGCGTCCGCTGGCGGACGGTCGTGTCGGTATTCACGCCAACCTGTTTCGTTACGCGCTGCTTGAAAAACTCGGCGGCTGGTGGATCGATCCCGATGTGATGCTGCTGCAGCCGGACCTGCCGGAAGGCGACATCTATTGCGGGGCGCCCGATATATTTCGCCGCACGCCGGTCGCGGTGCTGAAATTCCCGGCAGCACATCCGCTGATGGCGGAGGCGCGCAAGCGGGCCGATGCGCTGGAGGACGACCCCGCCGCATGGGAGCGCGGGGGGGCGGGGCTGTTAAGCGAACTGCTGTCGGATTGCGATGTTCTGTCGCAGGCGGGTGGGAGCCTCGGCCCGATCTCCTGGCTGAACGTGCCGGACCTGTTCAACCCCGATAAACGCGACGAACTACACGGCGCCGCGGCCGATGCGGGCTTTCTACACCTGCAGGACGAGGTCTGGCGGCGTGCCGGAATTCCCTCCGGGCTTGCGCCGCCGGAAGGTTGTTACTTGGCGGAATTGCTCGAACGTCATGGAATCGCGACGGATTTTCCCGCCCGGATGACGTTCGATCAGGTCAACCGGTGGGTCCGGCATATGTATCGTGCCGCAGGGCTTGAGCGAACTTAGGCCTGGAATCCAAGGCGGTTGCGCGAATCCGTCCCTGAGGCTTTTCAGTGACTCCACCGCAAAACTGCAAGGGATTTGCGAGGCGGCCGTTTGCTTCCGAATATTTTTTATGGTCTTTGAACCCATCGTTGGGCTGAGGGGACCAATCGATTATGCGTTGCTGGGCTGATTTCAGATCTTTCCGGTCTTGGGCCTTGGCTAAGGCCGCGCCGCGAACGGGTGGGCTGCTGGCCGTGGCCGTCGTCGCGGGCTTGAGCGGTACCGCGCCCGCTGCTGCGCAGGACGTCTCCGAACAAAATCGCCTTTATCAGCAGATGGTTCGCAATCCGACGAACCACGATCTCACGTTCGAGTTTGCCCGCGTCGCCACCGCCAATACGGACTACGAGGCAGCCATCGGCGCGCTGGAGCGGTTGCTGTTCTACAATCCGAAGCTGACGCGCGTGAAGTACGAACTCGGGGCGCTGTATTTCCGGCTCGGCTCCTATGAAATGGCGAAGCGCTATTTCAAGGAAGCGCTGGCGAGCCCCGATCTTGATCCGGTAACGCGCGCGCGCATCGAGGCCTATCTGCCGGATGCTAACAAGCAATTGCAGCCGAGCCGCTTCTCCGGCTTCTTCCAGACCGGCGTGCGCTATCAATCGAATGCGAACTACGCACCCGCGACCGGCTCGCTCCTGTCGGGCGGTACGTTGTTTGCGCTGCCGCTGTCGTCGCAGAAGAGAAGCGACGTCAACTGGTTCGGCCTCGCAGGTCTTAGCCACGACTACGATCTCAATCCGCGCGGTGACGTGCTGGAAACGCGCTTCGCCGGTTACCTGACCGCGCAGAGCAAATTCAGCGATCTCAATGTCGGCCTGTTCGATATTTCCGTCGGCCCGCGTATCGCGCTTGCGCCCGAATTGCTACCCGGCGCGACGATCAAGCCGTATCTGGTCGGCGGCAACACTTGGATCGGCGGTTCGTCCTATATGTCGACCGGTGGTGCGGGCGTTGCGCTGAACTTCCCGACCGGCACCCGCTTTGCGTGGGGGCCGAGCTTCGAGTGGCGGCATGCCGATTTCACCAACAGTCCGCTGCAGACGTTCGCGGGCTATGGGACCGGCAACTGGTACACCGGCGCGGTCGGCGGCTCGTGGCAGATCATGCAAACCTTGCGGCTGGAAGGGCGGGGCCTTTATCGCCGGGGTGACTCCGAACTGGTCTATCAGTCATTCGACCAATGGGGACTGGAAGCCGCGCTGACGTGGGAGTTTGCGCCGCCTTTCGTCAGCATTCCGCGCAACTGGAGTATCTCGCCGTACTTCAAATACATCAACACGCGGTTTGATGCGGCCAACCCGAACATCGACCCGGACACTGTGCGGCGTGACAATCAGTGGAGCACCGGCGCGATCCTGAACACGCCGATCACCAAGTCGATCGGATTCACGACCACGCTGCAGTACGATCATAACGGTTCGACGCTGCCGAACTACAAGCTGAACAATTTCTCGGTCATTGCCGGGCCGACATTCCGGTTCTGAGGATATTGCGATGGACGCGCGCGTACGTTCCTGCCTGACACCTCTTCTGACGGTGCTTCTGTCCACCGCCTCGACGCTGATTGGCGTAGCGCTGCTTGAAGCGCAGAACGTCGGTCGCGTCGGCGCGGTCAATCAGGACGCCACCGGCACGCCGCCGGGCAATGCCGCGCGGATGCTTGCGATCGGCACCAATGTCGTTCACAAGGAGCGTATCCAGACCACGGCCTCTGGTTCGACGCAGATCCTGTTCCCCGACACTTCGACACTCAATGTCGGTCGCAACAGCAGTATCGTGATCGATGAGTACGTCTACGATCCGAACGCTGGCACTGGCAAAATGGTGGCTTCCGTCGGGAAGGGCGTGCTGCGCTTCGTCGGCGGCCAGATCAGCCACACCGCGGGCGTCACCATCAACACGCCGGTCGCGACGCTGGGCATTCGCGGCGGTGTCGCCACCATCGTCTATCCGATCACCGCGAACTACGCGGCGGCCGATCCCAATGTTGCCAACTGCAAGGGCGAATTGATCGTCGGCCACGTTGGCTCCTCGACCATCAGGAATTCCACGGGTTCGACGACCGTGCGGCCCGGTTTCGCAACCTGCGTGACTGGCCCGAACGATCCGATTCCGGAGCCGTTCCGGGTGTCGGACGGGCTGCTAGCGCAGATCATGACCAATCTGACCAGTAGGCCGGGACAGAAGGGTGGGGCGATCGATCTGCCGACCGACCAGATGGCCAGCCGTCAGGGACTGGGGGCGAGCACCTTGCCCGATCCGACCCATCCGCCGGGGACCGATCCGCTCGGCTATGTCTCGATTTTCGACGGCGGCAACGATATCGCCAAGAACAAGGCACAGACCAATCAGACGCAACAGGCTCCGCCTCCGGATCCGGGCTGTGGCTCTTACTGCTGCTGACATCAGCGGCATGTAATTTCAATTTACAAACTCGGCCGCTATGATCGGTTGGCGAGACGACGCCTGATTGTCGGTTACTCGCCAACAGGGATTGTCTTGGACCAAATCTACGACATCGCGATCGTCGGCGGCGGCGTCAACGGCTGTGGCATCGCGCGCGATGCGGCGGGACGGGGTTATTCTGTCTATCTGTGTGAGATGAACGACCTCGCGAGCGGCACCTCGTCATGGTCGAGCAAGCTCATCCACGGCGGCCTGCGCTATCTCGAGTTCTACGAATTCCGTCTGGTGCGTGAGGCGCTGATCGAGCGCGAGGTGCTGTGGGGCATCGCGCCTCACATCATCGCGCCGATGCGGTTCGTGCTGCCACATCACGATGGATTGCGGCCCGCGTGGCTGCTGCGGCTCGGGCTTTTTATCTACGATCATCTCGGCGGGCGACGTCGCCTGCCTGCCGCGCGAACACTGAATCTGCGCCGCGACGTTGCGGGTGAACCGCTCAAGCCGGTTTTCAGAACGGGATTCGAATATTCCGATTGCACGGTGGACGATTCTCGTCTCGTCGTCCTCAACGCGCTTGATGCGGTCGAGCGTGGCGCGACGGTGTGCCCGCGGACGCAGGCCGTTGAGGCGAAGCAGGGAGAGGATGGCGTCTGGGAGCTTGTGACGGAGGACGCTGCCACCAGGGTGCGCAGCACGATCAAGGCGCGGATTCTGGTGAATGCGGGCGGCCCGTGGGTGCAGGAAATTCTGACGCAGCGCGCGGGCGTTGAAGCAAAAGCACATCTCCGTCTCGTGCAGGGCTCGCACATCGTGGTGCCGCGGCTTTATGCGCACGACCGCGCCTATACGTTCCAGCATGGCGACGGTCGGGTGATCTTCGTCATTCCATATC
Source organism: Afipia felis ATCC 53690 (assembly GCF_000314735.2). NCBI lineage: Bacteria > Pseudomonadati > Pseudomonadota > Alphaproteobacteria > Hyphomicrobiales > Nitrobacteraceae > Afipia > Afipia felis. Next base: position 1,367,263 of record NZ_KB375270.1, on the reverse strand, counting down.
AGGACGATTTTACGCTGATAGGCACGACGGACCGCGATTACGAGGGCGATCCGTCCAAGGTTCGCGCGACGCAGGAGGAAATCGATTATCTGTGTGCGTCGGCGAGTGAATATCTTGCGGCATCCGTGAAGCCGTCCGACGTGGTCTGGAGCTATTCGGGCGTGCGGCCGCTTTATGACGACCATGCGAGCGAGGCGCGCACTGCGACGCGCGACTATGTGTTCGAACTCGACGTGCCGGATGGATTGCCCGTTCTCTCGGTATTTGGCGGCAAGATCACGACCTATCGCAAGCTTGCCGAACATGCTCTGGAGAAACTTGCACCATATCTGCGCAGCGGTGGCGCGCCGTGGACCGGCGCTGCGGTGCTGCCTGGCGGGGACTTCGCGGCAGGTGATATGGATGCGCTGGTGGAGCAGTTGTTGCGCGACTATCCGTTCCTGCCGAAGCATCACGCATTGCGGCTGGTCCGCGCTTACGGCACTCATGCGCGGCGGTTGCTTGGACGGGCAGCGTCATTGGCTGAACTGGACCGCGATTTCGGTCAGACGCTGACGGAACGCGAGGTGCGCTATCTGATGGCACATGAATTCGCGCAGACGGCGGAGGATGTGGTGTGGCGGCGCTCGAAGCTTGGCCTGCGGCTTACAAAGCAACAAGTTGCCGAGCTCGATGAGTGGATGGGAGCGCAACGCAAGCCCGTCGCGCCCGACCCGTATTGAGATGCGTAGACATCTTTTGCGACGATGCGAGATGCGCTAAGCGGTACGGATAATGACCCGGGAGCCGATCATGACGAATACCCTGAAGATGCACAAGAAAGCGTGGGGCACTACCGGGACGCAGGTTTCCGTCATTGGGCAGGGTACTTGGTACATCGATCGCGGTAATCATGCGGCTGCGGTGGCGACCTTGCAGCAGGGGCTCGATCTCGGCATGACGCATATCGACACCGCCGAGATGTATGACGACGCCGAGCTCGTGGTGGCGGATGCTATCAAGGGCCGTCGCGACGAGGTGTTTCTGGTCTCGAAGGTGCTGCCGAGCAATGCCTCGCGCGCAGGGACGATCAAGGCCGCCGAACGCTCGCTGGCGCGGATGCGCACTGACCGGATGGATTGCTATCTGCTGCACTGGCGTGGCGGTTACGATCTGGAAGATACCGTCAGCGCCTTCGAGCAACTCAAGAAGGACGGCAAGATTCGCTCATGGGGCGTCAGCAATTTCGATGCGGACGATCTGCAGGAAATTTACGACATCGCTGGGAAGGGCAACATCGCCTGCAATCAGGTGCTCTATCATCTGAAGGAGCGCGCGATCGAACATTCGGTGATCCCGTGGTGCGCGGCGCATGGCGTCACGGTGACGGCTTATTCGCCGTTCGGGCACAATGATTTTCCGTCCGCGCGCTCGGAAGGCGGCGAGGTGTTGGAGCAGATCGCCGACGCACATGGTGCGACGCCGCGTCAGGTCGCGCTGGCGTTTCTCGCTCGCGGGCCTGCGGTGGTGACGATCCCGAAGGCGTCGTCGGTCGCGCATGCGGCAGACAATGCAGCTGCCGGCGGCTTGACGCTCACGGCTGCGGAGATCGCGCAGATCGACAAGGCCTTCCCGCGCGGGCGGGAGCCGAGCCATTTGCCGATGATCTGAAGCAAGATTTAGTAGTGTGGCGGCGGCGGTTCGCTGCCCGGCGATGCCGGAATGCTTTGCTCGGCGGCTGCAACGCGATCAGTCAGCCGCGTCATCTCACGCGTGAGGACGTCGATCTGCTTCCACTGCGAAGTGATGACCTGGTTGAGCGCCTCGATGGCCGCATCTTGATGCGCGATCTGGATTTCCAGCGCTTCGATACGGCCCGCCAGCTCGGCTGCGTTACTCATCGTCTTCACCCTCCGATCGCACCGCGCGTTCGGCCAGGCCGTGGCCGAGCGCGACGCGCTGGTCGAACACGAAGCAATCGCCCTTCCAGCGGCTTTCGCCTTCGGGGATGGTTTCGAGATATCTCAGGATGCCGCCCTTGAGGTGGAAGACGTTCTTGAAGCCGCGCGATAGCAGATAGGAACTGGCTTTCTCGCAGCGGATGCCGCCGGTGCAGAACATCGCGATCTCGGTGTCACGCGCGGGATCGAGCGTACGATCAGCGAAATCCTTGAACTCGCTGAAGCTCTTGATCTGCGGATCGACCGCGCCCTCGAAGGTGCCCATCTCGACCTCGAAATCGTTGCGGGTGTCGACCAGCACCATGCCCGGGCGCGCGATCAGTTCGTTCCAGTCGGTCGCGTCGATATAGGTGCCGACCTGCCTTGTGGGGTCGGTGGCGTTGTCCTTGATGGTGACGATTTCCTTCTTCAGCCGAACCTTCATCCGGTTGAACGGCATCTCTGATGCGGTCGAGAATTTCAGCTCGAGATTGCTGGCCCGTCCGCCGAACAGCGCGCCGTGCTGGATCTGCTTCATCAGGGCGTCGATGTTGACGGCGTTGCCTGCGACGGTACCGTTGATGCCCTCGGCGGCGAGCAGGATGATGCCCTTGATGTCGAGCGCCACGCACATGTTGCGTAGCGGCTCGCGCAGGCTCTCGAAATCCGGCAGCGGGGTGAACTGATAGAACGCGGCGACTTTGTAGGACATCGCGGTCTTATAATGGCAAGCCGGGCAGGGGAAAAGGCGCGACTGGCGATGAAACTGTCAGGCGACGCCGACAGCCTCGTTCGCCGCGACCCGATTCGGATGCGTGAAAATCTCGAAGCCATCGGACCTCGCGATGGCGCACAGTGTGATTCCGGCCCGCTCCGCCATGCGGATCGCAAGCGCGGTCGGTGCGGACACCGAGACGATCAGCGACGCGCCGATGGAGGCGGTTTTCTGCACCATTTCGACCGAGACGCGGCTCGTCAGCAGCACAGCGCCACGATTCGCATCGATCTTTCTGCGCGCGAGCGCGCCGCCGAGCTTGTCGAGTGCGTTGTGGCGACCGACATCCTCGCGGCACTCCAGAATGCCGTGCTCCGGTTCCCAGAAAGCTGCGGCGTGGACGGCGCGGGTCAGCGTGTTGAGCTTCTGCAGCGGATAAAGCGCCTGCATGGCGGCCATGATCTGCGCGGGCGTCACGGTGATGCCTTTGCCGACGATGGCGACAGGCTTCATCGCCTCGGCGATGGAATCGATGCCGCACAATCCGCAGCCAGTCGGGCCCGCAATGTGGCGGCGGCGTTCGCCGAGCCGAGTTGCACTGTCCGGCTTCAGCCACATCCGCAGTTCGATGCCTTCGTCCTGGGGGACGATCTCGAGAGATTCGATTCCGTCGGCGCTCTCGATGATCCCTTCCGTCAGGCTGAAGCCGATCGCGAAATCCTCCAGATCCTGCGGCGTGCCCATCATCACCGCATGGGTGCCCGCGTTGTAGGACATCGCGAGCGCGGTTTCCTCCGGAACGATGCGTGCACCTTCGGTGAGGCCGCTTTCGCGCCAGATCTGACGATGGGCTGAAACTGTCGGCTCGGTCATGCGTTGTATCCTGTCCCGGCAAGGCTGCCGGTGCCTACCATATAGGAAATCATGCAGGTCAGGGTAAGCGGCTTAAGCCGTCTCGCAAGGGCAAAATGGACGCTGTGGCGGGCGGACATGCGCTGCCCCATTGTCACCGAAAAGCTATGGCGGGTTCGTAAGGTGAATCGGGAAGGCGGACTTTACGCATGAAAAAGCAGACCGGGCTCGCGCCGCGCCGCATTCTTTGCGTTTTTCCGAAATACTCGCCGTCATTCGGCACGTTTGAATATGCCTATCCGCTGACGGACGGCGTGAAGGCTTTTATGCCGCCGCAGGGCCTGCTGCTGATCGCGGCCGCGCTGCCGGATGGCTGGAGCGTACGCTTTATCGACGAGAACATCCGCGCCGCCACAGTGGATGATTTCGAGTGGGCGGAAGTGGTGTTCGTGTCCGGCATGCATATCCAGCGCAAGCAGATCAACGACATCTGCCGTCGCGCACATCGCTACGGTCGCGTCACTGCGCTTGGCGGGCCTTCGGTGAGCGCATGTCCCGATTACTATCCGGAGTTCGATTATCTGCACATCGGCGAACTGGGCGATGCGACGGACGATCTGTTCAAGCGCCTTGCGGGCGATGTGTCGCGGCCGCAGAAGCAGATGGTGCTGACGACGCATGAGCGTCTTGCAATGGTGGAGTTTCCGCTGCCCGCCTACGAGCTCATTCCGTTGCGGAAATACTTTCTCGGCAGCATCCAGTTTTCCAGCGGCTGCCCGTATCAATGCGAATTCTGCGACATTCCGGGGCTGTACGGCCGCAACCCGCGCCTGAAATCGCCGCAGCAGGTGACGGCCGAGCTCGACAAAATGGTGGCGAACGGGCTCTCCGGCGCGGTCTATTTTGTCGACGACAATTTCATCGGCAATCGCCGCGCTGTGCTGGAGTTGCTGCCGCATCTCGTCGAATGGCAGGAGCGCAATGGCTATGCAGTACAGTTCGCCTGCGAGGCGACGCTGAACATCGCCAAGCGGCCGGAAATCCTGCAACTGATGCACGACGCGTTCTTCCTCACGGTGTTCTGCGGCATCGAGACGCCGGATCCGAACGCGTTAAAGGCGATGTCGAAAGAGCACAACATGATGGTGCCGATTCTGGAGGGTGTGAAGACGCTCAACAGCTACGGACTTGAAGTGGTGTCCGGCATCATCCTCGGCCTCGACACCGATACGGATGAATCGGGCGAGGGGATTCTCGACTTCATCGACCAATCGCAAATTCCACTGCTCACCATCAATCTACTGCAGGCGCTGCCGAAGACGCCGCTATGGGACCGCCTCGCGCGCGCGGGCCGCCTCATCGAGAACACCGATCGCGATTCCAATGTCGATTTCCTGCTACCTTACGAACAGGTCGTGGAGACATGGCGTGACTGCATGGGCCGCGCCTACACGCCGGAGAAGATGTTCGCGCGCTTCCAGCATCAGATCGAGCACACCTATCCGAACCGCATCCATCCGCCGCCGACCAAGCAGCGCCTTACAACCGCGAACATCAAACGCGGCCTTACCATGATGGCGAAGATCATCTGGCACGCGGGCGTGCGCGGCGACTATCGCCGCGAATTCTGGAAGTTCGCCTGGCCGCGCCTGAAGGCGGGCGATGTCGAGCGCTTCATCAGTTGCAGCCTTGTCGCGCATCATCTGATTACGTTCGCGCGTGGTGCGTCGAGCGGCCGCCAGACCGCGTCCTATTATTCCGACAAGCCCGGCGAGCCGCTGCCGCAGGCGGCGGAATAGGCCGCATTTTCAGTCTTTTAGGCCCCCTCGCATTCCCCGGCAGGGTGGGGTAATATGGCTTGTCTTAGCGGCAATGCCGCTCTTTCTCTAATGAAAACAGTGCCTTAGGTCGCCGTGACGAATTCGTTCGCCCATTCTTTGTCCATTTCTGCACGCCGCCCGGCGATGCCGCGAAAGGGACGTCAGTCATGACCACTGCCGGCGAATTGCGCTCGGGCAAGGGACACAAGGACGAAAATTTCCCCGTTGCCTCAAAGCTAATCCATCCGCGCCATCGCGCGCTGATCTTTGCATTCTACAACTTCGTGCGTACGGCCGACGACATCGCTGATCACATCAGCCTGCCAGCGCAGGAGAAGCTCGATCAGCTCGATCGTCTTGAAGCCGAACTGCTCGGCAACGGCAATTCGCAAGCAGAGGCGGTGGCGCTGCGCCATGCGTTTGCGGAGCGCGGAATGTCGCCACGCCACGCGCAGGATCTGCTTACTGCGTTTCGCATGGACGTCACCAAGCTGCGCTACGACAATTGGGACGACCTCATTCATTATTGCAGCTTCTCGGCGATGCCGGTCGGTCGCTTCATGCTCGACGTGCACGGCGAGGACCGCGCGACCTGGCCTGCGAACGATGCGCTGTGCGCCGCGTTGCAGATCAACAACCACCTGCAGGATTGCCGCAAGGATTATCGCGATCTCAACCGCGTTTATGTGCCGCTCGATGCGCTCGCAGTCGCGGGTGCTGCGGTCGAAGATCTCGGCGCGGTTAAGGCATCGCCCGCGTTACACGCCTGCCTGAAGTCGCTCGCCGAGCGTAACGAGGCGCTTCTGATGCAGTGCGCATCGTTCTCCTCGCAGGTGAAGGATGTGCGGCTCGGCATGGAGATTTCCGTGATCGACACCTTTGCGCGAAAGATCGTCAATCTTCTGAAGACGCGCGATCCGCTCAGCGAGAACGTGCATCTGTCGAAGCTTTCGATGCTGATGCTTGCTTCGATTGCATCGGGGCTGGAAATCGGCCGCCGCGCGGCCGGCGTGAAATCAATACCGCGGCTGTCCACGGGCGCATGATCTGACCATGACCGACGTCGATACCTCACCGGCCCAGACGGCTTCCGGCAGTTCGTTCTACGCTGCGATGCGCATCATGCCGCCCGCACAGCGCGAGGCGATGTTCCACATCTACAGCTTCTGCCGCAAGGTGGACGACATCGCCGATTCCGACGGCCCGCGTACCGAGCGTCTCGAAGCCTTGGCGCAGTGGCGGCGTGATATCGATGCGCTCTATGCGGGTAATCCGCCGCCGCGTGTCGCGCCTTATCAGTCCGCCGTGAAGCAGTTCGGCCTGAGACGTGAAGACTTCATTGCCGTCATCGACGGCATGGAGATGGACGTGCCCGCCGAGATTCGTGCGCCGGACGAGGCGACGCTTGATCTCTACTGCGATCGCGTTGCGAGCGCGGTGGGTCGCCTGTCGGTGCGGGTGTTCGGCCTGCCGGAGGAGGACGGGATCGCGCTGTCGCATAATCTCGGCCGCGCGCTGCAACTCACCAACATCCTGCGCGACATCGATGAAGACGCCGGCATCGGCCGGCTCTATCTGCCGCGCGAACTGCTGGATGCCGGGGGCATCGCGTCGAGCGATCCGCAAATCGTCGCGGCCGATCCGAACGTGCCGAAGGTCTGCGCGCCGATCGTCGAACGGGTGAAGGTGTATTTCGCCAAAGCGGACGAGATCATGGCGCGCTACCCGCGCAGTACCGTGCGCGCGCCGCGCATCATGTCGAAATATTATCAGGAAATCCTCAAACGGCTTCTTGCGCGCGGCTTCGCGCCGCCGCGGCAGCCCGTGAAACTGAGTAAAGCTGCGAAAATGTCGATCCTCTTGCGCTACGCGGTGTTCTGATGACGAAGACCGCTCATATCATCGGTGCCGGGCTTTCTGGCCTGAGCGCGGGCGTGCGTCTGGCCGGGCAGGGATTCGAGGTCCACGTTCACGAGGCGACGCAATACACAGGCGGCCGCTGCCGTTCGTATTACGACGGCGCCACCGACATGGTGATCGACAACGGCAATCATCTGATGCTGTCGGGCAATCATCATGTGCGTCTCTATGCCAAGACGCTGAACACCTATGACAAGCTCGTCGGCCCCGCGCGCGCGCAGTTTCCGTTCATGGATGTCGCGAGCGGCAAGCGCTGGCTGCTCGATCTCGGCGCGGGCCGGTTTCCGGGCTGGCTGTTCGATGCGAAGCGCCGCGTGCCGGATACGACGGTCCGCGATTATCTGGCGCTGCTGCCGCTCGTCTGGGCGAAGCCCGATGCGCTGGTCGAAGACACCATTCCCTGCGAAGGCGTGCTGTATCAGCGCCTCGTCGCGCCGCTGCTGATCGCCGCGCTCAATGTCGAACCGCCGCAAGGCTCCGCAGGTCTTGCAGGCGCGATTGTTCGCGAGACGCTGCTTGCGGGCGGCGCGGCCTGTCGCCCGTTGATCGCGCGCGATGGCCTTTCACCTGTGCTGATCGATCCCGCGATCGAACTCATCAGGAGGAAGGGTGGGTCGCTGACGCTCGGGCACGAACTGCGCAAGATCGAGCGGTCGCCGCTCCGCGCCACGGGCCTCGATTTCGGCGATGAGACGATTCCGCTCGGTCCGGGCGATGTCGTCGTGCTGGCGGTGCCCGCGCGCGCAGCCTCGGGGTTGATGCCCGGCATCGAGACGCCGACGAAATTCCGCGCCATTCTCAACGCGCATTTCCGTTACGTGCCGCCGGCCGATGTTCCGGCGCTGACGGGTGTAGTTGGCGGCTTGATCGAATGGCTGTTCGCGTTCCCCGACAGGCTCTCGATCACCATCAGCGCCGCCGAGCGGCTCATCAATCTGCCGCGCGAGGACCTTGCGCGCGATATCTGGCGCGATATCTGCAAGGTGGCGGGTCTTTCGACCGATGTGGCCGAGGGTCCGCTGCCGCCGTGGCAGATCGTGCGCGAGCGGCGGGCGACGTTCGAGGCGACGCCGGAGCAGAACGCGCTACGGCCCGGCGCCGCGACCGAATTGAAAAACCTGTTTTTGGCCGGCGACTGGACCAACACCGGTTTGCCATCGACGATCGAAGGCTCGATCCGCTCGGGCGATCATGCCGCCGACCTGATCCTGCAAATGCAAGAGTGACGAAACGACCATGACTGATATCGCCGCTGTGGTTGCGCCCGACAGGCAGCACCTCGACAACAGCATCGCGTCTGCGAGCCGCGCGCTGCTCGACGTCCAGCAGTCCGATCGCCATTGGGTGTTCGAACTCGAAGCCGACGTTACCATTCCGTCCGAATATATTTTGATGCGGCATTACTTCGCCGAACCAATTGATGCGGTGCTGGAAGGGAAGATCGCAAAATACCTGCGCCGCATGCAGAACGACAATGGCGGCTGGTCGCTGTTCTACGGCCATGAGTTCGATATGAGCGCGAGCGTGAAGGCGTATTATGCGCTGAAGATGGCTGGCGACTCGGTGGATGCGCCGCACATGAAGAAGGCGCGCGAGGTGATGCTGGCGCGGGGCGGGGCGGTGAAGGCCAACGTCTTCACCCGCATCATGCTGGCGCTGTTCGGCCAGATCGAATGGAAAGCCGTGCCGATGATGCCGGTGGAAATCATGCTGCTGCCGCGCTGGTTTCCGTTCCACCTCACCAAGGTTTCGTACTGGGCGCGCACTGTCATCGTGCCGCTGCTAGTGCTGATGACGCTGAAGCCGCGCGCGAAGAATCCGCGCGGGATCGGCGTTCGGGAATTGTTCATCGAAGACCCGAAGACGATCGGCCCGACGCCGAAGGCGCCGCACCAGAGTCAGTTGTGGTTCACGAGCTTCGATATCATTGACCGCGTGCTGCGTATCGCCGATCCGTTCTTCCCCAAGGGCATGCGCAAGCGTGCCATCAAGAAGGCGGAGGAATTCGTCACCGAGCGCCTCAACGGCGTCGACGGTCTCGGTGCGATCTTTCCGGCGATGGTCAACAGCGTCATGATGTACGATGTGCTCGGTTATCCTCCGAGCGATCCGAACCGCGCACTTGCGCGTGAATCGGTCGAGCGGCTGCTCGTCATCAAGGACGACGAGGCCTATTGTCAGCCCTGCGTCTCGCCGGTGTGGGACACCGCGCTCGCGGCGCATGCGATGATCGAGAGCGGTGCCGACACCGATCTGGAAGCGGCGAAGGCCGCGCTCGACTGGCTGCTGCCGCGTCAGGTGCTCGACGTGAGGGGCGACTGGGCCGACAAGCGGCCGGACGTTCGCCCCGGTGGCTGGGCGTTCCAGTACAACAATGCGCATTATCCAGACCTCGACGACACGGCCGTGGTCGTGATGGCGATGGACCGCGTGCGCCGGATGGACGGCACCACGAAATACGACGAGGCGATCGCCCGGGCGAAGGAATGGATCCTCGGCCTTCAGAGCGTCGACGGCGGCTGGGCCGCGTTCGACGCCGACAACCTCGAATATTACCTGAACAACATCCCGTTCGCCGACCACGGCGCGCTGCTCGATCCGCCGACCGACGACGTTACCGCCCGCTGTATCTCGATGCTGGCGCAGCTCGGGGACACGCTCGAGACCAGCGAGCCGATGCGCCGTGGCGTCGAGTATTTGCGGAAGACCCAGTTCGCCGACGGCTCCTGGTTCGGCCGCTGGGGCATCAACTACGTCTACGGCACCTGGTCGGCGCTGTGTGCCCTGAATGTCGCAGGTGTCCCGCACGACGACCCGATGATCGCCAGGGCGGCCGACTGGCTTGAGGCCATCCAGAACCCGGACGGCGGCTGGGGCGAGGACGGGAACAGCTACAAGCTGGGCTACAAGGGCTACGAGCGGTCGGGCACCACAGCGTCACAGACGGCCTGGGCGACGTTGGCCCTGATGGCGGCGGGACGGGTGGATAGTTCTGCTACCCAGAAGGGCGTCATAAATCTTGTGCAATCTCAGCGTGCGGACGGATTCTGGCAGGAACCCGATTACACCGGAGGCGGGTTCCCACGTGTGTTCTATTTGCGATACCACGGATATTCTAAGTTCTTCCCCTTGTGGGCGATGGCCAGATATAGGAATTTGCGAACCAGCAACAGCCGGTTTGTAGGGGCTGGAATGTGACTGACATGGCAGGCGAAGACGCCGCACAACAGCAGACCGAAAAACCGGTTCTTATCGTCACCGGATTGAAGCAGGAGGCCCGAATTGCCGCGGGTCCCGGCCTGACGGTGATCTGCAGCTCCAGCAATCCGGTGCAACTCCGCGAAATGATGATGTCGTTTGATCCCGCGAGTATCAGCGGAATCGTCAGCTTTGGTGTGGCCGGCGGGTTGAGCCCGAAGTTGCGTTCGGGTGACATCGTCATCGCCTCCGAGATTGTTGCGGCCAAGGGCCGCTGGGTCGCCGCCGAGGGTTTGAGCCAGGCTCTGTACGGTCTGCCGGAAGGCGAGCATCGCATCATGCGCGGCGTCCTTGTCGGCGTGGAGGAGGTCGTGCTCGGCCGCAAAGCCAAGGCTGCGCTGCGCTCGGCCACCGGTGCCGATGCCGTCGACATGGAAAGCCACATCGCTGCTCGCTACGCCGAACAGTATGGCCTGCCGTTCGCGGCCCTGCGCGTCATCAGTGATCCCGCACACCGCGCGCTGCCCGAGATCGCAGCCGCTGCGCTGAAGGCCAATGGCGATGTCGATGTCTGGAAGGTGATGCGCGGCATTGCGCGGCGGCCTTCGCAAATCCGCGCGCTGGTGCACTCGGGGCGCGACTTCAACCGCGCGCTGCGCGGTCTGCGCAGCTATCGCAGCCGTCTCGATGGCGCTTCCGGCTTTCGCTTGGCTGAGGCGGCAGAGTAGGCGCTCGCTGCGGCTCGCCTGGGCCGGTCCACAAAACTCGATGCAACAAAAAGCCCCGGAGCGATCCGGGGCTTTTGTTTTCAGATTGTGTTCTGCCTCAGTATTTCGCCGAGATCGGCGCGCCGCTCCAGTTGAAGCGATAGACCAGCGAGGTCGCGACAGTCTGGATGTAGGGCTTAAAGGAATACGGCAGCGGCGCTCCGCCACCGTTCTCAATGACCGAGACCGACTTCCGTCCGTATTCGGCCAAACGATATTCCGTCTTCATGAACCAGCCCGGCGAAGAGATGCCGAAGATATTCAGCGAGTTCTCGACGCCGCCGCCCAGGAACCAGCCGTCATATTTGGTTTTCGGCAGGGTGAAGGATGTCAGATCCGGCGAGAAATCTGCCTTTGTGAACTCGGCATGGCTGTAGCCGCCATTGACGTAAGACAGCACGTTGGGCGCAACGAGATAACCGGCGCGGACGCCGATAGCGTAGCTGAGGTCGTTCTTGGGCCACGCGGCCCGGCCTGTACCGACGAGATCGGCACTGGTCTTGATGTCGCCGAACTGTGCGTCCGCAAACACGCCGCCGACCCATGAGGGCGCAAACTGCCAATCATAGCCGCCCCCGACCGTGCCGAACCAGCCGCGGCCACCCATGCGAGCATCCAGCGGGCCGAAGATGCTGGAGACGCTTTGGTCGTTGGTCAGGAGGCCATACCCGCCGCCACCGGACAGATAGAATCCGGTCCAGCTAGGGGCAGCCGCCGGAGCTTTCGTATAAAGCGGCGCACTGGCAATGCGCGCTGGTATGCCGTTCGAGTTGAAACGGTAGACCAGCGAGGTCGAAATGGTCTGCACGTAGGGTTTGAATGAGCCAAGTGGTCCGGTAAGCGGGCCCTCGGTGAGGATGAAGTTCTTCCGCCCGTATTCGGCGAGTCGATACTCCGTCTTCATGAACAGGCCAGGAGTGGAGATGCCAAACAGGTCGAGTGAATTCTCGACGCCGCCACCCACGAACCACCCGTCGAGATTGAGTTTGGCCGTGGAGAAGGCGAACGGTGGTACAATCTGAGAACTCAGGGTCGAGCCTGAGAACTCGGCATGACTGTAGCCCGCGTTGACATAGGACAGCGCGTTGGGCGCGATCAGATAGCCGAGACGGGCACCTGCGGCATAGTTGGCGGTATTCTTCGGCGCGGCAGTGGCACTGTACGGGAAGGACATGTCGTATGTCCCTTTCATGCTGCCGAATTGCGCATCGGCAAAAATGCCCCCGACCCAGTTTGAACTGAACTGCCAGTCGTAGCCGCCGCCGACGGTGCCGAACCAGCCGCGGCCGCCCGTGCGTAACGGGTCCATCGGCAGGAGGTTGGGGTCGACTTGCTGGTCCGCAGACCACATGCCGTAGCCTGCACCGCCGAACACATAGAAGCCGGTCCAGTTGGCTTGCGCCGTGAGGGGCGCCTTGGTGTAGGTCTTCGGCGAGAGATCTGCGGCGTTCGCCGCCACGGTCAGCGCAATCAGCGCTGTCGAACCCAGCAATAGCTTTTTCATGAAATGCCCCAGCCCCTCATCCGGAGCGGGACTCCGGATGTAATGGTGGTCAATCTAAAATACCGGGCGTGGGGAGGATGTAGCCGAGACGCCACAGTGCTCGTTTTGCGTGGAGCTTTCCTCCGTCAACTGGGGCTGTGGCGAAGCGCAATATTCAGCTTGCTTAAACTACAAAACAAAAAGCCCCGGATTATCCGGGGCTTTTGGGTCTTGCTTGACGTCAAGCTTTAAGCGGCGGTCGAAGCGTCCGCGGCCGGAGCGGCCTTGGCGGCGGCGAGCTTGGCAGCCTTGGCTTCTGCTTCCTTCGCTTCATCCGCGCGGATTTCGGACAGGCGCTTCTGCACTTCCGAAGAGAACACATACTGCGCCGGGCGCTGCTTCGACATGTCGATCTCTGGCGCCATCGGACCTTCGGTCTTGATGCCGCGGATCGCGACCCACGCCGCCTTGAGCGGGTTGGTGATCGCCGCATTGGCCGCGGTCGGCTCGTAGCCGCAATGCGCCATGCAGTTCGCGCACTTCTCGTACTTGCCGGTGCCGTACTGATCCCAGTCGGTGGTTTCCATCAGCTCCTTGAAGGTCTTGGTGTAACCTTCGCCGAGCAGGTAGCAGGGCTTCTGCCAGCCGAAGATATTGCGTGCGGGCATGCCCCACGGTTCGCACTCGAAGCTCTGGTTGCCGGCGAGGAAGTCGAGGAAAAGCGAGGAGTGCATGAAGTTCCACTTCTTGCCCTTGCCGCGGGCGAACACGCTGCGGAACAGCTCCTTGGTCTTCTTGCGGTTCAGGAAGTGCTCCTGGTCCGGCGCGCGCTCATAGGCGTAACCCGGCGAGATCGAGACGCCGACGCCGAGCTCGGTGGTGAAGTCCAGGAATTTCGCGATTTCCTCGGCCGGATAGTTGTCGAAGATCGTCGCGTTGACGTTGACGGTGAAACCGCGCGCCTTTGCTGCCTTGATCGCGGACACGGCGCGGTCGAACACGCCCTGCTGGCACACCGACTGGTCGTGATGCTCCTTCAGGCCGTCCAGGTGGACGGAGAAGAACAGGTAGGGCGAGGGCTCGAACAGATCGAGCTTCTTCTCAAGCAGCAGCGCGTTGGTGCAGAGCGAGACGAACTTCTTGCGCGCGACGAGGCCGCGCACGATCTCGCCGATCTCCTTGTGGATCAGCGGTTCGCCACCCGGAATGGCGACCATCGGTGCGCCGCATTCCTCTGCCGCGTCCCAGCACTCCTGCGCGCTCATGCGGCGGTTGAGGATCGCATCGGGATAATCGATCTTGCCGCAGCCGGCGCAGGCGAGGTTGCAGCGGAAGAGCGGCTCCAGCATCAGCACGAGCGGATAGCGTTTCCGGCCGAGAAGCTTCTGCTTCATCAGGTAGGAACCGATCTTGATTTCCTTGAAAAATGGTATGGCCATGAAGAAGCGTCTTTCCGATTAGAGCTGTGCTCCGGCTCTGACCGATGTCAGCTCCGGCGGCAGCTTGAACTCGATGTTTTCCTCGCGCCCAGGCACCACATCCACGGTCACGGGAGCGATGCGGCGTAGGGCGTTGATCACGTCATCGACAAGAACTTCCGGAGCGGATGCCCCGGCGGTGATTCCGACCGTTTTGACACCGCGGAGCCACTCCGGATTGAGTTGGCTGCCGTCGGCGATCAGATAGCTCGGGACACCGACTTCGGTGCCGATTTCACGCAAACGGTTGGAGTTGGAACTGTTGGTCGCGCCGACAACAAGGATCAGATCAACAAGCTTGCTGAGGTCGCGGACCGAGGATTGACGATTCTGCGTAGCATAGCAGATATCGCGGGTGTCAGGCCCCTCAAGATCGGGAAACCGCTCTGCGAGAGCGGCAATGATGTCCCTGGTGTCGTCGACGCTGAGTGTGGTCTGGGTGATGTAGGCGACCGGCGCGTCGCTCGGGATGTCGAGCTGCGCCACGTCCTCCACGCTCTGCACCAGCGTCACCGGACCGGGCACCTGGCCCATGGTGCCGACGACTTCCGGGTGGCCCTCATGGCCGATCAGCACGAGACGGCGGCCCTTGCCGACATAGCGCTTGCCCTGATTGTGAACCTTGGAGACGAGCGGGCAGGTGGCGTCTAGCACTGGTAGATTGCGGGAGGCCGCTTCCGCTTCCACGCTCTTGGCGACGCCGTGAGCGCTGAACACGGTGATGGCGTTGTCCGGCACCTCGTGGACGTCTTCCACGAACACCGCGCCCTTCGCCTTGAGGCTCTCGACCACGTACTTGTTGTGCACGATCTCGTGACGGACGTAGACCGGCGGGCCGTACTTCTCGAGCGCGCGCTCGACGATCTCGATCGCACGCACCACCCCCGCGCAGAAGCCGCGCGGCTGGGCCAGCAGAACCTGGATCGTGTCGGTTTGGATAGGAGTCTTGTTAAGCAAGCTGCACCGCGTTGATTTCGTTTTCACGGCCGAGCGCTTCGAACACGCGCTTGACGATGCCCTTCGCATCGAGACCGGCCTTTGCGTACATCGCAGCGGGGCTGTCCTGATCGATAAAGACGTCCGGCAGCACCATCGAGCGGACCTTCAGGCCCTTGTCGAGCGCGCCCGCCTCGGCGAGCGTGTGCAGAACCTGCGCGCCGAAGCCGCCGATTGCACCTTCCTCGATGGTGATGAGAACGTCGTGGTCGCGCGCGAGTTGCAACACCAGATCGGTATCGATCGGTTTTGCGAAGCGCGCGTCGGCGACCGTGGTGGTCAGCCCGTGCGATTTCAGAATGTCGGCGGCTTTCAGGGATTCATTGAGGCGAGTGCCGAGCGACAGGATCGCCACCGACGAGCCCTCGCGCACGATGCGGCCCTTGCCGATTTCGAGCGGCACGCCTTCGGCGGGAAGATCGACGCCGACACCGTCGCCACGCGGGAAGCGGAAGGCGGAGGGACGATCGTTGATGGCGGCCGCAGTCGCGACCATGTGAACGAGTTCGGCTTCATCCGACGCGGCCATGATGACCATATCGGGCAGGCAGCCGAGATAAGCGAGGTCGAACGAGCCCGCATGGGTCGGGCCATCCGCGCCGACGAGACCGGCGCGGTCGATCACAAAGCGGACCGGCAGCTTCTGGATGGCGACATCGTGCACGACCTGATCGTAGGCGCGCTGCAGGAAGGTCGAGTAGATCGCGACGAAGGGCTTCATGCCTTCGGTGGCAAGACCCGCTGCGAACGTCACCGCGTGCTGCTCGGCGATGCCGACATCGAAGGTGCGCTCGGGATAGACTTTCTGGAAGATGTCGACGCCGGTGCCTGACGGCATCGCGGCGGTGATGCCGATAATCTTCTCGTCCTTCTCGGCAAGCTTGACCAGCGCATTGCCGAACACGCTCGTGTAGGAGGGCGCGTTCGCCTTGGCCTTGTCCTGCTTGCCGGTGGCTACATCGAATTTGACGACACCGTGATACTTGTCCTTGGCGGTCTCGGCGTGGCTGTAGCCCTTGCCCTTTTCGGTGACGACATGGATCAGCGTCGGGCCGACCTTGGAATCGCGGACGTTCTTCAGCACCGGGAGCAGGTGGTCGAGGTTGTGGCCGTCGATCGGGCCGACATAATAGAAGCCGAGCTCCTCGAATAGCGTGCCGCCGGAGAGCATGCCGCGGGCATATTCCTCGGCGCGCTGCGCGCCCTTTTCGACGAATTTTGGAAGCCGCTTGGCGACCTGTTTGCCGATCTCGCGCAGCGAGCGATAGGTGTTGCTCGAAGTCAGTCGCGACAGATACGACGACATCGCGCCGACCGGCGGGGCGATCGACATTTCGTTGTCGTTGAGGATGACGATCAGTCGCGAATCCATCGCGCCCGCATTGTTCATCGCCTCATAGGCCATGCCGGCGGACATCGCGCCGTCGCCGATCACGGCGATCACATTGTTGTTGCCGCCCGACAGGTCGCGCGCAACCGCCATGCCAAGACCGGCGGAAATCGAGGTCGAGGAGTGCGCGGTGCCGAAGCAGTCGTATTCGCTCTCGGCGCGCTTGGTGAAACCGGACAATCCGCCGCCTTGCCGGAGCGTGCGAATTCGGTCACGTCGGCTGGTCAGAATCTTGTGAGGGTAGGCCTGATGGCCGACGTCCCAGATGATGCGGTCATCGGGCGTATTAAAAACATGATGTAACGCAACAGTGAGTTCCACCACGCCGAGACCTGAGCCGAGATGGCCGCCCGTTACCGCAACAGTGTTGATGGTTTCCGCGCGCAGCTCCTGCGCAACTTGCAGCAGCTCGCTTTCTTTGAGCTTGCGCAAATCGGCGGGACAGTTGATCTGATCGAGCAGCGGAGTGGATGAAGTCATTGGGGGAGATCCGAACTGTACAAGAACAAGACGTGAACGGCGAGGGAGTGTATCATTACGGCAGCTATAACGCAGTAGTTCTCGGCAATTTTCCGTCTTATGCCACGATTGTGTGCCTGAAAGGCACCTATCCGGCAGGTCAGAGTTAACCCGCTGGCCTACCTAAACGCGCAATCCCTCAAGTTGATCGCTTCAAATAGAAAGAAAACCTGTGCTGACAAGGATTATCGTCTCTTTGGTCAAGACCTGTACGCGCCACGCATGGCTTACCGTACTTCTTGGCGTTATTTTGGCGGTCATAGCCGGTATATATGCATCGCACAATTTCGCGATTTCAACTGACGTTAACAAATTGATTTCCGAAAACCTGCCGTGGCGGCAGCGTGAGCTGGCCTACGAGAAGGCTTTTCCGGGCCGAAATGATCTGATTATCGCGGTTGTCGAGGCGGCAACGCCCGAACTGGCTGCCCAGGCGAGCGACGCGCTGGAGAAGAAGCTTACCCCCCAGACCGACAAATTCACCTCGGTGGTCCGCCCCGCCGATACACCGTTTTTCCAGAATAACGGTCTTTTATTCCTGCCAACGGCCGAGGTCGGCAAGATCACCGGCCAGTACGCGGCGGCGCAGCCGTTTTTCGACATTTTGCATGACGATCCCAGCATCCGCGGCCTGACCGGGGTGCTTCAGACCGCGCTGCAGGGCGTGGAGCGGGGGAAACTGCCGCGCGAGGCACTGGCGCGGCCCCTTAACCTTGTGTCCGAAAGTCTTGAGCAGATCCTCATGACCGGCAGCGGCACCTTTTCCTGGCGACAACTCACCAGCAACGAGGCGCTTCAGCCCTCCGACCTGCGTTCGCTGATTCTGATCCAGCCGATTCTGGACTATCAGGCGCTGGAGCCCGGCAAGGTTGCGACCGACGCCATCCGTCAGGCTGCGAACGATCTGTCTTTCGACAAGAATTTTCACGCCCGCGTGCGCCTGACCGGCCCGGTGCCGATCGCCAACGAGGAATTTGGCACGGTGCAGGAGGGCGCTCTTCTCAACGGCATCATCACGGTCCTGATCGTGATCTTCATCCTGTGGCTCGCGCTGCATTCGCCGCGGATCATTCTCGCTGTGCTGATTACGCTTGCTATCGGCCTGTCGGTGACGACGGCGGTGGCGCTGATCATCGCGCATTCGTTCAATCTGATATCGATCGCGTTTTTCGTGCTGTTCGTCGGCCTCGGCGTCGATTTCGGAATCCAGTACAGCGTCCGCTACAGGTCAGACCGTTACGACATCCCCGACCTGCAGGAAGCGCTGGAAGCGGCGGCCAAACATGCGGCGGTGCCGCTGACGCTTGCCGCCGTGGCCACCGCCGCGGGCTTCTTGTCGTTCCTGCCGACGCATTACAAAGGCGTATCCGAACTCGGCAAGATCGCTGGTGCCGGTATGCTGATCGCGTTCTTCATGGCGGTGACGGTGCTGCCCGCGCTCCTGAAACTGTTCAACCCGCCGGGCGAGAAGGAGCCGGTCGGTTACGCCTTCCTCGCTCCGGTCGACAAGTTCCTGGAAGACCACCGCATCGGCATCGTGGCAACCACGCTCGGCGTGGCGACGCTCGGCCTTCCGCTGCTGTATTTCCTGCATTTCGACTTCAACCCGATGAACCTGCGCAGCCCGAAGGTGGAATCGATCGCGACCTACCTCGACCTGCGCCGCGATCCCAACACGGCAACCAATGCGGTTGACGTGCTGGCGCCATCGCTTGCTGCGGCGAAGGAAGCCCAGCAGCGGCTCTCGAAGCTGCCGGAAGTATCCCGCACCACGACGCTGGAAAGCTTCGTGCCCGAGGATCAGCAGGCCAAGCTTGGTTTGATCCGCCGGGCCGCGGGCGCGCTCGATCCGATCTTCAAATCGCAGCCGGGTTCACCGGCAGAGGATTTCGATAACGTCGCGGCGCTGACGGATGCGGCGGCAGCCCTCAAGCGCACGGCCGGAAAATCTCCGCCGGACGTGGCTGCGGCCGCCAACCGTCTTGCAGGCGACCTGACGAAGCTCGCGCAGTCGGATAAATCGGTGCGCGACAAGGCTTCGGAGATATTCCTGTCGCCTTACCGCACTGTTGTGGAACAGGTCCGCAATTCGCTGAAGGCCCAGCCGATCACGCTGAAGACGCTGCCTCCGGAGATTGTAAGCGAGTGGATGACGCCGGACGGCCGCGCCCGTGTAGAGGCTTTGCCGACTGGCGATCCGAACGACAACGAGACGCTGCGCAAGTTCGCGGCGGCCGTTCAGAAGGTCGAGCCGACTGCGGTCGGCGGACCGATCTCGATTCTGGAATCGGGCCACACCATCGTGATGGCCTTCATTCAGGCGGGATTCTGGGCGCTGCTGTCGATCGGCGTTCTTTTGTACATCGTGCTACGGCGGTTCAGTGACGTGCTGCTGACGCTGGTGCCGCTGATCCTCGCGGGCGTGGTGACGCTGGAGATTTGCGTCCTCATCGGATTGCCGCTCAACTTCGCCAACATCATCGCGTTGCCGCTGCTGCTTGGCGTCGGCGTCGCGTTCAAGATCTACTATGTGACGGCGTGGCGAGCAGGGCACGTCAAGCTGCTGCAGTCGAGCCTGACGCGCGCGATCTTCTTCAGCGCGATGACGACTGCGACAGCGTTCGGCAGCCTGTGGCTGTCGAGCCATCCTGGTACGTCGAGCATGGGTAAGCTGATGGCGCTGTCGCTGGTGACGACGCTCGCGGCGGCGGTGCTGTTTCAGCCGGCCCTAATGGGCCGCCCCCGCGACGACGTCGGGGAGAAGACAGATGTCTGAACCGGGAGCCGGGGGCGTTGCTGCTCCCGGCACCGGGGCCGGAGTTGCGCCCTTTTGACCGATGGTCCGAGGGGCACCGGTCATCTTCGTGCCGGTATGTGGCGCGCCCGCATGCGGTGCTGTCGGATTGGCGGCGACCGGCGAGGCCGGTTCGGCGATACGCGTCCAAGTCTCGCCACCGCACAGGAAGCCGAGCACGCAGCCCTCGACCTTCAACTGGTTCGGTGACGCCAGCTTGATCGACGATTCATAAGTCTTGCCGTTCTTGGCGTTGTAGATGTGGCCGTTCCATTTACCCTTCTCGTCCTCGTCCGGCGTCATATCGAGGAGGACGGGCATGCCGAGGGTGGGACGGCTCTGCTTGGCCTTGTCAGGGTTCTTGCTGTCGATTCCGCCTGGCGTCTGTTCCGAGGCGACAACGCCCCAGAGGTGGCCGTTACAGTCGGCAATGCGGATGGTGGCTACGCCTTCCTTCACCCGCCATTCACCGGGAATGTCGGCGGCATGAGCAGCGCCGATGGTGCCGAGTAGAACGATGGCCGAACAAGCTATTTTCCGCATGAATCCTCGCGTAGGCTGCAAACGAAAGTAAACCGTATTTTCTCTGGATGTTCCATCCGGCCGATGACGGGCCGCGACGCTTTTTTGGTTGACGAGCGACCCATCAAACGACGTATGTACTGCATGGTGAAAGCAAATCTAGACATTTCCGAGATAGTCGCCGACCGCCAGTTTCAGCGCGGCGCGCTCCATACGAGATATCTGAACGAGCAACTCGTCCGGGTTCTTAAAACCATTGGTTATGACGTCGGGTTCCAGCGCGGGCAGGGGCAATACCTCTTTGATCGCGATAATGCGCGCTACCTCGATCTCCTCAGCGGTTTCGGGGTGTTCGCGCTCGGCCGTAACCATCCGGTGATTCGCGATGCCCTGAAAAGCGTGCTCGACAGCGAATTCGCCAATCTCGTCCAACTCGATATTTCCACGCTCGCCGGTGTTCTGGCCGAACGCCTGATCGCGCAGGTGCCTTACCTTGATAAGGTGTTTTTCGCGAATTCAGGGACGGAATGTGTCGAAGCCGCGATCAAATTTGCGCGCGGTGCGACCGGTCGCACGGGCGTGATCTATTGCGACCATGGCTATCATGGCCTGACCTACGGTTCGCTGTCGCTGACCGACGATGCGAATTTTCGCGGCGGCTTCGGCCCGCTCCTGCCGGATTGTTCGGTGATTCCCTTCAATGACCTCGAGGCGCTGGAAAAGGCGCTGATGTCGCGTCAGGTCGCGGCGTTTATCGTCGAGCCGGTGCAGGGCAAAGGCGTCAACATCCCGAGCGACGATTACCTGCCGGGCGCGGCTGCACTCTGCAAGAAGTACGGCACGATCTTCGTCGCCGACGAAATCCAGACCGGGCTCGGCCGCACCGGCCGCTTCCTCGCCGTCGAGCACTGGAATGTCGAGCCGGATATGGTGCTGCTGTCGAAATCGCTGTCGGGCGGCCATGTCCCAGTCGGCGCGGTGCTGATGCGCAAGGCGATCTTCGACAAGATTTTCGACCGCATGGACCGCGCGGTCGTTCACGGCTCGACCTTCGCCAAGAACGACCTTGCGATGGCTGCGGGCATCGCCACGCTCGAAGTGCTGAAATCCGAGAAGCTGGTCGAGAACGCCGAGCGCTGCGGCAATCGCATCGTCAGCACGCTGAGCGCGATGATCCCGCGTTACGAACTGTTGAAGAAGGTGCGCGGCAAGGGCCTGATGATCGGCGTCGAATTCGGTCCGCCGAAATCGTTTGCGCTCAAGGCGTCGTGGAATCTGCTGGAGTCGGCGAGCAAAGGTCTGTTTTGCCAGCTTATCACCATTCCGTTGTTCAAGGACCACAAGATCCTGACGCAGGTCGCGGGCCATGCGAGCCACACGGTGAAGATGCTGCCGCCGCTTACCATTACGGACGAGGATTGCACTTGGATCGAGAATTCGTTCGACGAGGTGATCGCGGCGAGCCATCGCGTGCCCGGCGCGGTGTGGTCGCTCGGCAAGACACTGATGGACAACGCGGTGCGCAAATCCGCGTGACGTAAAAATTATCTGACAGCAAAAAGCCGCCGCATCGGGGATGCGGCGGCTTTTTGTTTGGCCGAAATATTTCGCAGGCGGTCTTACTGGCCGTGGCTGACCAGAACGCCGTCGCACGCCTTGCTGATCTTCGCGCGATGCTGCTGCAGGCAGGAGAGGACCACGAGGTCGGACTGATCCATCACCGAGCGGCAATAGCGCGAAACGTCCTTCGCACAAGCCTTCTGCTCGTCGGGCGTGCCGCTGCGGCCCTGTCCCTGTGCCATGACCGCAGCCGTCGAGGACGCAAGCAATGCGGCAACGAGAAGTGTTCTAATCATTTTCGTCCTTTGTCTGATGGCGGTGCGATTCGCACTATAGATGCCACGCGGGTGAATACCAAACGCCACAAGCCCGACGCCGCCTCTGCGTGCCGGATTCCCAGCGTCATGTGTCTTCGGCACATGAGATGTTCCGCACCTTGTGCGTTTCAAATGTGGCAGCAATCATGGTGTCATATTCGACGATTTGCCTAGCGATTGTCCGCAAGAATGAAAGAGGAACCCTTCTCGGCGATCATGGCCGTCGGTGTGTTGGTGTTCCCCGAAGTGATGGTCGGCATCACCGAGGCGTCGATTACGCGCAGCCGTTCGATTCCGAAGAAGCGCAGCCGCTCGTCAACCACCGCGAGCGGATCGCTAGGCAGACCCATCTTCGCGGTTCCAACCGGATGGAAGATGGTGGTGCCGATATCGCCCGCCGCTTTGGCGAGCGAGGCGTCGTCGTCGCCGACGGTGGGGCCGGGGAGATATTCCTCAGGCTGGTAAGGCGCCATCGCGGACTGCTTCATTATCTTGCGAGTCACGCGAATTGCGTCGGCGGCAACCTTGCGGTCCTCGTCGGTCGACAGATAGTGCGGTGCGATGATCGGCTTCGCGATCGGATCGGCGGAGCGCAACCTGATTTCGCCACGCGAGGTCGGGCGCAGATTGCAGGCGCTGAGCGTGATTGCCGGGAAGGCGTGTAGCGGGTCGCCGAACTTGTCGAGCGAGAGCGGCTGCGCGTGAAACTGGATGTTGGCGCGCTCGTGTTCGGGACTTGAGCGCGTGAAGATTCCGAGCTGCGAGGGCGCCATCGTCAACGGCCCGCGCCGACGTAGCGCGTAGTCGATGCCCATCCACGCACGCTGTATCAGCGAGGCATAGACTTCGTTGAGCGTCTTGATGCCGGTGACCTTGTAGATCGCGCGCTGCTGCAGATGATCCTGCAGGTTTCGCCCGACGCCCTGACGGTCGAGAACGATGTCGATGCCGAGCGGCTCCAGCCATTCGCGCGGTCCGATGCCGGAGCGATGCAGGATTTGTACCGAGCCGATCGAGCCGGAAGTGAGGATGACCTCGCCTTTGGCGCGCGCCTCGAAGGTCTTGCCGTCGCGACTGTATCGCACGCCGACGGCACGGCCGTTTTCGACGATGAGTTTTTCGACCAGCACGTTGGTTTCGAGTCGCAGATTGGGGCGGTGCAGTGCGGGCTTGAGGAAGCCGCGCGCCGACGACCAGCGCCGCCCGCGCTTCTGGTTGACCTGAAAGTAGCTGGAGCCTTCGTTGTCGCCGGTGTTGAAGTCGGGAATCTTGCGGATGCCCATCTGCTCCGCGGCGGCGGCAATGGCGTCGAGCACGTCCCATGAAATGCGCGGCGGCTCGATCCGCCATCCACCGCCCGCGCCGTGATGTTCGGTCTCGCCGAGATAATGATCCTCGAGCGACTTGAACGACTTCAGGACATCCTCCCAGCCCCAGCCATTGAGGCCGAGCTGGCGCCAGTGATCGTAGTCCGCGGCCTGTCCGCGCATCGATACCATCGCGTTGATCGCCGAGCAGCCGCCGATCACCTTGCCGCGCGGATAATGCAGCGAGCGGCCGTTGAGGCCGGGCTCGGGTTCGGTGCGAAACATCCAGTCGGAGCGCGGGTTGCCGATGGCGAACAGATAGCCGACGGGAATGTGAAACCAGATCCAGTTGTCGTTGCCGCCGGCTTCCAGCGTTAGCACCCGGTTTTTCGGATCGGCGGACAATCGGTTGGAGACAATGCAGCCGGCAGTGCCGGCGCCTACGACAATATAGTCATAGTCACCTTCGAGCAGATCGGTCATGGGCGGAGCCTTCGGCATTTTGAAGCGTCAATCGGTCTTAACGCGCTGACCGGCGCGCCGCCATTGCACTTTGAGCCAGAGGCGCTGCCATGTTAGCCTTGTGCATCGCACTCTTTTCAGGTTCGCCGAATGCCGATCGTCAATCGCATCTCCGAATTCCAGCCCGACATTACCGCGTGGCGGCGCGAACTGCATGCGCATCCCGAGTTGATGTACGAGGTGCATCGGACGGCCGATTTCGTCGCCGCGAAGTTGCGCGAATTCGGCTGCGACGAGGTGGCGACCGGCATCGGCCGCACCGGCGTGGTCGGACGCATCAAGGGCCGCAAGCCTGCGCAGGGTGACGGCATCAAGGCCGTCGCCTTGCGCGCCGACATGGATGCGCTGCCGATCGAAGAGGAAACCGGCGCGCCGTATCGCTCGACCGTGCCGGGCCGGATGCATGCCTGCGGCCATGACGGCCACACCGCGATGCTGCTCGGTGCGGCGCGCTATCTCGCCGAGACGCGGAATTTCGCGGGCGAGGCCGTGGTGGTGTTTCAGCCTGCCGAAGAAGGCGGCGCCGGTGCTGCGGCGATGCTCGACGACGGGCTGGCGGACAAATACGAGTTTGACGAGATTTATGGGATGCACAACGCGCCCGGCATGGCGGTCGGCACGTTCGCGCTGCGCGCCGGCCCGGCCATGGCGTCGACCGATCATGTCGACATCGAGATCGAAGGCATCGGCGGTCATGCTGCTGCGCCGCATAAGACGATCGACCCGGTGTTGGCCGGCTCGCAACTGATCGTCGCCCTGCAATCGATCGTCTCGCGGTCTGCCGATCCGCTGGAGTCGGTGGTGATTTCGATCTGCCAGTTCAAGGCAGGTGATGCGCGCAACGTCATCCCGCAGACCGCGACGCTGATCGGGACGGTGCGCACGTTGACGCCGCAGATGCGCGATCTGGTCGAAAAGCGGATCCGTGAGGTTGCGGCCGGCATCGCCACGCTGACCGGGGCGAAGATCGCCGTGCAGTATCGGCGCGGCTATCCAGTGTTGGTCAACCATGCCGGCCAGACCGAGATCGCAGCGCAGGTGGCGGACGAGGTGGCCGGGCGGGAGCGCGTCAGCCGCGATATGCCGCCTTTGATGGGGGCGGAGGACTTCGCTTTCATGCTGCAGGCGCGTCCGGGGGCCTTCATCTTTCTCGGCAACGGCGACAGCGCGGGCTGGCACCACCCGGCCTTCGACTTCAACGACGAGGCGGCCGTTTTCGGCACGTCATACTGGGTCCGGCTGGTGGAAACGCGGCTGCCCGCGTGAATCGGCCGAAATCGTCGTTTTTTCAGGGGATTGAAGGCTCCGCCGGTCTTTCTGTGGAGCGGAATTAACACATAATCGAAGAAGTGATCGGAATTCCGCCTGGCTGCGATGTTTTGGATTGTCGACAAGCCAAAACCGGCCCTATAGACGGCCAGGGTTGGCGGGATACCGTCATCACCGGGTTGTGACCTTTGTGCCATGGATGATGGCTGTTTCGTCTCCTCTTTCACGGGATCGTTCGCGTGTTGGATCAACGCCCTTCCTTGAAGGACATCATGGCCCGGATTGGCCGCAAGAGGGCGCTGTTCGGCGCATGTGCCGTGCTGGTCGCAGGTGTTGCGATTTATGGCGGCTCCTATCTGCTGGCTCCGACTCCGCAGCTGTCCGATATTTCCAGCAGCGCGGTGCGCGACCCGACCCGCTACAAGCCGACGGACGTGGAATGGGCGAGCCTGACGGTGGCGCCCGCGATGCAGAAAGTCTTCCGCGCCGAGCACGTCACCGAAGGCAAGATTTCCATCGATGAGGATCGCTCCACCCAGGTGTTCTCGCCCTATACGGGGCGGGTGACGAAACTACTGGTGCGCGCGGGCGAGCATGTCGAGCAGGGACAGCCATTGTTCCTGCTCGAGGCCACCGATACCGTGCAGGCCCAGAACGATTTTATCGCCGCGCTGACGGCGACCAACAAGGCGCGTTCCGCACTCGACCTCGCGCAGACGCAAGGCAAGCGCGCCAAGGAGTTGTTCGAGGGCAAGGCAGTTCCGCTGAAGGATTACCAGTCCGCGCAGGCGGCCGAGATTCAGGCGGACAACGACATGCGTTCGGCGCAAACCGCGCTGGAGGCGGCGCGCAATCGCCTGAAGATTCTCGGCTTGAACGATGACGCCATCGCCTCCTTCCAGAACAAGGGACGCATCAACCCAGAAATGACCGTCGTCGCGCCGATCGCGGGCACCGTGGTCCAGCGCAAGGCCGGGCCGGGGCAGTATATCAATGCGGGTGCGACCGATCCTGTTTTCGTGATCGGTGATCTCTCCACCGTGTGGCTGGTCGGTTACGTCCGCGAGGCGGATGCCGACGATGTCGCGGTGGGACAGGACGTCTCCTTCACCGTGCTGGCGTCGCCGGGGCGTTCGCGTACCGCGCGGATCAACTACGTCGCGACCGCGATTGATCCGACCACGCGGCGTCTGACCATCCGCGCGACCATCGACAATTCCGACGCGAGCCTGAAGCCGGAAATGTTCGCCAACGTCACGATCTTCTCGCCGGGCGACCATCCGGCGGTGGCCGTGCCGAAGCAGGCCTTGATCTATGAGGCCGATAACGTTCGCCTCTGGATTGCCCACGAGAACAAGACCATCGAACTTCGTCCGGTGAAGGTCGGCCTGTCCAGTGGCAATCTCGTCGAGGTGACGGAAAACCTCCGGCCCGGCGAGCAGGTCGTCGTCAAGGGCGGGTTGTTCATCGACCGCGCGGCGTCCGGCAGCTAATGATGGCGCAGGCGATCACCCGATGCCGCGGGCTGTGGCAAAACCGAAGCGTCCGCGGCTGGCCTGAAGCCGGTGCTGACCGTTTGCGGGCGGTGTTCGTTCGAGGGGCGCTGGCTTGATCGACCGTCTCGTTGCCTTTGCCGTTGAGCGCCGCTTTCTCATTCTCGGCATTTTCGCCGCGATCGTCGTCGGCGGTCTGATCGCGTTCAACCAACTCAACATCGAAGCCTATCCCGATCCGACCGCTCCGATGGTCGACGTCGTCACCCAAAGCTCGGGCATGTCGGCCGAGGAGATCGAACGCTACATCACGATTCCGATCGAGACGCAGGTGGCGGGCATCAAGAACCTGCGCGTCATTCGCACGATCTCGCTTTACGGACTGTCCGACGTCAAACTGCAGTTCTCGTTCGACTACACCTATGACGAGGCCCTGCAGCAGGTGCTGAACCGGCTGTCGCAACTGCCGCCGCTTCCGGGCGGGGCGCAGCCTTCGATTTCGCCGTTGAGTGCGGTCGGCGAAATCTACCGCTATCGTCTCGTCGGGCCGCCGAATTACAGCGTGCTCGACCTCAAGACGCTGCAGGACTGGGTCCTGCAGCGGCGCTTCCGTTCGATACCGGGCGTAATCGACGTCACCGGCTGGGGCGGCAAGACCAAGACCTACGAGTTGCAGGTCGATTTCAATAAGCTAGCGGCAGCGGGCCTGTCGCTGCCGCAACTCCTGCAGGCGGTCAGCAACGCCAACATTAACGTTGGCGGCAACACCATCAATATAGGCGCGCAGTCGGCCGTGGTGCGCGGTGTCGGCTTGATCCGCTCGGTGGACGATCTCGCCAACACCATGATCTCGCAAAGCGGCGGCAATCCAATCCTGGTGAAGGACGTGGCCAAGGTCGAGATCGGCTACAAGCCGCGGCTTGGCATTGCCGGCATGAACGAGGCCGACGACATCGTGCAGGGCATTGTGCTGATGCGACGCGGCGAGAAAAGCTCGCCGACCATCGCGCGGGTCGTGGATGCGGTGGAGAAGATCAACACCTCAAATATCCTGCCGCCCGGCGTGCGGATTGAGCGCATCTACGACCGCCAGGACCTGATCGACATCACCACCGCGACCGTTCTGCACAACATGGTAGTCGGCATCATCTTGATCGTGCTGCTGCAATGGCTGTTCCTCGGCGATCTGCGCAGCGCGCTGATTGTCGGCGCGACGATTCCGTTCGCGTTGTTCTTCGCTGTCATCATTCTTGTGCTGCGAGGAGAATCCGCCAATCTGCTGTCGGTCGGCGCGATCGACTTCGGCCTGATCGTGGATGGCACCGTCATCATGGTGGAGGCGATCTTCCGGCGGCTGTCGAACATCACCGAGCTGTCGTCGACAGAAGAGCAGGCGATGTCGCCCGAGACCATGATGGGCATGAAGAGCCACGGGATTTTCAGCGCAGCCGCCGACGTGTCGCGCTCGATCTTCTTCGCGGCGGCGATCATTATCGCCGCGTTCCTGCCGCTGTTCACGCTGAGCGGAGTCGAAGGCAACATCTTCGGCCCGATGGCGCGGACTTATGCCTATGCGCTGGTCGGCGGGTTGCTGGCGACCTTCACCGTGACGCCAGCGCTGAGCGCTATTATCCTGCCCGCGCATGTTCGCGAGGTTGAAACCCGCGTGGTGCGATGGCTGCATGCGCGCTACGTGCCGCTGCTGAAATGGTCGGTGGCGCACACGAAATACGTGATTACCACGGCGGGCGTGCTGCTGCTTCTGACCTTTGTTTCGATCCGGATGCTGGGGCTGGAATTCCTGCCGAAGCTCGAGGAGGGCAATCTGTGGATTCGCGCCACGCTGCCGTCCACCATCTCTCTTGAAGCGGGCAATACCTACGTCAACGAGATGCGGCGCCTGATCGCCGCACGGCCGGAAGTGCAGTCGGTGGTGTCGCAGCACGGTCGTCCGGATGACGGCACCGACGCGGCGGGCTTCTTCAATGCGGAGTTTTTTGCGCCGCTCAAGCCTGTCAGCCAGTGGCCCGGAACGCACGACAAGGACAAGATCACCACGGAGCTGCTCGAGCAGCTTCACGCAAAATTCCCCGGCGTCGAATTCAACTTCTCGCAGTATCTGCAGGACAACGTCGCCGAAGCAGTGTCGGGCGTGAAGGGTGAGAACTCGATCAAGCTCTACGGCAACGATCTCGTCGAACTCACCGAGACGGCCAACAAGATCAAATCGGTGCTGGCGACGGTGCGGGGCATCACCGACCTGTCGGTGTTCACCTCGCTCGGCCAGCCGACGATCCAGATCGACGTCGACCGCGTTCGCGCGGCGCGCTACGGGCTGTCGCCGGGTGACATCAATGCGACCATCCGCGTCGCCATCGGCGGCGACAGCGCCGGCGATCTGTACGAGCCGGGCAGCGACCGACATTTCCCGATCATCGTCCGCCTCGCACCGGAATATCGCAAGAGCGCCGAGAGCATCCAGAACCTGCGCATCGCCGCACAGGGTCCGAATGGCATCACGCAGATTCCACTGAGCGAGGTCGCGACCATTAAGCTCGTCTCCGGCGCGGCCTACATCTATCGCGAGCAGCAGGAACGCTATCTGCCGATCAAGTTCTCGGTCCGTGAGCGTGATCTCGGTAGCGCCATCCGCGAAGCGCAGGAGAAGGTGGCAGCCGAGGTGAAGCTGCCGTCGGGCACGCATATGGAATGGGTCGGCGAGTTCGGCAATCTGCAGGACGCGATCAAGCGGCTGTCGGTCGTGGTGCCGATCAGCCTGGCGCTGATCGCGGTGCTGCTGTGGTTCAATTTCGGCTCGATGGTCGATACCATGCTCGCGATGAGCGTGATCCCGATGGCTGTGCTGGGCGGCGTTCTCGGCCTGTTGCTCAGCGGCGTGCCATTCAGCGTATCGGCGGCGATCGGCTTCATCGCGCTGTTCGGCGTCGCCGTCATGGACGGCATCATCATCCTGTCGCAGTACAATCAGTTGATCGACGAAGGTTTCGACCGCTTCAAGGCGGTGATCCGTACCGGTGAATTGCAGATGCGGCCGGTGCTGATGACCTGCGCTGTCGCAGGCATCGGACTATTGCCCGCCGCGATGTCGACGGGTATCGGCTCGCAGGTGCAGAAGCCGCTGGCACTGGTCGTGGTGTCCGGTATGGCACTCGCGCCGTTCGTGATCCTGATCACACTGCCGGTGCTGATCCTGCTGTTCTCGCGGCGGGGACGCGAGAAAGCATAAATTACTGCCCGGACGGCGTGCGCAGGCCGTGCCAGGCGTCGCGCACCTGATGGTAGTGCACCTCGGGCAGGTAATCCGGCGTGTTGAGGCCCAGCGTACGGACATCGAGTTTGCCGATGGCGCTGAGCAGCGTGTAGGAGGCGATCACGCGATCGCGCTGGCTCAAGATCTGGCGGCTGCGCGCGGCGGTGAGATCGGCTTGCGCGTTCAGCACATCAAGCGTGGTGCGCTGACCTGCCTTGGCCTCGCGCTGGACGCCCCCAAGCGCGACCGTTGCAGCCTTCACTTCGCTTTCCGCGGCGGAGAGGGCGATCTTGGCACCCTCATTGGTGATGAACGCGCTGAGGGCCGCGGTGCGCGCCTGATTACGGACCTGCTCCAGAACCTGACGGCTCTGCATCGCCAGTTCTTTCGACTGGCGCGTCTGCGACGCAGCAAGGCCGCCGTCATAGATCGGCATCGTGAGCTGGCCGGTGACGCTGGCCTGATCGGAGCGTTTCACGCTGAGATAGGGGTCGCCGTCTGACTGGCGCAGCACGTTGCCTTGCACGGTGACTTGCGGCATCAGGCTGGATTCCGCGACACTGATCGTGGTGGTCGCGACGTCGACATCGTAGCTCGCCGCGATCACCGCCGGGTTCTGCTTGATGGCGAGATCGATCGATGCCTGCTGGGTGTGCGGAATGAAGCGGTCAACCGTGGGCGCGGCCACAAGATGGCCGGGTGGGGAGCCGATCACCTGCGCGTAGGTCGCCTCGCTGACCTGAAGCGCGACCTGAGCCGCATTCAGGTCGGCAAGTCCGCGACTGAGGCGGGCCTCGGCCTGCGCAGTGTCGGTCGGTGTGACATCGCCCGCCGCGAGACGGGTGCGGGCAACGCCGAGCGTCTCGCGCAGGAATTGCACGTTGAGTTTCTGGGTCTCGACCAGCGCCTGATTGGCGATCACGTTCATGTAAGCGGTCACGGCATCGAGTAGCACGCCCTGGCCGGTGTTGCGCAGCGCCTCGCGTCCCGACAACACTTGGAATTCGGCGACCCGTACGCTCGACGAGGTCTTGAAGCCGTTAAATAGCGTCTGCGTGACGGTGACGCCGATCTGCCAGGGTTTCTGGCTCTGGGTCTGGACGGCGTTGTCGGGCAGGGTGTTGCGCACCGTCTGCAGGCCAGCCGACAGGCTTGCGATGATCTGCGG
The DNA here is from genome assembly GCF_000314735.2 of Afipia felis ATCC 53690. NCBI lineage: Bacteria > Pseudomonadati > Pseudomonadota > Alphaproteobacteria > Hyphomicrobiales > Nitrobacteraceae > Afipia > Afipia felis. Next base: position 1,335,983 of record NZ_KB375270.1, on the reverse strand, counting down.
CCGGTAGCCCGAAAGTGCTTGCGGGACGTTTTCGTCGGTGGCGCGCTGCTGGGCGCGGGAGGCATTCAACTGCGGACTGGACTGGTAGGCCTTCACCAGCGCGTCCTGCAGCGTTTCGCCGGACGCAGACCGAGGGCCTGTCGCCGCGCCGAGCAGCAACAGGGCCGTCACCGCTCCGTAACGCTGCCGTGAATGCCAACGAATCATGACGCCCGATCAGAAAAGTCCCGCGACGGCGGATACCCCAACATGAAGGGCAGTCATACTGGCCGGAGAAGGGTTCGGCAAACTGTCCCGCGAAAATGTTGGCCGCTGTGGCAATCCGACCGCGTTACGGGGAGAAACGCCTTATTTGCTTGACCTTACCGCACGGGTGATGACAGTCGGCCCCGAGCGCGGCGGTACGGAATGGCGGGGCAAAAGAGCATGTCGAGGGTCTATTCCGACGCCCACACGCTCGCGGATGCGATCCTGTGCGATTGCGGCTCCAGGTTGGTGGTCGGCCTGCCGCTCGGGCTCGGCAAGGCCAATCACATCGCCAACGCTTTGTGTGAACGCGCGGCGGCGGATTCCGCGATCCGGCTGACGATTTTTACCGCGCTGACGCTGGAAAAGCCCGCACCGAAATCCGAGTTGGAGCGGCGTTTCATCGGCCCCGTCATCGAGCGTCTATTCGGCGGCTATCCCACGCTCGATTACGCCAAATGGCTGCACGCCGGGACCTTGCCGGCGAATATCGAAGTCGCGGAATTCTTCTTCCTCGCGGGCAAGTGGCTGCATCACGGCTACGCCCAGCAGCATTATATCGCGGCGAACTATACCCACGCCGTCGCGGGCATGCTGACGCGTGGTCTCAACGTCGTACTGCAGCTCGTCGCCAAACGCGTGGTCGATGGCGAGGTCCGCTACAGCCTGAGTTGCAACACCGACACAACGCTCGATCTTCTGAAAGCACGCGCTGAGGGCAAGATCGATTTCAAGCTGATCGGGCAAGTGAACTCGGAATTGCCGTTCATGCCGGGGCTGGGCGATCTTCCGGCCTCCGAGTTCCACGCCATCCTCGACAGCTCGGAGACAGATTTTCCGCTGTTCGCGCCGCCCTCGGAGCCGGTGGGAGATGCGAAATACGCCATCGGTCTGCACGCTGCGACGTTGATCGAGGATGGCGGCACGTTGCAGATTGGAATCGGTCAGGTCGGCGATGCACTGGCGCAGAGTCTCATTGTTCGCGACTGTCACAATGTGGATTTTCGTGACGCCGTCAGGCGTCTTGCGCCGGACGCGCCTGCCGCTGCGCTGACTCCATTCGCGGAAGGGCTGAATGGCCTCAGCGAAATGTTCTTCGAGGCTTTCCTCGGTTTGATCGAGGCGGGCATTATCCGCCGCGAGGTCGATGGCGCGTGGCTGCATGCGGCGTTCTTTCTCGGGCCGAAATCGTTCTATCGTGCATTGCGCGAGATGCCGCCAGAGAGGCTCGACCGCATCCGGATGATGCCGGTGTCCTTCACCAACGAGCTTTACGGCGACGAGACCGCGAAGCGCGCGGGGCGGCCGAAGGCGCGCTTCGTCAACAACGCGATGATGGTGACGTTGCTCGGCGATGCGATCTCCGACGGCCTGAGCAACGGCCAGATGGTGAGTGGTGTCGGCGGCCAGTACAATTTCGTCGCGCAAGCTTTCGCGCTGGACGGTGCGCATTCCATCCTGACGCTCGAGGCCACGCGCTATAATGGCAAGCGGCTGGAATCGAACATCCGCTGGTCCTACGACCACACCACCATTCCACGCCATCTGCGCGATATCGTGGTGACCGAATACGGCATCGCCGACCTGCGCGGAAAATCCGACGCCGAAGTTATCGCAGCGATGCTGTGCGTGGCGGATTCGCGCTTTCAGGATGACTTGATGCGGCAGGCAAAGGCGGCGGGCAAGCTGCCGCAGGCTTATGAGATTCCGCCTGCACATCGCGCCAACATGCCTGAGCGCATTGCGCGTGCACTTGCACCCTTACATGAAAAGGGATTGTTGCCGGAGTTTCCGTTCGGAACGGACTTTACCGCGACGGAGCAGCGGCTGATCCCGGCGCTGCAAAAGCTCCAGCGCGCCTCCGCTAGTCCCGCCGCGCTGCTGTCGCTGCTTTGGCGAGGAATGTCCGCGAGCGGTGCAGATGACGCAGACTGTCTCGCGCGCATGGGGCTGGATGCGCCCGCAACCATGCGCGAGCGCGTCTGGCGCTGGCTGTTGTGCGGCGCGCTTACGCGATAATCATCCGCGCTGCGGAGGCGAGCGTCAGCATCACGCCGAAGGCGATGAAAATCTTTCCGATCAGTGAGGCGTTGCCCCATGCGGAGTCCTCGCTCGCCGCGGCGGCGGGAGGTGCGATCTGAGCGAGCGCGACGGTCGCGGGCTCCGGCGTTGCGGCCGAGGCCGCAGCATCGCGGTCCATGTCGTTCAACTGGTCGGACGTGGTGACCTGAACGCCGCTCGGAGCAGGCTCCGCAGCTGCGGCCTTGTCGGCATCGGTCAGGGTGGAGGTGTCGGGCACCATGTTCTGTGCGACCATCGGCTGCTCCGGAGGAGGGCTGGTCAATTCGGCGTGGGCATTGGCAACCGAGGGCGACATAGGTGTATCCGCCTCCGCCCCGTTCGCGGTTTTGGCATCGTCGTTCTTGTTGGCCTTGGAAGAAACCTTTGAGGAATCCTTGGCGCTGGTGTGATGCTTCTTTGAAGAACGGGCGTGGTGGCGTACGTGCTTCTTGCGGTGTTTGGTGAATTTGCTGAGCGCAAGCGGTTTTGCGCTGGAAGCAGCCGCCTCGCCTTGAGGTGCTGCCTGCGAGGGTCCGGCGTTGCCCGCGACATACGCGAAAGCCATGGCGGCCACGATCAGGGCATAACGGATTCTCCGTCGCATGATCCCGTCTCCGTTGTTCTGTCTGTGTTGCCCAGCGCCCACATCAGAATGGCCTCTCGGAGGTGGCCAGATCGCGGCAAAAGCAGGGAATCTTTGGTTCAAAGCGAGGCGGCATGCGCGATAGGCCGCCCCCCGGGATGCCGGAACCGGGCGATTTGCCATCAACCGCCGTAACATCCTAGAAAACAGGCCGTATTGCCTTGAGGGAGCGTGGTGCGCGGCCAGGAACATGAATGGACCGACCTGATGCGGTCGGCCAATGCGGGTGATACCGCCGCTTACCATCGGCTCCTGTCGGCCATCGCGCCGGTCTTGCGGGCGGCGGCGCGGCGCGGCCTATTGCGCGCTGGCCAATCGCCCGATCAGTCCGAGGATATCGTGCAGGATACTTTGCTCGCCGTGCATCTGAAGCGGCACACCTGGGACCCAACGGCTCCGTTCGCGCCATGGCTGTTCACCATCGCGCGCAACAAGCTGATCGATGCGCTGCGCCGTCGCGGCCGCCGTGTGTTCGTCGACATCGACGATTTCACCGACGTGCTCCCCGGCGAGGAAGCGCCCGAGCCGACAAACGGCGTCGATGTCGAGGCGCATCTCCAGCAGTTGCCGCCACGCCAGCGCGACGTGCTGCAATCGATTTCGGTCGACGGTCTGTCGATCACCGAGACGGCGAAGAAGTTCGCCATGAAGGAAGGCGCGGTGCGGGTGGCCCTTCACCGGGGATTGTCCACGCTGGCGGCCCGCGCGCGGAAAGACCTGACATGAAAACCGACGATCTGATCGCAAGCCTTGTCGCCGATCATCCCTCGCGGACACAGCCGGTCTGGCTCTGGCTGCTCGCCGGACTGTTCGCGGCGCTGCCGCTGTCGGGCGCACTGTTCATGATGACTCTCGGTATGCGGCCTGACATCGCGACGGCGATGTACAATCCGTTCTTCGATCTGAAATTCGTGGTCACACTCGCACTGGCGTCGGCGGCCGCGGCGTTGAGCCTGCATCTGTCGCGCCCCGATGCTTCGCTTCACGGCTGGATGTGGCTGCTCGCGTTGCCCGTTGGTCTGCTCGGCATCGGCATCGTTGCCGATTTTGCCGTGCCTCAGCGCGTGAACTGGACCGGCCGGCTGGTCGGATCGAGTTCGGTCGCCTGCATGTCGTCCATTCCGCTGTTTTCGGCGCCGTTCCTGATTGCCGCATTGCTGACGCTGCGGCATGGCGCGACTTCACGCCCGATGCTGACGGGCGCATTGGCAGGATTGATGTCCGCGGGACTTGGTGCGGCGATCTACGCCGCCCATTGCATGGACGATTCGCCGCTGTTCGTGGCGACCTGGTACACGCTGGCGGCGGCGTTCGTGACCTTCATCGGCGCGATGATCGGCCGCCGTATCTTGCGCTTCTGAAGCGAATTGAGAAGGGGATGAATGCAAGCTCATCGCGGGCATTCACCAATTCAATCCAACTTCCATTTTAGTCGAATTTGATGAGATCAATGGCGGATCGTATCCGTGCATGACATATGAGAGATTTTGTCTGCTGCGATGCGACCGCAATTTCAGAAGACCGATGATGGTGGATGAGATAGCATCGGCTTTCTCGCGTTGCACAAATCCATGGCGAACTGATCTGGGAGGTATGAAATGTATCGACTCCTGTTCTTGCTGTCTTTGCTTGCAATCATGACAATTCCGTTTCTCGGAGAAGCACACGCGCAGAGCAGCGCCGGGCGTGGCGCGTTGGTAGGTGGCGCGTCGGGTGCGATCGTTGGCGGTGCGGTCGGTGGAGGCCGGGGCGCTGCGATCGGTGCTGTCGTTGGTGGCGGAACAGGCGCGGTTATCGGAAACGAAAGAGCGCGGCGCGGAAACTATCGTTGGCGCAATGGCCGTTGTTGGGTTCGCACCCGGCATGGTCGCTATCATGCGGTTGCCAGTCGTTATTGCCGCAGATAGACGGCTCATTCGTATCGCCGCAGTCATTCGATGAATCTATCGGGTGTCTGCGGCGGGTTCGTTTTGCCTCATGACATCGTTTCAGAAAGAGGTTGCTAAAAACAGCCGTCTGCTATCGATTAGCAGAACTGGATGTTGAGAATGGATACTGCGCTCGCTTTTGTTGAGGAGATAAAGAATGTCGAAGATCTGGCTATCTGCCATCGCGCTTGTTTCTCTGGTTGCAACTGCTCTGCCGGCCTCCGCACAAAACCGGGGCGTTCGCGCCGGCGGACTGACTTGTACGTCCGGAACGACTGTCGGAATGATCATTGGCTCCCGGCAGAATCTCCGGTGCACTTTTCATTCGAATCGGACGAGAAAAAATTATTCATATACCGGGACGGTCAGAAGGTTCGGGCTTGATGTCGGCGTGACCTCAGGCGCCAGGTTCGTCTGGGCTGTCTTCGCTCCTGTCTCGCATGTCGGCCGTGCGTCGCTGCGGGGTAATTATGTCGGAGCAAGCGGCAGTGCGTCATTTGGGCCCGGCGTAGGAGCCAATGTGCTGATCGGCGGGTCGAATAACGCGATTTCCCTGCAACCCTTGTCCGTCGAAGGCCGCACGGGTGTGAATCTGGCTTTGGGCGTTGCCAATCTGTCGCTTCGGTAAAGCAGGCAAAACCTGATCTGCCGCTTCATGACTCCCGGTGAGTTCGGCCTATGCCGCTCGTCGGGAGTTTTCATTTCAAATGGGCGCTCACTGTGTACGCTCGCCGACGCATTTATCGGACGCAGGTTCCTTTGCTGCAGCGACGCATGCTGACCGAATGGAGAACATCCATATCAAGACCAGTAGCTGAGCGGCGTCAGGATGCAGCCGCAGCCGCGGGAACGGCGCCGGCCTCGCGCATCCGGTAGAAGCGCAGCACCTGCTGCGCGGTCGCGGGCCGCAGCAGGTTGAAGTGGTCCTGATACTCGGCAAGGCTCGTCGAAATGCTTTCGTCGCTCGCCACATGCCGCGCCTTCAGGATCTTTTCGACGGTCGTCCAGTTCAGGCCCGCAACCTTCGCCAGAACGAGAAGTCCTTCCGCGCGCGGCTCGATCATCATGTTCTCGACGGTGAGGATCGGCACGTCGGTCATCAGCGCGATGGCGGTGGAAACTTCCTCGACGCGGCCGCTCGCGGCGAAGGCCGCTACCTGCGCTTCGTTCAGGCGGCCATCGGTGTGGAGCAGCTTGACGAGCGTCTGCGCGCGAAGAGTTTCCTCGGTTTTCGCGGCGCTGGCGTTGACCGCGACTTCCTTCACCACGGCGGCGACATCATCGGCGAGATGCGGATTGGCTTCGTTGAGCTTCGCCCGGACTGACCGCGACGCCTTGGCGACGAGCTGCAGGTAGAAGTGCCGCGGAATGGGACGCATGCCGAGGCAGGTGGCGATGCCGTCGTGGCTTTCGGCGCGCGTCAGCAGGCGTGAATATCCGTCGTCGGAGAACTCGGCGCCGGGATTGTTGAGCGTGCTTTCGACGACGACATCGTTGCCGCGTTCGACCAGCACGTCGGTGACGGCATGGCCGAGAGCCTTGCGTTTCGAGATCGCCAGCAGATGGCCTTGGCCCTTTTCCCGCGCGTTCCGGACCAGCGCTTCCTCGTTGAGCCTGTCGGAATAGACCAGAACCGGGGCCGCGACGTCGATGAGGTCGTCGAAGGCGAGGGTGTGGATCACGCCCGGCGGAGCTTCGGCGACCGGCGCCAGGCGTTTCGCCAGCAGCACTTTCGCCGATTGTTCCATTTTGAGCAGGAGGCACTGGAAGACGTCGTCGAACAGAGCGATCTGCGTGTCGGAATAATCGGAAGGCGCGAACAGAAACAGGTCGGTGACGCGGCGGAGCGCTTCGACGCGACGCGCCACGGTTCCGTGCGTCAGAGCGGCTTGAAGATCTGCCAACAGACTGGTGGCGCTGGCGGTATTTACACCCATCGACTTCTGTCCCAAATACCCGCCGCGTTTCTCACGGCAGGCAACGATATCCTCAAGCGCGCTCAATCCTGTTTCGTCCGCGATCCTTGGCGCGATATAGCGCCACGTCGGCCCGCAGCAGAAGGTTCTCTGGTGTCTCGCCCGGGCGCAGCGTGGCCACGCCCGCCGACATCGTCACGGCGACGCCCGGCGAGATTGAATTCCAGTCGATGTCCGCGACGATCATGCGCATGCGGTCCACCACCTTCTCGGCGGCGTCTTCGCTCGTCTCGGGCAGGACCAGCAGAAATTCCTCGCCGCCGTAGCGGCCGAATTTGTCGATCGCCCGCATGTTGGCGAACATCGTGATCGCGAAGGTGCGCAGCACCTCATCGCCGGCGGGGTGACCGTAATGGTCGTTGATCTTCTTGAACCAGTCGAGGTCGATCAGCGCGACGGAGCAGGCGCTGTTCATGCGGATCGTGCGTTCGCTCTCCTCGGCCAGCGCATGCATGATGCTGCGCCGGTTATGCGCGCCTGTCAGTTCGTCGAATTCCGCCAATTCCTCGATGCGGCGATAGGCTTCCTTGAGCGCGAGACCCTGCGTGTAAAAGGATTCCCTGAGCGCGCTGGAGAACATTCCGACCATCATGCAACGGCCGATGGTGACGGCGAACAGGAACAGGGTGGCAAAGCGCTCGGCAAACGTGCCGTGTGGCATTCCGATCGGAAGGTTCGTGAACAGGAACAGCCACGCGAGGCCGATGGTCAGCATGCCCCAGGCGATGACGATCTGCAGCATCGTCGAGCGCAGCGAGCCGAGCGCGACGATCACGAACAGCGAGCAGAGAAACACGCATCCGACTTCCGGCGCGACGTACGTGAACGACAGCATCAGGAGGAAGCTGATGCTCATCTGCTGAAGGACGAGATAGTGATCCTTGAAGCGGTCGTTGAAGTGCGTGTCCGAGAGAAGAACGAAGCAGGCGACGCTGAGCAGCGCGCAGACCAGAAACACCAGCGGGGTGGTCACGCTAACGGTGCCTGCATAGGCGTAGAGTGCCAGCACCACCGCGTCGGTGAAATAGCTGAGTGCTATGATGGTCGGGATCTGGCGGCGCTGGAGTGCGCGGCGCGGCAGCACCTCCGATGCAGGCGCATCGGCGCTGTTCGACTCCATCAATTTGAGGGGAAGGACTGCTCCCCACATGGCGAAAACCCCGCAGCTCTTAGCTAAATTAGTCTGCAAAGCGTTTAGGTTTGGTATCATCGCGCTGCTTTGCAGAGTTCGGACGGCAAACTGCGGTACCGCATAAAGCCTAAAAATTTATATATGTATCAATAGTTTAATTGGCCGTTACGTGGTTTTGAGCCGATTTTCGGCGGCGAAATGCGGTCCGTGCGGGCGCAGCTTGCCCAACCTTTGCTTCAAGGGCATTTTCGCTGCCTTTCCGGCGGCGTTTGCCCGGACGATGTTGTGATTGATCGAACCCGGTCGCCGCCTCGTGCGACCAACCTTGCGAGACGGCCATTGAGCGCGACACAGGCGGCTTCGGATGAATCCCTGATCGGCCGTATCGCCCAGGGCGATCGTCTCGCGATGCAGGTTTTGTACGGACGATACCACGTCCGGGTGTATCGGTTCGCGTTGCGTCTGGTGCGGAAGGAGCAGGTCGCCGAAGACCTCATCAGCGAGGTGTTTCTGGATGTATGGCGTCAGGCGGGCAAGTTCGAAGGGCGATCCGCCGTGTCGACCTGGCTGCTGGCGATTACGCGGTTCAAGGCGTTGTCGGCGCTGCGCAAGAAGAAGGATGCGGAGCTCGATGACGAGACAGCGGCGGCGATCGAGGACACATCCGACGATCCGGAGGTTGCTGTCGCCAAGAAGGATACCGGGAATGCGCTGCGCAACTGTCTGGCAAAGCTGTCGCAGGACCATCGGGAGATCGTCGATCTCGTCTACTACCACGAGAAGTCCGTGGAGGAGGTCGCCGAGATCGTCGGCATCCCGGAGAACACGGTGAAGACGCGCCTGTTCTATGCGCGCAAGAAACTGGCCGAGCTTCTGAAGGAAGCCGGCGTGGAGCGAGGCTGGCCATGACGGCGAACGACAAGGAACTGGCCGAGCCCGGCAAGATCGAGGCGCTGCTGCCCTGGCGGGCGGCGGGCACGCTCAGTGCCGAGGAGACGAAACGCGTCGATGCGGCGCTCGCCAAGGACCCCGTGCTCGCGAAGCAGTACGAGGTCATCCAGGACGAACTGGCCGAGACCGTGCTCCTGAACGAAGACCTCGGCGCGCCGTCCACCCATGCGCTGGAGAAGCTGTTCGCTGCGATCGATGCCGAACCCGCGCGCGATCCGTCGCGCGCATCCGGCCTGATCGCCCGACTGGGCGCGTTCTTCGGTGGATTGTCGCCGCGTGCGCTCGGCTGGTCGGCGGCTGCGGCGCTGCTCGCGCTGGTGCTGCAGGCCGGGATCATCTCGACGACGGTGGTGAAGCAGGGCAGCGGGTACCAGACGGCATCGTCCGAGGCCCCGACAGCGGGCACGCGTGTGCTGGTGGGATTCAAGCCCGACGCCACCCTCAACGAGATCACCGCGTTTCTCGGTACCTATCACGGCTCCATCGTGTCGGGCCCGTCTGCGGGCATGTTCACGGTGAAGTTCGGCGACAAGACACTTGCGGCGGCGGATGCGGAGCAACTCATCGCGAAGGTCAAGGCGGACAAGATCGTCACGTTTGCCGCTGCGACGCAATAATTTCTCGCATTTCCTTCATGCAGCATCACGGGTGACAGCATGACGAAGCGACACGATCTGACCCGGAGAACCCAGGCTCTACTGCTTGCAGCGGCCCTCGGATTGTCTCCGCTCGTCGTCGCACCGGCGCTGGCGCAGATGCGCGGGCTAAGCGTCGGCGGTCCCAATATCCATGTCGGCCCGCGAATTCCCATCAATCCGAGCGTGCGCTATTCGCCGAACCTGAACTACGGTCCGGTGGTCGAGGATCGCATCGAAAACGGACCTCCGCGGACGCGCAAGCCGCCGCCGGAGCGCGCCTCCAAGAAATCGTCGCGTAATCCCGTTGCCGCTGCCGACCGGACGTTCGTGCCGAATGAAGTGCTGATCGAGATCGCGGGGCAGCCGACCGCCGCACAGGTGCAGGACATCGCGAAGAAGCACCGGCTGCGGCAGGTGCAGTCGCAGCACATCGCGCTGCTGGACACGACATTCTATCGCTGGCGAATTCCGGACGGGCGCTCCGTCGACACCGTCGTGAAGCAGTTGAGCGCGGATGGCGGCATCAAGTCGGCGCAGCGCAATTCGATTTTCCGATTGCAGGATGATCCGGGCGGCAAGGCACCGTTCCAGTACGCGCTGGCAAAGCTGCGTTTGCCTGAAGCGCAGGCGCTCTCGACCGGTGAGAAGATCAAGGTTGCGGTGATCGATTCCGGCATCGACATCGCTCATCCTGAACTGGCGGGCTCGATCGCGGGCACGTTCGACGCGCTGGACAGCAAGGAGAAGGCGCACGCGCACGGTACCAGCATCGCGGGCATCATTGCCGCGCATGCCACGCTCAAGGGTGCGGCGCCCGCCGCGAAGCTGCTTGCGATCCGCGCGTTTGGCGAAAGCAAAACGGGTGCGGAGAGCACGACGTTTCTCGTGCTGAAGGGGCTCGATTATGCCGCCTCGAATGGCGCGCAGATCGTCAACATGAGTTTCGCTGGTCCGCGCGATGCGGTGATCGCGCGCGGCCTCGCGGCGGCCGCGGCCAAGAACATGGTGCTGGTGGCGGCGGTGGGCAACGCCGGGCCGAAGGCCGCGCCGCTGTTTCCAGGTGCTGATCCTCACGTCATCGGCGTGACCGCGACGGACGCGTCCGACGCCATTTTCGCGAAAGCCAATCAGGGCGCTTATGTCGCCGTCGCAGCACCGGGCGTGGACATCCTCGCGCCGCTGCCGGACGGGAAATACGGCGTCTCGTCCGGCACGTCGTTGTCGGCCGCTTACGTCAGCGGGCTTGCGGCCCTGATGCTGGCGCGCAATCCGTCGCTTACCCCCGACGAGGTGCGGCAGGCACTGACGCAATCGGCCCGCGATCTGGGGGCTCCCGGCCGGGACGATCGTTTCGGAGCGGGGGAGGCCGATGCCTTTGCGGCTGTGTCGGCGGTGGCGGCCCCTGTTGCCACCGCGTCCGAGCCGTCTGCGCGCGCGCCGCGTTAACCTTGCGCGCCGGATTGGAAGGCTTCTGTAAGCGAATACCTTGACCCGAAGCCATCCGGTGGCGACGATGGGTCATTCAAGCGGCGATTCTATTGCTTCGCCGAACCGGGCAGATGCCCGCTGCGTTTCTCGCGTCTGTCGCGTTCCTCAAGTTGCTTTGTGTCACCATTGTTTCGCAGCCGTCCTGTAAGGCTGGCGTCATTCCTGCAACGTGTTTGTTATGGAAACAGGCGATGTCTGAAGCTCCCCCGAAGCCGGTCGCAGCCGCTGGTCGCGCGGTAGTCGCGCGATGGCGCATTCTCGCGAAGCAGCGGCTCGATCACCTGCACGAACTGGGCAGCAGTGGGCGCTGGAAGCTCTATCACACCGAAAGCGATTTCTTCGCGATGCTTCAGGAAGCGCACGACGCGCTGAAAGTCTGGGAAGATCTCGCGCCGCCCGACGCCGCGCTCGACAAGACGATCGAGGTCGCGATTGCGCAACATAGCGAGGATCGCGTTCCGGGAAGTCTGCCGAAGCCCGGCCTACTGGACCGTGTTCAGTCCCAGTACGATTTTCGGAAATCCTGACGCGCCGACCACCGCGAGATCGCCGGTGATCGGTTTGTAGTGATCGTAACCGACGATCGCGCCGCGCGGCGCGTTCGAGATCAGGTTGCCCGTCACGAGCGTTTTGCCGGTGCCGTCCACCGCCGAGATGCCGATGCCGACGAAGGCGTTGCGGATCACGTTGTCGGCGACATTGACGTCGCGCAGATATTGCCCCCAACCCACGACGATGCCGCAGACCGGCGCGTTCTCGATCACATTGCCGGTGACGTTGCTGTCGGCCTCGACGTAAATGCCGTGGCCGCCGGTTTCGATATCCGACCCCGGATCGCGCTGCGCTTTGGTATTGCGGATGATGTTGCCCTGCACGACGGCGAGGCGGCCACCTTCGTTGAAATTGGCGACCGACACGCCGGTGGCGCAGCCATCGACGACATTGCTGGCGATGATCGCGCCTTCGAACGCGAACTCCGCATAGAGCGCAACCTCGCGCACGTCGGTGACATTGTTGGCGATGATCTGGATGTTGGAGGCTGAGTTGCCGCGCACGCCGGAGAAGTCGCAATTGCGGATGCGGTTGCCGCGCACGATCACGTTGCCGGCGCGAAAGGCGTTGATGCCGTTGCCGTACTGCCCTGAGCCGCCGGGGCCAGCCTTGATGTTTTCGATGCGGTTGTCAGTGACGATGGTGCCGTCGTCGCCGGGCGCCGAGCGCAGGATCTCGATGCCATTCTCGGACGCGTCCTGAACGACGTTCTGCGCGATCAGGAGGCCGAGCGCATCGACGCTGACAATGGCCGTCGCTGAGGTCTGGCGGATAATGGTGCCGCGAATGTCGCCGGAGCACGTCTCCAGCCAGATGGCGTTGCGGCGGCTTCCGACAATGTCGCAATCGGCGATGTGGAGATCGCGGCAGGCCTGCAGGCTGATGAGGCCGCGCCGTTGCGGCAGTTCGACGCCGCCGCCGTCGAGTGTCAGCCCGGTCAAAGCGAGACCGTCCACGCCTTTGGCCGTGAAAAGTGCCGTGCCGCCGGTAAATTCCAGCCGCGTGGCCCCGCGCGTGCCGATGATCTGTGCGCCATCCGGCAGTTCAAGCTCGCCGGTGCGATAGAGGCCGGGCCGCAGCACCAGTGGAGTACGGGCCGCCGCCGCGGCATCGATCGCGCGCTGCAGCGGAGCGGTCTGGTCGTCCGGGCTGTTCGCTTTCACGCCGAGCTGGCCCGCATCACGGCCGACAGACGGCGTTGCAGGTGCGGCTCTGGCAGCGGCATTCCCGAGCATCAGCGCAGCGGCCGATACGCTGAGCGAACCTATGAAGCGGCGACGGGTGAAATCCATGATGCGGCTCCTGTCGCCGGTTTATGGCATGTCCTCAGGTTGAAAGATGGCGCGGCGACAATAGCTTGTGGCTTGATAAGTTAATTTGACGCTGTCCCGGTTCGGGCGCTCGCGATTGTGAATTCGGTTTTTCAGTTCGGTATTCTGGAAACATGAAGTTACGAGATATTCCAACAGACATTAAGATTAGCAGTTATTTTTTCGCTGCCTTCTTGCTGTCCTTTATTCCCGGGTTGGGTGTTATTCTAATATCCGCAGCGCCGGATTTGTTACTGGCTAAAATTTTCAGCACCAAGCCAAGAAATAGCATCAAGGATAAGGATGACGGCAGTAGCGCTCCGCCCGTGCGCGCTGAATGAGCGTCATGAGCATCGCTTCTCCGGCATCGACAAGCTGCTCGAATGCAACCCCTGACTTTCGCCAATGAGCGGCGTCGCGCGGCACCAGCGGCACATGGATGAAGGCAGCGAGCGGCAACGCGCTGGGATGGCGCTGCGTGGCTTCGATCGCGCGCCAGCTCAGATAGTTGCAGAGATAGGCTCCGGCGTTGATCGAAGAGCGCACGGGGATGCCCGTCGTCTTCGCCGCCTGCAGCAGATGCTGCGTATGGAGGCCGAACCGGCGCGTCGCGGATGCGGTGGGGTCAATGGTGCGGCTCAGGACCGCCCCATGATCCGCATCCGGCCAGAGCTGAGTGATCGTGTTTCGTGCCCGCGTCTCCACGCGGCACCAGGGCGTGCGTGTCGCGAGGCCGAACATCAGCAGCACATCCGGGACGTGGCGCGCGAGCAGGGCAGGCAGTTGGGTGTCGACCGCCTCATAGGTGACGGGAAAGACGTGGGCGATCCGTTCGACATCGGCGAAGGCGGGGCGGCGCAGGCGCACCAGCCGGTCCACCAGTTTTTCGGTCGGGTTGTAGGGCGCGCCGGGAAACGGGCCGAAGCCTGTGACGAGAAGGCGGATCCTGCCCGTTGTCATCGCGGGCTGGCGTTGTCGCTCTTCGGCGGCGCTCCGCCGAAAATCGCCGTGCCTTCCGCCGACAGATAGGGCTTCAACTCCTGCCACGGCACGGTCACGTCGAAACGGCCCTCGGCGTAAGGGCCCACCGCATAGGGCTCGTAGTGAAAAACGAGCCCCGCGCTTTTGCCGGGCTCGGTCGAGGGCGCGAGCGTCACCGGACCGATTGTGAGCAGGCTTGCGCCCATCTCCTTGTACCAGTCGAGACCGGAATCGTCGTCCTCGATGCCGCGTTCTTTCTTCTCGGCTTTCAGCGCGACGATGACAGCCTTTCGCATCGCGGTCAGCGTCGGGCCGTTATCGGCGGTCTCCTTGAAGAATGGCCGGATAGAGATGCGCTTCTTCGCGGTATTGTCCCACAGGATCGTGTTGACGTAAGTGTTGGGATGCGCGCCGTGGGTGTTGGCGTAATCTTCCCGAAGAACGCTGATGTAGCGGCCGCCGACAACAGATGCGGTGAGGTACTGACGTTCGAACGTATATCCGTCTTTCGGAAAGTATTTCGGATCGCTGCGCCTGCTGTCGGTGGCTTCCTTGCGCTGCTTCTCGGCGTAGCGCTTGCCTTCCGCGAGACAATCGGCGGAGAGCGCCGGATTGGCCTTGATCGTCGCGTCGAGCACGACGCTGACATCGACGGCGTTCGTCTTGATCGCGATGTCCGGCTTGGGCTCGGCTGCGAAGCAGGGGCCCACAAGAACGAGGCTGGCAACAGCGACAGGGGCGATGGTGCGAAAAAATGCGAATGAAGCCATTCGCTTCCTATACAACAATTATCCGCCTGCCGATATCAGGCAGGGTCGCTCAATCGTTCGATGCCTTCCGCTGGAATATCCGCTAAAGCCTGACGCGGCGTGCGTCCGCCGATGTCGCGGTCCGGCGCGATCTCGGTAAGCGGCACCAGCACGAAGGCACGCTCGAACAGGCGCGGGTGCGGCAGGGTCAATTCCGGCGTGCGGATCGTGCCGTTGTCGTAGGCGAGAATGTCGAGATCGAGCGTGCGCGGTCCCCATCGCTTCTCGTTGGCGCGGTCGCGGCCGAATTTTTTCTCGATCCGGTGCAGGGTGAACAAGAGCGCCATCGGATCGAGCGAGGTTTCGATCTCGATGCAGGCATTGATGAAAGGCGGCTGGTCTTCCTCGCCCCATGGCGGGGTGCGGTAATCGGCCGAGCGCGCAACGAGCATTCCTTGCGTCGCGCCGCAGATGTGGGAGATGGCGGATTTGAACGTCGCGCGGACGTCGCCGACATTGCCGCCCAGCGCGATCAGCACGCTTGCCATGACTCAGGCACGCCTGCGCAGAATGACGACACCGACATCGTCGAAGATCGCCGCGATTGGCGCGTGCGGCTTGTGGATCGTAACCTTCACGGCCTCGACCTTGTCGAAATCGCGCAGCACCGCGTCCGCCACCGCGCCCGCCGCCCGCTCCAGCAGATAGTAGTTCTGGCCCTTGAAGGCCTGGCTCGCGCTGCTGACGACATCGGAATAGGACACGGTGTCGGCGAGCTTGTCTGTGCGCGAGGAATCCGCGAGGTCGATCGACAATTCCAGATCGATGACGAAGCGCTGTCCGACTTCGGCTTCATGCTCCATGACGCCGTGGCGGGCGTGCATCAGCAGGCCCTTGATGAAGATGGTATCGCTCACCGTTTGTCCCCGATTGCGGCCGCCACACGCAGCGCCTGAACGGTCTCAAAGACGTCGTGCGCGCGAATGATCCGCGCGCCATTTTGAACTGCCAGAAGATGCGCCGCAAGAGAGCCGCCGATGCGCTGGCGTGGCTCGGAGGGCGAGACGCTGGCGATAAACCGCTTGCGCGAGGCACCCACCAGAACGGGCCGTTCGAACTGGGCCAGTTCGCCGAGCCGCGCGAGTGCGATCATGCTCTGCTCGGGCGTCTTGCCGAAGCCGATGCCGGGATCGAGCACGATGTGCGCCTGTGGCAGCCCAGCCTTGGCGGCAATCGTGAGCGAGCGCTCGAAGAAGGTCGCGATATCCTGCATGATGTCGATGGCGGGATCGGCGGCGTCGCGGTTGTGCATCACCACGATGGGCACGCCGCGCTCAGCTGCGAGCTTTGCCATCGCGGGATCGCGATGCAGGCCCCAGACGTCGTTGGCGATGGCAGCGCCCTGATCGAACGCCCACGCCGCAACGCCCGCTTTCATCGTATCGATCGAAACCGGCACGCCGAGCCGGACGAGGGCAGGCAGGACGGGCGCAAGGCGCGCGATTTCCTCGTCCGCGGAGACGGGAGTTGCGCCATAGGGCCGGGTGGATTCCGCTCCGATGTCGAGGATGTCGGCGCCGTCGGCGATCAATTGCTCCGCCTGCGCGCGCGCGCGCGCGGGATCGAGAAAATCGCCGCCGTCGGAGAAGGAATCCGGCGTGATATTGAGCACCCCCATCACCAGCACATGCGGCCTCGCCAGCAGCGCGGGCAATATGTCGTGCCGGGCGTCCTGCGATGTGCCAAGTGTTGAGGAGCGGGAGCTCATGGCGCGGCTTTGCGCGGTCCCGAAAGCCAAGTCAAGCCGGAAGCGGGTGGGAAGCTGCCCTAAACTTCGGCCTTTAATAGCTGATCTTGAGCGGCAGCTTCTTGGCGCGCTCGATCAACTGGCCGACCGACTGCTCCGAAGGGAGCACGCGCACCAGTTTGCGCTTGGTGTTGGCCTCGGCCATCGCCTGCGCCAGCCGTCCCGGGTTTCGCAACGCGAATTCCCGCACCGTGGTGACACCCGCGGCGCGGATCAGCTCGGCCTTGGCCTTGCCCATGCCCTTGATGCGCATGCAGTCGGCGATGTTGGCCCATCCGAGAATCTGTTTTTCGCAAAGGCCGGTCGCCTCCGCCAATTCCTTGCGGCCCTTATAGGTGCCGGCGCGCTCCAGCAGCGTGGCGGTCGTGCGGATGCCCTGGGATTTCAGCTTCGAGGCCGCAAGTGGGCCCAGCCCGTCGATCTGTATCAGCGGATATGTCATTGCAATGGAAGAAGTTACACGTTCGAGAAAATCAGAGATGACGGTTGCAGCGATCTGGCGCGACGACCGGCGTCGCGGGCAGAAAATCCTGAAGCGCAGATGGAATAGCGGATGATTGAAAGCTCGAGAGGGTCAGAAGGTTTCAAATTTTTTTCTGTCTGGGTGCAGATGCGTCCCGATAAAACCCCACGCAATGCAATCCGGCAATCCATCGTTCGTATCCTTCCGGTTTCTTCCGGCTCTTGAAGCTTGTTGTTTCATTATTGATCGGGCGCGCCGCGAATTACAAGAGATGAACGCTCACACAGTTCAGATTCTCTCTCAATGCGCGCTCAGGTGTTGCCGTGATGCATAGCATTCGTGTTGATTTCGATCATGAGAGACAAAAAGCGCGCATCGCAGCAGTCTCCCGCGACGAATTACCTCCTTCTTCTATTGTCGGGATTTGATTTGTTTCGTCGCGATCTATCATTGAACGGTTCCATTGCCATTGAAGAAGCTGAAAAGATGCTTCAATAAATATCTGCCGGGTTGCGGTAAGACATCGGAGCGAGGAACGGCGATGGCAAAGACGACAAAAAATACATCTGCGTCAACGAGTCCGGGCGCGAGCGGTGCACCGCAGACCGCATCGGCCGATACCGACACTGCACTCTTTATTGGCAAGGGCGATCAGCCAGCCTTCCTGACGCTGTCGCTCGCCAATCGTCACGGACTGGTGACGGGCGCGACGGGAACGGGAAAAACCGTGACACTGCAGGTCATGGCGGAAGGTTTTGCCCGCGCGGGCGTTCCGGTTTTCGCGGCCGATATCAAGGGCGACCTCTCCGGCATCGCGGAAGTCGGGCAACCGAATGATTTTATCCTCAATCGCGCCAAAGGTATGGGACTGACGTTCCAGCCGGACCAGTTCTCGACGATATTCTGGGACGTTTTCGGCGAGCAGGGGCACCCGGTGCGCGCCACCGTGCTGGAAATGGGCCCGCTGTTGCTGTCGCGGATGCTCGATCTCAACGACGTGCAGGAGGGCGTGCTCAACGTCGCGTTTCGTCTCGCCGATGAGAACCATCTGCCGCTGATGGACATGAAGGATCTGCGCGCGTTGCTCGACGCGATGATCCCGGTCCCGGCCAAGGCGGGCGAGGATGACCCGCTTGCGTCGCTGCGTGCCGCCGCGCAATCGTTCGGCAACGTCACCAAGGCGACCATCGGCACCATTCAGCGCCAGCTTCTGGTGCTGGAGAACCAGGGCGCCGATAAATTCTTCGGCGAACCCGCGCTGGTGCTGAAGGATTTCATGCGCACCGACTCCGACGGGCGGGGCATGATCAATATTCTTGCTGCCGACAGGCTGATGCAGAGCCCGAAGCTCTACGCGACCTTCCTGTTGTGGATGCTGTCCGAACTGTTCGAGGAATTGCCGGAGGTCGGCGACCTGCCGAAGCCGAAGCTCGTGTTCTTTTTCGACGAGGCGCACCTGTTGTTCAACGATGCGCCGAAGTCGCTGATGGACAAGATCGAGCAAGTGGTGCGTTTGATCCGTTCGAAGGGTGTCGGCGTCTATTTCGTCACGCAAAATCCGATCGACGTGCCGGACAAGGTGCTGTCCCAGCTTGGCAATCGCGTGCAGCACGCGCTGCGCGCGTTCACCCCGCGCGACCAGAAGGCTGTCGCGGCGGCGGCACAGACCTTTCGTCCGAATCCGGCGCTCAACACTGCGCAGGTCATCACCGAACTCGGCAAGGGTGAGGCGCTGGTCTCGTTCCTCGAAGGCAACGGCACGCCCGCGATGGTGGAGCGCATTCTGGTGCGGCCGCCGAGCGCGCGCATCGGGCCGGTGACGCCGGAGGAGCGCAAGGCGATCATCGCGGCAAGCCCCGTGAAGGGCAAATACGACACCACGATCGATTCCGAATCCGCCTACGAGATGCTGCAGAAGCGTCTGGAGACTGCGGCGACCGGCGACCCCGGCAGTGGCGGCGGATTGCTCGACCATATCGGCTCCATCGTCGGCTCCGTATTCGGTACCTCGAATTCGCGAGGGCGTCTCTCCACGGGGCAGTTGATCGCCCGCAATGTCACGCGCTCGGTGACCAACAAGGTCGTCGGCGGGGTGGTGTCCGATCTCGGCAAGTCGGTCGGTGGCTCCATCGGCGGTTCGATTGGGCGCTCGATCGTGCGCGGCGCTCTCGGGGGGCTGCTGCGGCGGTAGACGGAATAAAATCGCGAAATACCTCGCCCGCACGGCGCGATTGAAAGACAGACATTTAAGGATCACCAATGACGCCTGACGATCTTTCCGCCGTTCTCGACCGTGTCGATACCGATTTCGACCGCAGTTTGCAGCGCCTGTTCGCTCTGCTGCGGATTAAATCGATCTCCGCCGATCCGGCGTTCAACAAGGATTGCGCCGAGGCGGCGAAGCACCTCGCAGCCGATATCGAGAGCATCGGCTTTTCGGCCGAGGTGCGGCCGACCGCGGGTCATCCGGCGATTGTCGCGCGCTATGATGGCCCGGTGCCGAACGGACCGCACGTGATGTTCTACGGCCATTACGACGTGCAGCCGGTCGATCCGCTGAATTTGTGGCACCGGCCGCCATTCGATCCCGTCGTCACCAAACATGCGGACGGCCGCGAGATCATCGTCGCGCGCGGCGCGGAAGACGACAAAGGTCAGTTGATGACTTTCGTCGAGGCATGCCGGGCATGGAAGAGCGTCACCGGCAGCCTGCCTCTCGGCATCACCATCCTGATCGAAGGCGAGGAGGAGGTCGGCTCGAAGAATTTCGGTCCCTTCCTGGAAAAGAACAAGGCGGACCTGAAAGCGGATTTCGCGCTGGTCTGCGACACCGGCATGTGGGACCAGAACACGCCCGCGATCACCACCGCGCTGCGCGGCCTCGTCTATGAGGAAGTCATCGTCAAGGCCGCCAACCGCGACCTGCATTCCGGCATTTTCGGTGGCGGCGCGCAGAACCCGATCCGCGTGCTGACGCGGATTCTCGGTGGCATCCACGACGACAATGGCCGCGTCACCATTCCGGGTTTCTATGACGGCGTCAAAGACTTGCCGGCGGATATTCTCGCGCAATGGAAGAAGCTTAACCTGACGCCCGAGATGTTTCTCAAGCCCATAGGCCTCTCGTTGCCCGCGGGCGAGAAGGACCGCCTGCTGATCGAGCAGATATCCTCGCGCCCGACTGCGGACATCAACGGCATCGTCGGCGGATACACCGGCGAGGGCTCGAAGACGGTGATCCCGGCGCAGGCCTCGGCGAAGATTTCATTCCGTCTGGTCGAAGGGCAGGACCCGGCCAAAATCCGCGATGCGTTCCGTGCCTATGTGAAGGCCCGCATTCCGGCGGATTGCAGCGTCGAATTCCTTGACCATGCGGGCGCACCCGCCATTGCGCTCGATTGGGGCATGAAGCCGCTCGCCGCCGCGAAGCGCGCGTTGACCGACGAGTGGGGCACCGAGGCACTCCTGATCGGTTCGGGCGCGTCGATCCCGATCGTCGCGGATTTCAAGAAAACGCTGGGGCTCGACACGGTGCTGATCGGCTTCGGGCTGGAGGACGACAACATCCATTCGCCGAACGAGAAGTACGACCTCAAGAGCTTCCATAAAGGCATCCGCTCGTGGGTGCGCATCCTCGCGGCATTCGCGCAGGCACCGCGCTGAGGTTGCGCAGTTTCGTTTCACCATGTGAAAACGCCGCCCGGAATTGGACGGCGTTTGTAATCTGAAACGTGCAGAGGGTGATGACCAAGCGTACCGCGCTGCGGCACGAGGTCAAGCCCGCTATGGCGGTGGAACCGACAGCAGGCTCGCGATGCTTTCGCCGCGGATGTCGTAGACACGGGCGTACACCACGCCGTCCCGCTTGATCTCGGCATAGATCGGCGCGGGCAGGCCCTTGCAATAGAACTCGCCGAGCGTCATCGCGAAGTCGGCTGCGTGGCTGTCCCATCCGATCGAGAAATCGGGACCGAGCGCCACCTGCGCGGGACGCTGCGGGCCGCATACTGCGACTTTCCATTTGCGATTGACTGGCGGGATTTCCTGTCGCGCGATGATCTGCTCGCGCAGCACATTCGACGCCTGTTTCAGCGCGAGGCCCCAGTAATCCAGCATGAATCTGCGGTCGGCGGTGCGCACCGTGCCGGCGACGTCGTTGAAGTAGGTGTACTGATACGGATGCAGCCGCACCATCTCGACCAGCGGCAGGGTGAGCGTCGCGGCGAACAGGGCGTAGGTTGCGAATTGCCAGTTGCGGCGGCGGTCGTCACGGCCCAGCCATTCGACGAGGCGGCCAAAGGCGAGGCCGCCGAGGATCGCCATCGGCGGAATGACAAAGATGAAATGCCGGATACCGTTGTAGAGCGCGGGGCGCTTCACCACGGCAATGGCGAGCGGCAGGAACGCCGCCAGCGCGATCATGATATAGATCGTTGTACGACGGGCATCGCCGCGCCGTGTGGCCGCCGCGATTGTCATGGCGAGGCCGCCCATGCAAAGCGCAATGAAGATCTCCGGCATCTGCATCGCGAACAGCGTCGGCAGATATGACCACGGCATGTCCGGCACCGACACCATCGCGCCGTCGAACAATTCCTTCCAGGGCTTCTCGAAGAAGGCGGAGAAATAGGTGACGGCTCGCAGCGGGTTCGCGGGCTCGATGATCGACCACGGCCAGATCAGGCCCATCACGAGGTAGCCGAAGAGGAGGCCGGGCAGCAGCAAATAGCAGGCGTGGATGAAACGGCGGAGCGTCACGCGCCATCCCAGCGTCGCGATCTCCTCGCGCCAGATCGGGATAAAGGCGAGCAGGGCGTAGACAAGACCGAAGCCGCCGAGCACGCGGCAGCCCAGCGACAATCCCGCACCGAGCCCGAGGATCAGCACCGTCTGCGGCGAGGGCGATGGATAGTCCTGCGCGAGCCGTACCAGTCCGAGCAGCAGCACGATCATCGCCACCGCAAACGGCGGGTCCTTCGGGTTCATGAACATGTGGCCGTAGAAGGTCGGGCACAGCGCCAGCAGGAGAAGTGCGGCGAGGCCCGCGACCGGGCCGCCGATGCGGCGCGTGACACGCCATGTCAGTGCGAGGCCGATCAGGCCGACGATTGCGCCGAGCAGGCGGCGCGTGTCGAACAGTCCGAGCGGAATGACCTTGTGCAGGAGCGCGGCCGCCATGTCGAAGCCGCCGCCGTACATGTAGAGGTTGGCGAAGGAGAGCGCGCTCGTATCCTTGAAGCCGGAGCCGAACATCTTCAGCAACAGGTCGGCATATTCGGCGTGGGTGTAATCGTCCCAGCCGAGGCCGTAGTCGCGGAAGGTGAGAGCGGCGACGCATGCGATCACCGCAAGGGCTGCGCAGGCGAGCATATCGCATGTCTGATCCAACGGCCGCCGGAGAGGGACCTCAAATCCGGACGCCGTGATGGATGTCATGATGCGATTACGTCTGTTGAAATGCGATGACGCTTGTTGAGCCCCGAAGGCGGCCAGTCCCGCCGTTCAGCCGGGACATAGTCAGTGATTATGGCTTAATTTTCCTAAAACGTTGCAACAATAAGGGTTTGCCGAAAGTTCATTCGCCCTGCGCCGTCAGACAGGGGAAATTGTTGGTATATTTGTACTTTTTTGGAACCAATAAGGAAAAATTACCTTTCCTAAGGCAGGTACTGGAACCTTAGTATGACAGATCGAAACTGCAGGCCCTTAAGGCAGCAGGCGGAGTTTGAGTGATGATTGCGTTGTTGCTGGCCGGGGCCGTGGTGTTTTGCGCAGGCGTGCTGGCCATCGTGTTCGGAATTCCGATCAAGGAATTCTCCTTCGGCAATACGATGATCCTGTGCGGCGCGGTCGTGTCCTCGACCGGCCTCATCCTGATGGGCCTTGGCATTCTCGCGCGCGAGGTGAAACAACTGTCCAGCCGGCTTGGCGCCGCGTCCACGCGGGAGGAGGCGGAGCTTGCGGAGATCATGGTGGCCGAAGTGCCGGCGCCTGAGCCTGCGATGCCTGATGAACCGCGCCCGGCGCCGCGTGCTCCCGGCAACAGCGATTTCCTTTTCTCGCGCGACGAGCCGATGGCACGTGAGACGGATAGCGAGTTCGACTTTCCGCCGCCGAGCCGCACGCCGTCGTTTCCGCCGTTGCCCGAGCGTCCTGAGCCGCCGGCGCCACCTGCGGAGCGGCCGAAGCGCGATTTCCTGTTTTCTTCTCGCCGCCGCAAGACGCCCGCGCCGGAAACGACGCCGGACGCCGATATGCAGGCCGAGGCCGCACAGCGCCGCGACGACGATCTGTTCGAGCCGCCGTGGGCGCAATCCGAGCGTCCGGCACCGGAGAACGGTCTGGCGGACGAGCCGCGCCATCCCTTGCGGCCGCAGCGCCGTTTCACCCAGCCTCCGCGCCGCGAGGAGCCGCCGCGTCGTGAACAGCCGGAGGTCAGCGTGGTGAAATCCGGCGTGGTCGATGCGATGGCCTATTCGCTGTATTCGGATGGTTCGATCGAAGCGCAATTGCCGGAAGGCACCGTGCGGTTTGAATCGATCGAGGAGCTTCGCGCTCATCTCGACCGTCGCTGATAGCCTCTGCACACATTCAGGGCATAGGTTTCAGGGCACGGCGCGCAATCGTGGTTGCGGAGCGATGCGCGGCTCGCCTAATCTTTGCGGCGTTACGAGGAGCCGCGACGACGCGGGCATTCCTCCATCCAGCAGCGCGAGCATTGTATGAGTGAGCCGGCCGGCAAGAATTTCGTTGAAATGGCGGCTGGCATCGTCTCGGCCTATGTCAGCAACAACACCGTGCAGCCGTCCGACATTCCCGCGCTGATCTCGCAGGTTCATGCCGCGCTGTTGCGCGTGGCGACGGGCGCGGACGTGCCCGCCGAGCCCGCGCGGCCCAAGGTGTCGGTGAAGAAGTCGATGACGTCGGAATATCTGGTCTGCCTGGAGGACGGCAAACGCTTCAAGTCGCTGAAGCGGCACCTGCGCAGCCAGTACAACATGAGCCCCGAACAATATCGCGAGAAGTGGGGCCTGCCGCCGGATTATCCGATGGTCGCGCCGAACTATGCGGTGGCGCGTTCGCAACTCGCCAAGAAGATGGGGCTCGGCCAGCAGCGCCGCCGGGCGAAGCGTTAGGCGCGCGTTCCACAACAAGAGGCGGGAACGGATATCCCCGGTTGCAAAAGCTGCGTTAGGGTGTAGGTATAAAATCCTAGCGAGGTCGCCCGATGCTGTTCACAGAAGTGCCCGTTTCCCCGCCGCGTCCTGCTGTCGTCACCCCAGACCCCGAAACCATCCGATGCCGTGTCGCCGCCTGCGTGATCGCCGAATTCGGCATCACGGCGGATGAACTCGCATTCGGCTCGCGTGGTTCGCCGCGCGCCTCGCTGGCGCGTCAGGTCGCGATGTATCTCTGCCATGTCGGCTTCGCGCTGAGTTTCGAGGGCATCGGACGGCTGTTTCGTCGCGACCGCACCACGGTGGCCTATGCCTGCCGTGTCATCGAGGAACGGCGCGAGAATGTCCGGTTCGACGGCCAGATCGCGGCGCTGGAGCGGCAATGTGCGGCTGCGCGGACGGAGTGCGGCCGATGAAGGCGCAACGCACTAGAAGCAAAGCGCGCGGACCGGCAGACGTTGCTCATGGCGTCGATGCGAAACGTGCCGAGCATCTGACGCTCGCGACGCGCGAGGTCATGACCGAGAGCGGTATTGCCCGCGTGCTCGTCAATGACAGTGAAAGCCCGCTCGCCTGGCTGGCGCGCCGCAAGGGCCGCGACGGGCGCACCATGATCGGCCATAACCAGTTCATCGCCGGTGAAAAGCTGCGCGCCGATTTCACACGCGCCCATCTCGCGCCGCGCGTGACATCGAGCTGGTCCGGGATCGCGCGGGGGCGGAATTGCGGCAGCGGCGATGCCGGCACGATGACGGACGTGGTGGTGGCGGCACGTCAGCGCATGCAGCTTGCGCTCGATGCCTGCGGACCGGAACTGTCCGGTGTGCTGCTCGACGTGTGCTGCTTCCTGCGCGGGCTCGAGGACGTGGAGCGCGAACGCGGCTGGCCCGCACGTTCGGCGAAGGTCGTGCTGCAACTCGCGCTGGATCGTCTCGCGCGGCACTACGGACTTCGCGACAACGCGCGCGACAGCGCGCATATCCGCACCTGGCTTGCGGAAGACGCATCCTTCACGGCGTGAAACCAGTCTTGCCTATGGAACCGGTTCGGGAACGTCTGGACCGCTGGGCGGTTGATTCCGCATCGCAATGGAGGACGGAACATGGAAGAGATTCAGATCACGCAGGTCGAGTTTCCGCCGACCAAGGACAAGCCGGAAATCGTCAGGAAGCCGAAAACCAGCCGTTCCCAGCAGCAAAGCGCCAGCATTCCCGAAAAGGGTCACAAGAAACCCGATGGCGGAATGAAATAGAAATCCCGAAAGTCAGACTTTCGCTTCAACGGCCCTGCGTGCATCGGACTTGATGCGTTCGACCATCGCGCGCAGGCCGTTCGAGCGTTGTGGCGTCAGATGTTCGCGAAAGCCGAACTCGTCGAAGATCGCCAGCGCATCGGTGGAGAGGATGTCCTTCGCCGTCTTGCCCGAATACAGCGTGAGAAGAATCGCAACGAGCCCGCGCACGATGTGGGCGTCGCTGTCGCCGAGATAGCGCAGCACCGGCTCGCCGTCGGCGGCGCGGTCGTTCTTGCGCGAAAGCCAGACCTGGCTGGTGCAGCCCTGTACCTTGTTCTCGGTGGTATGCTCGGCGTCCGGCATCGGCTCCAACGTGCGGCCGAGTTCGATCACGTAACGATAGCGATCGTCCCAGTCGTCAAGGAGCGAAAAATTGTCCCGAATGTCGTTGATCGTGGTCATACCGATATTGCCGTAAGGGTGAAAAGCCTGTGCGTTCCGCACTGTAGCTTACGGCTTATATGAGAATGCGGACCGCGGAAAGCGAGAGTTTGAGCGGATTTTTCCGCAAAAAGCGCAGACTGCGAGGGTGGCAGCAACCCGGAATCAGTCAGATTTGCGGACCCTGCCATGCAATCATGAGGTCGTCCTGCGACAGCGTATCGGGGAACGGCGCGGCGTCGCTCTCGTCGATCGAGCCGGTATGATCCGGGTTCTTGCGCTCGATTGCGCTGTGCTTACCCTTCTTCGGTTGCTTGTCCTGGACCTTGTCCGACGCCTTCTCCTGAGCGGCCTGCGGTTTCTCGGCGCCGTCGGTCTTCTCGACCTTGTCGTTTTTCTCGTTACGCTCGGTGAAGAAGTCATAGACCTTCTTCGCGCCGGCCTGTGCACGTTCGCCGACCACACTTGCCGCCTGTCCGCCCACCGCGCATGCCGCGGGCTGGCGCGCGCAGAATTGCGACATGTCGGAAACGGCAGCCGTTGCAGCCAGCACCGCTTCGGTCGCGCTCACCTGCGGTCCCTTGTCCGTTTCCGGCGCCTTGTCGCGCGGAAGCAGCACGAGCACGAGACCGAGCCAAAAAGCCATTCGCAGCAAGAAGAACATCACGCATCCCCGTCGCACCGCGCTCTCCCGACGCGGCTTTGTTTCGTCCGTTAAACCACCAGCCGATAAATCTTGAGTGTTTTGCGACGGCTAAATTTGCGTAAAATTTGAATCGTTTCGTATGGCGTAAATTTTCGATTGACGAAAAGCGCGTCGCAAAAGGCCGATAAAAGCCCGCGTCTACCATTTCGAAACCATAAGCCGCCGTATGGTGAAACGATGCGTTCACCATCACCGGCAAATGCATGCGTAAAACTCCCGCAAAACGCGATCACGACAGCCCGCTCGCGAGTTCATGTGGTTGCCTTAGCGTTCGCTTAAGTTCGCTCTGACACGATCCCGCGAACAACAAGAGGGGGCTTGCCGGCCCGCTATTGGCGCTCCGGCGGTGTGAGTTTCACGTGACGCTTATCAAGATCCTGCGCGAGCATCTGGATTCGCTGCTGCATCCCTCGGTAAGAGGCGATGCGATGACAAGCGCGCGACATCGCTCCTTCATTGCGCTGCGCATGGGTGGCGGGCTTGCCGTTCTCAGCGGCGTGCCGGTCTATCTCGCCATACGCGGCGCGCCCTCCATGATCGAAGTGATGATCCTGGGGTGGGCGATCTCGCCGATCCTGATTTCCTATTTCCTGTCGCGCACCGGCCGTTTTGAGGTCGCGCAGATCCTGTCGTCCGTTTCGCTGGCCGCGCTGGTGTTCGCCGTGTCGGTGCAGACCGGCGGCATTTCCTCCTTCGCGGCGGTGTGGCTGATCGCGGTGCCGCTTGAGGCGGCGCTGTCGGCCTCGCGGCGTGTGGTGGCGGTGGCGGTCGCGCTGGCACTCGGCTGCGCGGTCGCGCTCGTCGGTCTGGACGTGATGGACGCGCTGCCGCCTTCGCATCTGTCCGGCGACGTTGCATCGCTGTTCACCGGCCTTTGTATCGTGCTGGCGACGATCTATGCCGCCGGTCTTGCGTTCGGCGCGGAATCGCTCGCCCGCACCAGCAAGCATCTTCTGGCAGTGGAGGAGCGCCGTTACCGGCTGCTCGCGCGCAATATCTCAGATGTGATCGCGCGCCACCGTGCGAACGGCGATTTGAATTTTATCTCGCCGGCGGCCGAAGTGCTGCTCGGTGTTCCGGGCCCGACACTGTTGCAGAACGGGTTGTTCGACCGCGTGCATGTCGCGGACCGGCCGCGTTATCTCACCGCGCTGTCTGATGCCGCGCGTGGCGGCGAGGCCAGCAGTGTCGAATTCCGCGTCCGCCGCGAAAGCCCGCACGGCGCCGAGTTCGTCTGGGTGGAAATGCGCTGTCGTCCGCTGGAGCCGACGCAGGATCAGGCCAGCGGCATCTGCGAAGTGGTGTCCGTGATGCGCGACGTCACCGAGCGCAAG
Organism: Afipia felis ATCC 53690; assembly: GCF_000314735.2. Lineage (NCBI taxonomy): Bacteria > Pseudomonadati > Pseudomonadota > Alphaproteobacteria > Hyphomicrobiales > Nitrobacteraceae > Afipia > Afipia felis. The sequence goes on along the minus strand of NZ_KB375270.1, from coordinate 1,308,165 downwards.
GTGCAGGAACAGGCGCTGGAGGCCGCACGGCAGGAGGCCGAGCAGGCGGGAGCTTCGAAGTCCCGCTTCCTCGCCACCATGAGCCACGAATTGCGCACGCCGCTGAACGCTATCATCGGTTTCTCCGAAATGATCGCGCGCGAAGAAGAGATGAAGCTCGACGCCGCGCGCCGCCGCGAATATGCCGGACTCATCAACGAATCCGGCCTGCATCTGCTGTCCGTCGTCAACGGCATTCTCGACATGTCGAAGATGGAAAGCGGGAAGTTCGAACTGGTGTCTGAGCCGTTCGCACCGCGCGAGGCGCTGTCGAGCTGCTGCAATCTGATGGTGCTCAAGGCGCGCGACAACGGCATCGATCTTTCGACCCGCATGCCGAGCGATCTGCCGCAGATGACTGGCGACGAGCGGGCGTTCAAGCAGATCCTGCTGAACCTTTTGTCGAACGCGATCAAGTTCACCGGCGCAGGCGGCTCGGTCACCGTGTCCGCGCAGGTCGAAGGCCGCGAACTGCTGCTGCGCGTCGCCGATACCGGCATCGGCATCGGCAAGGACGATCTCGCGCGTCTTGGCAATCCGTTCTTCCAGGCGGGCGCGAGCTATCAGGGCCGCTATGAAGGCACCGGGCTCGGGCTCTCCATCGTCAAGAGCCTCGTGTCGCTGCACGGCGGCGAGATGAAGGTCGAAAGCGAACTCGATCGCGGCACCACCGTTTCGGTACGGCTGCCGATGGTTTTCACGCCGGCTGCGAAGCCGAGCAATATCACAACTCTCGCACCGGCGCCGCGCGCCGATGCCAATGTCATGCTGGTGAAGAAAATTGCGTAAGGGTAGTCCGATGGACGATGACAAGCCGCGTCGCAAGCGCCGCGCCAAGGCGGTCGCAATCGAGATCGAACAGGAGCAGAACCTGCTGATGCGGGTGCTGCTTCACAGCCCGAAAGATACGATGGCGTGCGTGGTGGCCGCCGGCGCGATGACCGCGATCGTCGTCAACGCGATGTTCCTGCAGCCCGGTCATCATCCGTCGCCGATGTTCGGCACGATGCCGGTGGAGACGACGGTTGCTGCGCCCGCAGCCGTACAGCCGCAGCCGTTGCCGCGTCCGCGCCCGGCCGAGACGGAAGCGGCGCCTGCAAATGTCATCGATCCGAAGCCGATGGTGGCGGCCCAGCCCGCCAAGCCTGTCGCAGCGCCGGCTTCGGTGCGTCCGCCGGCATCCGTGCCCACGCCCGCTCACAAGGATCCGCTCGGCGATCTCATCAACGCCAATCACCGGGTCATCTCGGTGCAGCGCGTGCTGACCGATTACGGCTATGGCCAGTTGAAGGCCAACGGCATGGTCGGGCCGGACACTCGCGCAGCGATCCGCAAGTTCGAGGCCGACCGCCGCCATGCGCAGACCGGCCAGGTCTCCGACTGGCTGCTTGCGGAAATGGCGAAGCTGACCGGCAAGGCGATCCATTGATCCGTCCTTCTGCCGTCGCGATATCGCGCTGGCTTAGGTTGCGTGGATCGCCTATCACCACCGCATGAGACTGAAATCGGAGATCTGGGTCGCGGCTTATCTGCGCCGCCTGCAGGGCGAGGGGATCTTCGCTGCCGTGCGCAGGCGCGGCGCGGCAGAAGCGGGGGCGGTGTTCGTCAAGCTCGCGCTGCTGGATGGTACCGCAACGCTGTTCTCGCCCGCGCCGCAGACCTCCTACGACGATGCGCAGCCGTCCGACCGGGCGTTCGTAGCTTCGACCGCGCAGCCGGTGGAAGAGCAGACCGTGGAGACGCGGCTGCGACGCGAGATCGATTTCGATCCTGACGCCTGGATCGTCGAGATCGAGGACAAGCGGGGCCGCCACTTCCTCGATCTCGCCAAGACCTAACCTTCCATGCGGCTCAGGGTTTGCCGAAGCCGTAATGGGCGAAGATGTCCTGCGCCTCGGGGCTGACGAGGAAGGCGAGCCATTGTTTGGCCTCCTCGGGATGGGCTGCATCCTTCACCACCGCACCTGAATAGATGCCGGTGACATTCTGCTCGGGCGGAATATCCACGCTCTCGGTCGCGAGCCCACGTTCCTTCTGAAAGATCGTCTCGGAACGCCACGTCACGCCGGCTTCGGCGCGGCCATTCATCAGCCAGACCGGAGTCTGGCGGTGATGCATGCGGGTGAGAACAGTGGTGCCGTCCTTGACCTTGGCGTCATAGACCGTGTCGACAAGCGCCTTGCCGCCGGCTTTTTCGAATGATGCCTTGATCTGCCGCGCCACGCCTTCGAATTCCGGATTTGAAAGCGCAAGATGAATGTCCGGCCGGCCGAGATCGTTCAGAGTCTTGACGTGGGCCGGATTGCCTTTCGGCACCATGATCGCGAGCTGGTTGGTCGCATAGATGGTTGGCGGACCGACGAGGAGGCCGCTGTCGATCAGGCGCTGTACCGCGATCTTGCCGGCGAAATAGGCATCCGGCTTGGCGGTCCATGTCATGTTGCCGACCGTGATGCGGCCGCCGGCCTTCATCTGCCGCACCAGCAGGCCTGGCGGAATGGTTTCGTAGTAGACCTTGCCTTTCAACTCCGGATGCTTCGCCTCGAACGCCTTGACGAGCGGGGCCATCGCGAAAAAGTAGTTGCCGCCGACGTACAGAACCAGCCGCGCATTGGTGATGTCGCCGTGGAAGTCCGCGAGGTTGTCGGCCTCGTGGACGGTGAACTCAAAGCCCTGATCCAGCGACGGATTGTTCGCGCCTTTCTGCCAGGGCGGATAGAAATCCGTGCTTGCGGTGGGCTGCGCTGCATGAGCGGATATCGCTCCGCCGCAAAGTGCAAGCCATAACGCTGCCGCGTGGCGGCTCATTCGTTTTGCCATCATAGTTTCGTCTCCCCGCACGGAAATTGACGCTTCCGCTTCGATTTCTGATTGCCGCCACGACGCGACGGTTCAGGTACTTTAGGATAATCTAAAGTACTGTAAAGGCCGGTCGATCAGGGGAACGGGACGTTATTTCAGCGGCAGGCGCTGCGGCTGATGTGCATCGGACGGCGACGGGGCCGGAGAGGCGGACGACGCGGTGCGGGCGCGCTGGCGCTCGCCGTCGTAAAGAACGGATTTGTACTTGGCGCGCGTCGTGACGATCGAGGAGCCGCGCCACGCCGCCAGCATGATGAGCGCAACACGTTCGCTCAGGATGTCGTACATCCGGGCGAGACGATAGACGTCGATCACCGACGCACCGATGGATGGATTGAGGAACAAGAGCACGCGCTGGAAGGATTCCGCATTCATGCCGAGCGCCTTCATCGCGCAGGCGAGCGGCTCGCCGAGCGGATCGGCGACGATCTCCTTCGCCACGGAAGCGGGCAGGATCAGTGCATCGGCGAGCTCAGTGGTGAAGGCCTGCGCGTCGGCGACCATCGCGGCGCCTTCGAGCGAGGCGATAGCGCGGCTTGCGCGCTTGGGATCGATCTTGGCCGACGGCTTCAGCGGCGCATCAAGCAGGTTCTCGAGAATCTTAGCGCGCTCTCGCGACGGCGCGGCGGTGAACATCTCGATCAGCGAGGAGGCGTCCTGTGGCTTCATCGACAGCATTGGCGACGGCTGCTGCGGGGCAAGCGGCGGCGCGGCCACCATGGCCGGCTCAGCCTCGCTTTGCGCGGGCTGTAACGATGGTGCGGCGTCGCGCGGATACAATGGCGGCGGTGGAATCAGCAGCTTGCGGCGAACGTCGCGCGGCGTCTTCGGATAGATCGCGAGCTTGCCGCGCACCACCGCACGGGTGGCGTCGTCGACTTCGTCGAGCAACCGCATCGTGAGTTCGGTGAACTGGCGCTCTTCGTCCGGCGTGTGGTCTGGCGTCTGCACATAAAGATCGGTCAGCACGCGCAGCAGCGTCGGGCGGATGTCCACGCCCTCGCGCTGGGACAGGGACATCAGGCCGTCGAAGCCTTGAAAGAGGGGAGGCGTACTCATGCAAACCAGCGCGCGTTGAAGGTGATCGCTTCAATCTAGAGCGGGTTTTTTAACGCGCAGTTAAGATTACCGAACGGTTAATCGCCGCAAGCCTCTGTGCGCCCGACAAAACAGAAACCGCATCCGCATGGCTTTAAGACACCGTTAACCATGCGCAATTCTAATGCGGATGCGTCACGAAGCAGTGATGTCGTGACGAGGAGACAGTATCGATGGGCACCATTCTTGAATTTCCGGCGGATGCGGCTTCGCGGCGCGCGGACTCAAATATGGGATCGGCCCCGCGTGAGGCGACAGCGACCGTGCTGATCCTTCCCGTTGTCCGGATCGAACGGCATGCTGAGGAAACCAGCGGCGACCGTGGACCGGAAGAGGGAGCGGCACCGGGCCGCCGCCGTCGCCGTCGGGCGCGGTCCTGATTTCTGCGCGCGCCGGATTGTCCGGCGTATCTGTAACCTGAACGGCCGTTCGGATGTGCAATCCAATTTTCGTTTTGCCGCTGGTATTCGGGATCGGCTGTGTCGGCGACGATTTCGGCCGCACCCGGCAGATGTTCTACCATCAGGACATGCATCAATGGGTCGGTGCGGAAGCGACCGAAGCACTCGGCGGGCGACCCTCAGCCTTCCTTTTGACCGACGACGAACGCGCGCTGCGCGACATGGCCTATTATTTCATCGAGCCACCCCATTCGCGCCCGGCGTGGAAGGGCGTGTTCGGCGATTACCAGCGCCTTCCCGCGCCGTGGCGCGTGAAGGTGGTATTCGACCGCACGAGCTACGGCCGCAAGATGATCGACGAGCCGCATCGTTCGCAGGCGTCGTCCTATCAGGGCTTGATGGAGGACGTGCGCAATGACCTCACCATGCTCGATCAGTTCATTCCGCTCGCGGTGAAGCTCAACGATCTCGACATCAAGCGCAACAAGGCGCTTGGCTATATCGGCGATGTGTCGCCGCGCGAATATGCCGATGCGCAGGCGCGGATGCGCGAGAATGTGCTGGTGGTGCAGTGGGCGCAGCAATGCGTCGAGCAGCGCGTGTCGTCGTATCGCTGGGCGCTGGAGCGTCTCGTCATCATGGCGCCCGACCGGATGGCGGCGCAGGCCGATGCACTGATCGCCGAGCTCGCGCGCCGTGCGGCCAGCGCCTGGACCACCGCGACGCCCGTGGTGGGGCAAGTGCTGCGCGTCGGCGGCTGATTTTCTCTCTCTGGTTCCAGCGGCACTTCGTTGCACCGATGGCGCAGAAGCCATCACGCGCGCGTGAGAGAAACCGCGTCCGGATGACACGCGGCGGATGACCACGTTGCGCATCCGTGCGAGCCGTTATGTGATGATTGCGTCGGGGGCGATGTGCCCCCTGTTCGGGAGGCGGCCTGCTTCTCTTTCGTGAGCGGGACGCAGCATTTTGCAGCCCGAAAGAAAGAGGACGATATGATTGCGTCCATCGAAGGCAGGTGGAAACACAGGTTCGCCGAATTGAAGCGGCCTGTCGCAACCCTCACGGCGCTCACTCTCGTACTTGCCGTTCCAGTCCTGCTGATCGTGCGCATGATCGGTTCAGAACTGACGATGATGGCGCTGAGCCTGATGTTCTTTCTCAGCGCGTCGCTCGCGGCGGCCATTGCTTGGTTTGTCGGCAGCAGACACAATTCACGCAACCTCTCGCTCTGGGATGTGGCAGGCGGCTTCGCGATCACGGGTATCGCGGCGTCGGTGCTGGCCGATCCCGAGCATGCCGTTGAACTGTTTGAGCATTTATTCGAGTACCGTTTTGGATTGCATTAGCAGGAGAGACATATTATTTAACAGGAACCAGACCGGGCCCCTCTGGCAGCCACATGCTGCGATGTCGGACTGGACATAGTGGGAGTGGCCCTTTTCCGTCTTGATCATTCCATATGCCTTGATCTGTGATTACCCGCAGGGAATCATGGCTTTGGCGTTTGGCGATCAAGGCTTTGTCGATCCTCGCATCCGCGGCTGTTCGGCCGTCATGCGGTTGATGGATAGGCGACGAGAGCTGCTCCTTCGCAAAGCCAAGGAGCCCGGCTCATGTTCGACTTCATTACTCCGGACGTTCTCACTGCTCTTTTTCAAGTCATCCTGATCGATCTTGTTCTCGCCGGCGACAACGCCATCGTCATCGGCCTTGCCGCCGCGGGCCTGCCAAAAGAGCAGCGCGCGAAAGCGATCCTGATCGGTATCGGCGCGGCGACACTGCTGCGCATAGTGTTCGCGGGCCTGACCACGCAGTTGCTGCAGATCGTCGGGCTGCTGCTCGCGGGCGGCCTCCTGCTGCTCTGGGTGTGCTGGAAGATGTGGCGTGAACTGCGCGCGCAGGCGCATCATTCGGCCGTCGATGTCGACTCACTCGCCAACGACGAGAGCGCACCGCGTAAGACGCTCGCGCAGGCGACCTGGCAGATCATCATCGCCGACGTCTCGATGTCGCTCGACAACGTACTCGCGGTGGCGGGTGCCGCGCGCGAGCATCCGTGGGTGCTGGTGTTCGGCCTGTTGCTGTCGATCGCGATGATGGGCGCTGCGGCCTCGTTCATCGCGAAACTTCTGCAGAAGCACCGCTGGATCGCCTATGTCGGCTTGGCCGTGATCCTCTATGTCGCGGGCGACATGATCTATCGCGGTTTCCTGGAGATCTATCCGCAGGTGTCGTCGTGGATCGGCCACAGCGCCACGTCCTGACGGGAGGAGGGCGCGCGGCTCATGGCCGCGCGTCCCATCACCAGTTGGACGGAAGGCCACCGCCGAAGATGAAGCGGGTGGTGTCGAAGCCGTCGCGCGGCCGGTAGCGCTTGCCTGCGGCTTCGGCGAAGGCGAAGTTCGGATTGACGCCGCAATAGGCCTGCTGGCCGGCAGCCGAAGCTCTACACTGGGCATATGTGTCGTAGGCGCAATCACCGGGGTAAGGATAGCCGCCGCCGACCAGGCAGATCCGCCGGTCGAATGCTTCGGCCGGCGTTGTCGTCAACACCGCGCCGAGCGCTGCCGCTGTCAGAAAGGTCGCTGTCAGGATTTTCATGTGAAGCTCCATTGTTGGAACCAACATAAAGGTCGGATAGCGCTTGCGCCAGACGTGCGGTTGCAGACGGCTACGTCAAAGCCGCGTGAGGTGCGCGGCTTGTCACGATTCGTTCTTGTGGCGTTATGAGTGCAGCGTCAAGAATTGACGGTCGAAGTCCACGATGCATCATGACCGTAATATTATGCGGTGCTGAATGCTTTCGTATCTGAAACGGCGTTACCCGGATTTGCAGCTGGTGCGGATGAGCGATGGCCGCTGGTCGATCATTCGCGATCTCGGGCTCGTCAAGGGCGGCAAGGGTTTGCGCTGCCACGAATGTGTTTTCTCTTTTCGGCTCGACGTGAGGCGGCTGCTGCGTCCGCGCGAAAAAGCCCGTCACACAGCGCTTTCCGCGCCCAGCGAAGCGGCTGTTCAAGCCCAGAGCTAGCCTGATTATCGCCGCTTCGGCTGCGAGATTTCCGACTGCACCTTGCAGCTGGCCGCCGCCAGCGAAGCCTTAGCCTGCGTCATGAGTCCCGGTTCGGCGGCGAGCGCGCGCATCACGATCAGGCCGGTTTTGGTCGGCGATTCGATGATGAGCCGGTCCGCCGCGGTGATATCCTCGTCCTCGGGCAGCGCTGCCTTCTGCTGCGGCGTCATCAGGTCGAGCTCGATCACCTTGCGTCCGGCGGAACGGTCGTTGATCGCGTAATAGGAGATGTCCTCGTTGGTGTAGAACGACACCGATGTATAGGCCTGGCTCACCGGCACCCTCAGCTTGATCGAGCCGCTGGAGAGATCGTATTTGCAGGCGGCGGCGGCGAAGGCCGGGTCCATGAACGGCATCGGCGCGGTGCCGGGCGTGGCGTCCGGCAGCGGCGTCACGGCATTGAGCTTCAGCATCGGCGCGAGACGCGCATAGGCGTCCTGCGAAGCGATGCGCGGCAGCGCCAGCACACTGACGAGATGCACCACGCCACCGAGCAGAATGCCGCCGAGGATTGCAAACAGCCAGCGGATCATGAGCACCCCGCCGTCGTGATGGAGGGCAGCGGCGCATCCTTCTGCGAGCGCGTCGCGACGCCGACAGGCGTATCGTAGAGCCGCAGCAGAAGCTGGTAGCGGCTGACGCCGCCGGTCGGCAGCCAGTTGCCGGCGCGCGCCCGCGGCGCGACGTGCACGGTGAAGGAGCCGTCGGATGCACGCACCACTTCCTGGCTGGTGAAGCCGTAACGCTGCAGCCCGTTGGCGACGAGCTTGCCCTTAAGGTCGTAGACCGTCAGCGTCCAGAACCGGGCCGCGGGCGTGACGCCCGAGACGATCACGTCGCAGCGGCCGTCGAGTTTCTTGCCGGAATTGTCGGCCGTGGCGCGGAAGGTGATGCCATCACCCGCGCCGATCGGCAGTTCGCCGCTGCGGGCGACCGTCGCGCGCGCATAAGGGTCGATCTCGCTGGTGCCGATGCGCGGACGCGCCGTCCACGGGCCGATGGTCAGCGTGCCGATCTCGACGCCGCGTGTCGCGGTATTCCACGTCAGGCCGAGGCCGACGAAGGTGGCAATCGCCATGGTGAGGATCAGCACGAAAATCAGCCGCACGGCAGCATCGCCTTCATGATTGCCGGGCCCATTCTCATTTCTTCGGCGGGGTGGATGCCGTCGCGTCGTTCGCGGAGGCGAAGCTGTCGGGGAATGGCAGCGCGGCGCGCGGGGCAGGCGGCGCGCGGTCGTTGATCGAGGTCTTGCCGACCGGCACGGTCTTGGCGGTTTCGTCCATTTCCTTCTCGATATGAACAAGGGTGTTCACACCGCGACGTGTGAGCGTGGGTGGCGGTCCGGCGCCGACGTCGAGAATCTTCGGCGCGGCGGTGACGGAGGCGACGCTGCCCTTCGGCAGCTTCTGGCCCGCGCCCACGCCGGTCAATTCCTTGATCTCGATACCCTGATGCGCGACTTCCATGATGTCGTGCCACGTCTTGGCGGGCAGCGAGCCGCCCGTCATGCGGTTGGTCGAGGAATAGTCGTCGTTGCCGTACCAGACGCCGCCGACGAAATTGCCGGTGTAGCCGACGAACCACGCGTCGCGATACGCATTGGTGGTGCCGGTCTTACCTGCTGCAGGGATGCCGTCGAGTTGCGCGCGGCGTGCGGTGCCTTCCGAGACGACGTGGCTCATCATCATCGCCATGTCGGAGGCGACGGAAGGCGGAATGATCTGGCGTGGCTGCGGCCCGTCGCGGTCATAGCGCCAGACGAGGTCACCCGCGCCGGTGCGCACTTCGAGGATTGCGTGCGGCGCCACCACCTTGCCGCGGTTGGGGAAGGTCGCGTAGGCGACGGTGTGTTCGAGCACGTTGACTTCGTCGGCGCCGATCGGCAGCGACGGCGTGTCCGGCAGCGGCGTGACGATGCCGAACTTGCGTGCGGTCTCGACGATCTTGGCGCGTCCGGCCTTGGGTCCGGCCTTGCCGCCGAGCGCGATCGACAGCTTCACCGGGATGACGTTGATCGAGTGTGTCAGCGCCTGCGTCAGCGTGATCGAGCCGGAATAGGAGCGACCGTAGTTTTGCGGGCACCAGTTGCCGATGCAGACCGGCCCGTCCACCACGATGGAGGTCGGCTTGAAGCCGTTCAGCAGCGCGGTGGTGTAGACGTAAGGCTTGAACGAGGAGCCCGGCTGGCGCATCGCGTCGGTGGCGCGGTTGAACTGGCTTGCGCCATAGTCGCGCCCGCCGACCATCGCGCGCACGCCGCCATCGAGGTCAGCGATCACCGCGGCTGCCTGCGTCGCGTGGTAGTCGCGGCCGAACTGGCGGAGCTGATCCTCGACGGTGTCTTCGGCCGCCTTCTGCACCTTCATGTCGATGGTGGTGCGCACCACGAACACGCGCTCGGTGTAGGATTTCGGGAAGGTGGCGACGAGCTTCTTCACCTCGTCGAAGGCGTAGTCGAGGAAGTAGTTCGGCGAATTCTCGTCGCGGCGGTCGACCACGGAGGCCGGATTGCGCCGCGCACCGAACACCTGGCCTTCGGTCATGAAGCCCGCGTCCACAAGGTTGTCGAGTACGACGTTGGCGCGCGCGCGGGCGGCGGGCAGGTTGATGTGAGGCGCGTATTTGGTCGGCGCCTTGAACAGGCCCGCGAGCATCGCGGATTCGGCAAGGTTTACGTCGCGCGCCGACTTGTTGAAGTAGAAATGCGCCGCGCCGTCGACGCCGAATGTGCCGCCGCCCATATAGGCGCGGTCGAGATAGAGCTTGAGAATCTCGTTTTTGGTGAGGCGCGATTCCAGCCAGAGCGCGAGAAACGCCTCGTTGATCTTGCGCTCGATGGTGCGCTCGTTTGACAGGAACAGGTTTTTCGCAAGCTGCTGGGTGATCGAGGAGCCGCCCTGGCGCACGCCGCCGGCCTGCGCGTTGGTAACGAGCGCGCGCAGCGTGCCCGCGACGTCGATGCCGAAATGATCATAGAAGCGGCGGTCTTCGGTCGCGAGCGTCGCCTTGATCAGGCTGTCGGGGAAGTCCTCGAGCGGGATCGAGTCGTTGTGCTTGATGCCGCGGCTGCCGATCGGATTATTGTAGCGGTCGAGGAAGGTCACCGCCAAATCCGACTTCTTCAGCCAGTCCTCGTCGGAGGTCTCGCGGAAAGAGGGGATGGCGAGCGCCAGCATCAGGATGCCGCCGGCCAAGCCGATGGTCGCCATCTCCGACAAAGGCTCGATGAACACCCAGCGCTTCCAGCGCCCGACATAGAAGCGATCCATGAACGCCGAATAGCGCTCATAGAGTTCGCGCAGGCCGCGGCCCGAGGAGAACAGCGTGGAATCGAAACGTGAATCGAGATCCAGAAAGAAATTCCGGATCCGTTGCATCCACTCGCTGGGTACGATCTTGCGCACCAAAATTTCCTAAATCGTCGGTCGCGTCCGTGGTTCGCCCGGACACTGGCGGCGGCGATGGCGCAGGCGAACATGGACGTTCGTTTGCGGCATCCCCGTGGCGATGGTGAAGGCAACCATCGAAGGGAAGAGCCCGTCGGCCCGTTCCGCGCGTCGATGCCTGCGCCGGAGAGAAGATCACGCGAGACGGCCTGAAGTTCCCGGACTCTCTCCACGTCCGGGAATCCGCCTTCTTCTAGCCGAGGTAAGGGGATAAACCAATGCTGCCCTTGGCGTTTTTCATGGGAAGGACTAATTTCCAGGTCTGTTTCCACGCCACTGGAGCCGTTGATCCGCGCGAGCCGTCTGGCGCCGCTGCGGGATGCCGCCGAAGAGGCGTGGCCAAACCAGAGAACCGATGACCAAGCCGCCCGAGAAGCCGTCCGACCAGGCCAATTCCTTTTGGAAAACCAAAACCTTGGAGCAGCTTTCTAACTCCGAGTGGGAAAGCCTGTGCGACGGTTGCGCGCGCTGCTGTCTGGAAAAGCTGGAAGACGAGGACACCGGCAAGATCTATTTCACCCACGTGTCCTGCAGGTTGCTCGACGCAAATCTGTGCGCTTGCCACGATTACGCGAACCGCTCCGCCAAAGTGACCGACTGTGTGCGCCTGACGCCAGAGAATGTTCGGACCTTGAACTGGCTGCCGCCGAGCTGTGCTTACAAGCTGGTCGCGGAGGGAAGGGACCTTTACTGGTGGCATCCGCTGATTTCCGGCGATCCCAATACCGTCCATGAAGCGGGCGTTTCGGTGCGGGGGCGGGTGTTCGGCACGGAGGATGACGTCGACGATGCCGACCTCGAGGATCACATCGTGCGCTGGCCGGCGCTTTTGCCCAAGCGCGCGCGGCTGAAGCGGCGCGCCTGAGTCGCGTCATCACATCACGTTGATCGATGCGCGCTGGGCGAAACCACCCCATGCGCGCGGCCCGCTAACGGCGTGGCCAAGTCTGGGGTAAGTTGTTGACCTTCTTCCGATACATTTAAACGTCAATTCGCGCAGTCGCGCACGGGCGGTATGAGCAAAATCCAACGACCGGAACTTGAGATGCAGGGCGAACCGCTGGCGCCGGACGATCTGGCCGCCATCACGGGCGAGGCCATCCGGATCGAGGATTCCGAGCCCGCCTTCCGCGCATCGCTGCCGCACAGCGAAGCTCTGCCGATCGTGCTGAGCCTGTTGTGCAACCTGTTCCTGACCGCGCTCGACCAGACCATCGTCGCGACGGCGCTGCCGACCATCGGCGCGCAATTCCACGACGTGTCGAACCTGTCGTGGGTCATCACCGCCTATCTGTTGTCTTCGACGGCAGTGGCCCCGGTCTATGGCGCGCTGGCCGACATCTATGGCCGCCGCACCATGCTGATGGTGGCGAACATCCTGTTTCTGGTCGGCTCCGTGCTGTGTGCGCTGTCGCCGAACCTGCTGACGCTCATTCTCGCGCGGGGCCTGCAAGGTCTGGGTGGCGGCGGCCTTCTGCCGCTGGTGCAGACGCTGATCGCCGACGTGGTGACGCCGCGCGACCGCGGCCGCTATCAGGGCTATATCAGCATGGTGTGGGTGACGGCGGGCATCGGTGGCCCCGTCCTCGGTGGCGTGTTCGCGCAGCATCTGCACTGGTCGATGATCTTCTGGATCAACCTGCCGATCGGCGTCGGATCGCTGATGTTGTTGCTGCCCCGGCTGCGCAAAATTCCCGACTATCACCGTCGCCGCAAGCTCGACTGGGCGGGTGGCCTTCTGCTGATGGTGTCCGCCGTGATCTTCCTGCTGGCGCTGACCTGGGGCGGCCACAAGTTCGCGTGGCTGTCGCCGACGATCCTTGCCATGATGGGATCGGCTGCCGTGCTGATGGCAGCATTCGTGGTTCATGCGCGCACGACGGACGAGCCGTTCCTGCCGCTGCCGCTGATCAGCGGTTCGGTGGTGCCGTACTCGATGGTCGCTGGCGGCTGCGCGATGGGGGCGATGATCGCGATGATCGTTCACCTGCCGATCTATTACGAATCCGTCTATCGACTGAGCGCCAGCGAAGCAGGCATCGCACTGATCCCGCTGGTCGCGGTGTCGGTGCTGGGCGCATGGAGCGCGGGACAGTTCATGGCGGTGACCGGGCGCTACAAGTGGGCTGCAGTCGGCGGCGCGTCCATCGCCACAGGCTGTCTGTTGCTGATGGCGTTGCTGGCGGGATCGTCGCTCTGGGTGGTGCTGACCCTGCTTGCCGTTCTCGCGCTGGGAATCGGTACCTGTTTCCCGGTGAGCGTGGTGTCGATCCAGAATGCGGTGCCGCGTTCGCAGGTCGGGACTGCTACGGGCGCGATGAATTTCTTCCGTGCGCTGATGTCGTCCTTCGCGGTGGCGATGTTTACCGCGATCCTGCTCGCGGCCGTCGGACAGGATATTCCAATCGGTGAAGGAGCCACCGGCGCTCACAGCGTGGCGTCCGGCGATATGATCACTGGCTTCCGCTTCGTATTTCTCGCGGCGGCGGTTCTGATGGCGATATCCGCTGTGCTGTTCGCCTTGATGGAAGAACGCCCACTGGCGGGCGGCAAGCCGTCACCCACGACGACGATGGCCGAGTAGGCCGCAAGTCCCTTTCAGCTTTTGTAGCGCGGATCGTGCGAGTGGTGCTTGTCGCGCTCGCCGCCGCCGCCTGAGATGCGCGACGAGTTCGTGTTGGTCGGCTCGCCCGGCCTTGGCTCTTTCTCCCTGACGAATTTTTCCGGATGCTTTCGGTCTTGCTGCGACGATCCCGGGCCGCCGAAGCGCTCGGTGTCTGGGTTCTTGCGCGACATTAGCGATCCTGCTGACGGCTTTGATTGTGGGTGTTCTGCTTGATGCTGTCCTGGCGGTGTTGTTCTTCGAAATGTGCGTGGCCCGCACGTGCGTCACTCTGGGCGGTCTTGGGGCTGCTGCCCGTGCCTTTCGGACTTCGCTGCGCGGGCGGGACCGGTGGCATCCTGGTCATGGCGCTCTCCTTTTGCGCTCTCATGGTTCTGTGTTGGGAACGGGAAGGGAGCCTTATCGTTCCGGGCGGACGCCTTATCGCCGATCAATTCACGCTCTTTGAACCAGGGGACGGCGTTCGGCTACCAACGAGAGACGAGGGTTTCTCACGGAGGCAGCGGTGATCGGGACGGTGAGAACGTGGGAGCGGGCGGCTCGGCTTGCCAATCTCATGGGTGCGATATGTTTGCTGCTGTCGCTGCAGGCGATGCCTTCCGATTTTCGCTTCGTGACTGAGACGAATGCCTCGCTGATGCCGGGAGACGACGCGGCGACAAGCCATGCTTATGCCGTTTGCATCCGCGACCGCACGATGGCGGCGGTCGATTCCCGGGGAACGGTCTTCATTGGGGTCAGGAAGTGTCCCGACGGGGACGATGCGATATCCGCGACCATCGTAACGGCCCGATATCCGGGTTTGCTCTATCTCGGATTAGTTCTGCTCATCCTTGGCTTTTTGAGCCAGTTTCTGATGACGTTCCGGCCAATATTGCGATCTAGGAAAATAGTCCTTGACAGCGTGACGCTGCCGCAGTAGGGTTGCGACATGCTCGAGAATTGGGTTCGCAGGAACCCGCCTTTGCTTCCCGCGTTTGACTGACATGCACCATCGCTTCCGAGCGATGGTGCGTCATTCAACGCGAACGTGAAGTTTGAGGCGGATATGGTGACAAAGCAGCACGGTCAGATCGTTGAGACGCCGACCGAGGCGCGTCAGGCTGAACCCGGGCCGTCGGTAGCGGCGTTGCTCGTCATCAGCACGGTCGCCGCGATATTCACTCTGGCGATTGTCTGGTTCGTGTTCTTCCGCACCTGAGGCGGCGGCCGTCCAAGACGGCAACAGGGGATCGTTCTTCGACATGCCTGTGGGAAAGAAGACCGTGCCGGTCAGGCGACCGGCGGCGGCCAAGTGTGTTGTCGGCATCCAGAAGAAAGCTCCTGCCAAGAAAACATCTGTAAAAAACAAAATTGCCGAACCTGCCGACACTACGTCCACGCGGAATCGCGCCAGCCATATCCGCAGCGCGGTCGATCGGCTCAACGATCCGCCACCCGCGCCGCTACCAGCTTTGCTGAAGCGTGTGAGCAGCGCCATCGAGCGCGAACTGACGCAGATCGAAATCATCATATGCGGGACGCACGTGCACCCGCGCCATCGCACCGAGGCCGAACGCCGCGCGCGGACTCTGGCATCGCTGGCGCGCACGCTGCGCGAGGTGATGTTGTTGCGCGACAGGGAGGAGAAGAACTGCGAGGATGACGACACAGTGCCCCGCGACCTCGACGAGTTTCGACGCCAGCTCGCGCAGCGACTGGATGAACTTGTCGCCGACGCAAAGGCTGCACATCCTGGCGAGGCTGAATAGTGACGAACTCGACGCCATCGCCTCCGACTGGAAACTGTTCGCGCATTCGCATCAATGGCCGCCGGAATTTGCTGCCAATGGCAAGCCCTGGACGACGTGGCTGATGATCGGCGGCCGCGGCGCGGGCAAGACGCGCGCGGGCGCGGAGTGGATTCGCGCGCAGGCTTTAGGATTGCCGCCGCTGGCGATGGAGCCAGCCAGACAAATCGCGCTGGTCGGCGAGACGGAACACGATGTCCGTGAGGTGATGATCGAGGGGGTCTCGGGATTGCTCGCGGTGCATCGCCGCGACGAGCGGCCGGTGTGGCTGCCTTCTCGTAAAAGATTGGAATGGTGCAATGGCGCGGTGGCCTATGCGTTCTCGGCGGAAGATCCCGAGAGCCTGCGCGGCCCGCAATTTTCCTGCGCGTGGTCGGACGAACTGGCGAAATGGCGATATGCCGACGCGGCTTTCGATATGCTGCAGTTCGGCCTGCGCCTCGGTGCGCAGCCGCGACAGTTGATCACCACGACGCCGCGCCCGACCGCGCTCATCAAGCGTTTGCTGAAGGACGAGACTTGCGTGACGACCCGCGCGGCGACGAAAGCCAATGCGCTGCATCTCGCGCCGACGTTTCTGAAGAATGTGATGGCACGCTACGCCGGCACGCGCCTCGGGCGGCAGGAGCTCGACGGTGAGCTGATCGAGGACCGCACGGATGCATTGTGGACTCGCTCAGTCATCGAGCAAGGCCGCGTGAGCGAAGCGCCGCCGTTGCAACGCATCGTCGTGGCGGTCGATCCGCCAGCGACCTCGGGCAAGCGTGCTGATTCCTGCGGCATCGTCGCGGCGGGCATCACGGGCGAGGGCGCGCTTTACGTTCTTGCCGACGACACGCTGGCGCAGGCCGCGCCAAAAATCTGGTCCGCGAGGGCGATCGCGCTGTGGCGCAGGCTGGAAGCCGACGCACTGGTGGTGGAAGTCAACCAGGGTGGCGAGATGGTGCGCGATGTCATCGCGCAGGCCGATCCCGACGTGCCGGTGCTTTCGGTGCGCGCGCATCGCGGCAAGTGGCTGCGGGCCGAACCAATCGCCACGCTCTACGAGCAAAGGCGGGTGAGGCACGTGGGCCTGTTCGCCGCGCTGGAAGACGAGATGTGCGACTTCGCGCCGACGGGATTGTCGTCGGGCCGCTCGCCGGATCGGCTCGACGCGCTGGTGTGGGCGCTGACGTCGTTGACGCACGGCGCGCGTGGTCAGCCGCGGATGCGGAGTTTCTGACATTGGAGAGACGATGTTCGATCGTTTGAAAACACTTCTCGCAGCCCCTGAATCTAAAGCGAGCCGTACCGCGCAGGTGCTGGCTTTTGCGTCCGGTGGCCGCGCACGATGGACGCCGCGTGACTACGCGGCGCTCGCACGTGAAGGCTATCTCGCCAACGCAGTGGTGCATCGCGCGGTACGGCTGATCGCGGAGAACGCGGCGGCGTGCATCTATCTTTTGTATGAGGGGGCGCGCGAGCTTGAGGCGCATCCGCTGTCGCAACTGCTGGCGCGACCCAATCCGCGGCAGGACGGCGCGAGCCTGTTCGAGACGCTGTATGCGCACATGCTGCTCTCCGGCAACGCCTATGTCGAAGGCGTGGCGCTGGATGGCGACGTGCGCGAGCTTTATGTGCTGCGGCCCGACCGCATGAAGGTGGTCCCGGGCACGGACGGATGGGCGGAGGCCTACGAATATACTGTCGGCGGCCGCAGCGTGCGGTTCGATCAATCGGCGCAACGCGTGCCGCCGATCCTGCACCTCACATTCTTCCATCCGCTCGACGATCAGTATGGCCTGGCGCCGCTGGAGGCGGCGGCTGTCGCGGTCGATATCCACAACGCCGCGGCAAAATGGAACAAGGCACTGCTCGACAATGCGGCACGGCCGTCGGGTGCGCTGGTCTATGCCGGGCCGGAGGGTGCAGTGCTCTCCGACTCCCAGTTCGAGCGGCTCAAGCGCGAACTCACCGATACCTATCAGGGCGCGGCCAATGCCGGGCGGCCGTTGCTGCTCGAAGGCGGGCTCGACTGGAAGGCGATGTCGCTGACGCCGAAGGACATGGATTTTCTGGAAGCCAAGAACGCAGCCGCGCGCGAAATCGCGCTGGCCTTCGGCGTGCCTCCGATGCTGCTCGGCATTCCCGGCGACAACACCTATGCGAATTTTCAGGAAGCCAACCGCGCGCTGTGGCGGCAGACGATCCTGCCGCTCGCGTCCCGCGTCGGCCATGCGCTGGCGCAGTGGTTGGCGCCGCAGTTCGGCAACGAACTGCGGCTCGTTGTCGACACCGACCGCATCGAGGCGCTGGTTTCTGATCGGAACGCGTTGTGGGATCGCATCGCGCGCGCGCAGTTCCTCACGCTCAACGAAAAGCGCGAGGCGGCGGGCTACGTGCCTGTTGATGGTGGGGATAGATTTGAGTGAATGCGGGAACCCACACCGGGAGCGTTGCAAAATCGAAAGAGGCGATTACCTTCCATTCATCGTCAACAACGAAAGGAGGTGGTCCAGTGTTTCATTCCAAGCGCTGTCACCTCGCTGAGGCCGCCCGCTAAACTCAATTGAGTTTCGGACAGGGCGGTTCTCCCGCCTGGTTCAGCGAGATTCGGAAGAGAAGGCGCATCGAGCGAAAGTTCGATGCGCCTTTTTCGTCTCCAGGATTGGCGATTCAAATGAATGATCTTGTCCGCACCTTTGCCGAGCGCGGCGATCTCGCGCATCTGGCGCTGTTTCTATGGGCCGTGGCGGCGAGCGCCGCCTTTCTTTTCACGCTGCGTGAACTCGCGGCCGCTTTGAGGCGGTTCGATGATTTCGTGCGCGAATTGTCTCTTTTCAACCGGCGGGCACGCCGCCGCAAACCGATGGATTAGATGATGGACGAATTGCATACGGTGATTCAATCGATCAGCGGCGAGACGAAAGCTAGACCTGCGCACCTCACGGTGTTCCGCGAATTCCTCGCACATCTTGAAAAGATACAGCACAAGGCGCCGCGCGCACCTGTGAGGGCCGCCACCAAACCGGCCAAGCGCAAGCCACGCCGCGTGAAGTAGCGCGCCGCACCTCAGTTCATCCTACCGATTTCTTTTCCAACTTGCATTCTGCGAGAACGCCCATGCATGCGCCACTGCCATCCGCTTCGCGCGTTTCGTTCACTGGCGATGGCGCGGTGGAAGGTTACGCCAGCCTGTTCGGCGAGGTCGATCAGGCGCGCGACATGGTGATGCCGGGCGCGTTCACGCAAACGCTGCAGCATCGCGGGTTGCGACGCATTCCGATGCTGTTCCAGCACGACCCGTCCGAACCTGTCGGCATCTGGCTCGAGTTGCGTGAGGACATGCGCGGGCTGTGGGCGAGGGGGCGTCTCATTCCCGAAGTCGCGCGCGGACGCGAACTGATGGCGCTGGTGCGTGAAGGCGCGATCGACGGGCTATCGATCGGCTACCGCACCGTGCGCGGGCGGATCGATCCGAAAACCCGCATCCGCCGTCTCTACCAGGTCGATCTCTGGGAAGTGTCGATCGTCACGTTTCCGCTGCTCGCCGGCGCGCGGGTGCATGCGGTGAAGGGACGTGCGCGGCCCAAACGTTTTTCAACCTCTTCATGAAGGAGAACCATATGGATTACGACATTCAAGACCACGCGCCGGAGCATAAATCCGGCATCGCTCCCGCCGCACGCGGCGAGCACGACCAGATCATGCAGATGTTCGAGGAATTCAAGGCGGCGAACGACGAGCGCCTGGCGTCCCTCGGACGCCGTGCCGACGTGCTGCTGGAGGAGAAGGTCGACCGCATCAACGGCGCGCTCGACGCGCAGATGAAACGGATCGACGAACTGGCGCTCAAAACGGCGCGGCCTTCGCTGGACGGCAGCCGCGTGAGCCACACCGACAACACCGCGCGCGAACACAAGAGCGCATTCGAATCCTATGTGCGCTCCGGCGAGGCGTCGGCCTTGCGCCAGATCGAGACCAAGGCGATGTCGGCGGGAAGTAGTACCGATGGCGGCTATCTCGTGCCCTCCGAACTCGAACGCGAGATCGGGGAACGTCTCGCGGCGATTTCGCCGATCCGCGCCATCGCATCCGTGCGCGAGATTTCCGGCGGCGTCTACAAGAAGCCGTTCATGACCGCGGGTCCCGCGACCGGCTGGGTGGGCGAGACGGATTCGCGCACGCAGACCACGTCGCCCACGCTCGACGCGTTGTCGTTTCCCGCCATGGAGCTTTACGCCATGCCGGCGGCGACCGCGACACTGCTCGACGACTCTGCCGTGAACATCGACGACTGGATCGCCTCGGAGGTGGAACTGACCTTCGCGGTGCAGGAAGGCGCGGCCTTCGTCAACGGCGACGGCAGCAGCAAGCCGAAGGGCTTTCTGCAATACGACACAGTGGCGAACGCCTCATGGGCCTGGGGCAAGCTCGGTTATGTCGCGAGCGGCAACGCGGGCGCGTTTCCAGCCAGCAATCCGTCCGACGTGCTGGTCGATACGATTTACGCGCTGAAGGCGGGCTACCGGCAGAACGGCAGCTTCGTGATGAACCGCAAGACGCAGGCCGCGATCCGCAAGTTCAAGGATTCGGGCGGCGCGTATCTGTGGCAGCCGCCGGCACAAGCGGGCGGGCGTGCCTCGCTGATGACGTTCCCGCTGGTGGAAGCGGAGGACATGCCGGACATCGCGGCGAACTCGCTGTCGATCGCGTTCGGCGACTTCAAACGTGGCTACCTGATCGTCGACCGGCTCGGCGTGCGGGTACTACGCGACCCGTATTCCGCAAAACCTTACGTGCTGTTCTACACCACCAAGCGGGTCGGTGGCGGTGTCCAGGACTTCGACGCCATCAAGCTGGTGAAATTCGCGGCAAGCTGAGGTGCCCCATTCAGTGGCCGGCTTGTCTGCGTGTTGCAGGCGGGTCGGCCCGCGCTTAACCAGTCGTTCACTTCTGGCGTCATAATGTTACCGATTATGGCGGTTTGGGCCGTGGATGCTGGCTGCCAGTTTCGAGGTGGTGCGTGGTTCAGAACAGACGTTTCGCGCGTGTCAAACCTTCGGGGCGTATTTCAAGCTCCGGCAAGATTGCGATTGATGCGAAGTCGCCGCTGATCGATTGCTTCATTATCGATTATGGCGCGGGCGGCGTGTGCCTGCAGGTCAATCCCGGCGTGGTGTTGCCGAAGCGCTTTGAATTGATCCACGGCGCCATCAAGAAGAAATGCCGCGTCGCCTGGACCAACGGTCGAAAGATCGGGGTTGCGTTTCAGTAGATACCGGCTCCACATCGGTTTGCCCCACTCATAGCGCACACAAAAGGAAATGGCCCCGATGAAGGGGCCATTTGTTTTTAATAGTCTCGACGATGCTCCTTGATTACCACCGTCTTATGGCCGTAGCCGCGATCATGGTGCCAGCCGTGATGCCAGCCGCGATCCATGTGATGGTGGTGGTAGCCTTTCTTGATCACGACGGTTTCTGCCGAGGCAATGGTCGGTGCTGCAATAACCAGCGCAACAAGCGCTGCGAACGCGAAAGAAATTTTCTTCATATCAAGTCCTCCTCCATTCAGTGGAGGGTGAACCTGCGATCGATGATGACGTTCCGGCGTATCGCTCATAATTTTCTGAATGCTTGTTCAGAAAAATTCGTGTTTACAGGGTTTTTATGCGGAACGACTTTTCGAATTCAGATAATTGGTCGGTACAAGATATAAATTGCTGTTCTCTGAGAGGAGGAGTGCTCCAGATGCGCATCATGGTTTTCGTATCTTTTGTCCTTGCTGCACTGGCAAACCTATCCCCGTGTTTCGCACGTGGTGGCGCGCCGAACCTGATGGACTCACCCGGCTATCAGCGCAGGCTTCAGGAATCGCGGCAGCAGTTGCAGACGCAGCCCGCGCCGGCGCAACCCGTCGTTCATCACAAGAAGAAGCTTAAGCCCCATAACTGACGGGCTCGGCGGCAGCGCATGAAAAGCGGGCTAGAACCGGCCTCCAACATCGACGCCGACATAACCGCCGATCCGAACACATGTGTCGCTACCGGGCGCGCGGACGAAGCCCGCGCCATACTGCGCGCATGGGTTGTGTGAAGGGGAGCGCGGTGCGAGCGTTGTCGCCGCTTCCGGCGCGGGATGTTTTCGCGGCTTGTGCTTCTGCTGTTGGGCGAAGGCGCCGTCTGCCCATGGCAGCGCGAAAAGCACTGACAGTGATAGAACAACAAACGATTTGCGCAGCATCAACGGTCTCCGCCTGGTGAGCGTGTCGTGCGGGGCTGTCAAAACGTGGTACCCCAGCTTCGGGCCGTCTGCACGACCCAGCCTTTATATAGAGTCAGTGGCGTCACGCCGGTCATACCGCCGCAGCCGTTGGTGAAGTTCGGTCCGGTGGACCAGCTTACCACGCCCGCGACGACGCTACGTCCACCCTGGTTTTCGAGCATCGGCGCGCCGGAATCACCGGTGCAGCCGCCCATGCCCGCGCGCTTGTTCTGCGTCAGCGGATCGGTGAGGCGGATCTGCAACGTGCCGGGCTTGCCGGTGACGGTGAGGGAAGCCGCGCGCGCGGTGCCGACATCGTTGCCGCCGGGCGCACTGGAGCCGATGCCCGCGATGGCGAACATCGCGCCCGGCACCACAGGCAGGTTCGGCGTGCCGAGCGCCACCGGCGTCTTGCCCGGCATCGGCGCGGGCAATTGCACCAGTGCGATATCGGCGGTGGCGCGATGCGCGGCCATCGCCTGAGCGCTGTAGAGCGGATGCGTCAACGCCTTGCGTGGCGTGACGAGGCGCGGCGGCTGCGAGGAATAATCGACGAGACGCAGCGATGCGCTCGATGTCACGCAATGCGCGGCAGTGAGCACCACTGTCGGCGCGATCACCGCGCCCGTGCAGACAACGCCATTTGGTCCGATCACGGTGACGAGCGACTGCGCGATCGTAGCGCTCGGCGCAGAGCGACTGCCGGTGATGGCATGCGCGGGAAGCGCAAGCGCAAACGTCAGGATGAAAGCGAGGGGGAGGCGAAGCGGCGTCATGCCCGCAGCTTGAGCCCACGCGCAAGGGTTTTGTCAACTGAAAGAGAAGTGAGCCGATGGCCGCCATTCTTCTGACTCCGCCGGAGGCCGAGCCGATCTCGGTGTCTGACGCAAAAGCATATCTGCGCGTCGAGACCGACGACGATGACGTGCTGATCGCAAGCTTGATCGCGGCGGCGCGCAGCCATGTCGAGGCGCTCGGCCGTTGCGCGTTGCTGACGCAGACGTGGCGACTGGTGCTGGATGGCTGGCCGCCGGACCGGCGTATCAAACCGAAACTGGGGCCGCTGTCTGCGGTGACTGACGCGCGCGTCTATGACGAAGTGGGCGCGGCGCACACGATCGATCCGGA